>NZ_SNWA01000003.1:364744-729489 GCF_004361815.1 Paraburkholderia sp. BL10I2N1 | reverse complement strand
TCATCGACAACCCTCGCGAGTTTTCCGGCTGGCACGCTGGTCGGTACGGCCATCGGTATGAATGTGTTGTCCTGCACAACCCTGTGCCATTGAGGCATGTGCCGAAGACGGATATGACCGGGCAATCCGGCACTCGCGGCCGGGCGGCCCTGTTTAGGAGCTCAGGATCACCCACATTTTTCGTGAGCCAACTTATTCGTCTTGCCTGAAGATGCGATACATCTCGGTGATCTCGTGCAGGACGAGAAATCCACGCCACATGACGGTGGGACCGGGTGGGTGGTCATGCTTGCGGTTCAGGTACCCACCGAGTTTTGCAATCCACAGCACGACCTCACCGAGTGAAGGTATTGCAGTCGGTGGTTTTGACGTGCGATGGGTGCGGCTATGAAGCGCGCGCCATTCGTCTGGTTGCAGAAGGACTTCGCACGACAGGTCCGGATCGGCACGACCCAGCAACGTCGCGTACATGATGCGCCAGCTGATCACCGCAAATAGCGCGGTCGACCGTACGAACCGCTCAAGGTTGCCGAACTGACGCTTTTCAATGCTGCAGCCACTCTTCAGTACGCGGTGCCACGACTCAATCGTCCATCGGCGGGCATACCAGCCGAGTCGTTCAAGGGTGTCCTCAAACGTGATCGTCGGCACGGAACTGAGCAGCATCCATTCGAGCGGCTCGATGTCCGCCGGCGGCGTGGTTTCAAGGGCGTGGATCGCATAGACTGTGACCTCGGCGAGCCGGGATGAAGGCCGTTGCGGAGGCCTCAGTCGCACTGGCGTACACCGCAGTGTCAGACGGGCGACGCGCCTGGGTTGATTACCCACTGGCGGGACCTGTAACTCCGTTTCGCCCAGCGGGGCGGTCGCGGCAACGGCCTCCCAGAGGGAGTGCTCGGGGTTGACGGTCTTGCGATCCGACTTGGCTCGGATCAGCCACTCAACGCCTCGCGGACGCTCGGCCGTGAACACTTCGTAGAGGTCGCTTTCCCGGTCACCGATTCCAATCACCAGGGTCTCGGGACAGCGTGCCTTGAGGGCGCCCAGATGCGCGATGCCTTCGAGCCACTTGACGCTCTCCTTGTCTGCAACCGGAAGGTGCTTTCTCTGCTGCTTCTTGCCTAATTGCGCGTCGGGTCGCACCCAGGTCTTCATACCCAGCACACCCAGCGGCAAACCTTCTGGCGTGACGGCCAGCAGGCTGTGCAGCATGAAGCCGCGCGAAGCGTTGCCCGTGCCGTAGCCCAGTCCTTCGGTCGCTTTGAGGTGGCTCAGGTTGAATTCGGTCGTGTCCTGCACCGCAAGCACGACCGGTATGCGGGTCATGCGCCGCAGGGTCTGTTCAATGTGCGGAGCAAGTACGCCATCCGTATCGACCTGTTCGTTGTCGAAAAAACGATAGGCTGCCTTGAGCTCGGCGGCATTGAGCGAGCGCGGGAATGGGCAATCAGGACTACTTGCCAACCGTCGCGCCAGCGCGACCAGTCGGCTCGTCAAACGGGCATCGCCCAGATTGGCCGCACCGAATTCGGTATCGGCCCAGTCAGCGTTATCGTCTATGGAAGGCAACGGCGTGTCGTTTTACAGGCAATACACGCAAGTTAACATCGCCTGACTCAGTTTACAAGCGCGATTCAGCGAAAAGATGTGGGCGATCCTGAGATCCTGAACGGGCTTCGTCACCCAGCTCCCGCAGCGCCGTTTCGTCAAGCAGTCCGCACTGCGCAACCATCGCTTCCAGCCGTACGTCCTCGGGGTAACCTCGGTGCGTGAGCGAGTCCGAAAAATTTCCGATGAGCTGCCGGCACCGGTCGCGAAACGCCGCGGCGTCCGTTACCGTTCCACCCGGCGCGAGTGACGTGACAAGCAGTGCCGTGTCTCGCAGCAGATCGCGTATTCCAGCACTGCTGACGCGGTCGGCGGCCGGCGCGCTACCCATCAGGGCTGGCCCACTATCGCCGGAATGGCGGGAAGTCAGGATTGTCATGAGCGCAGCACCGCATACAGTTCGAGGGGTGGCGTCGGGGCACGGATGCCGGGGAGGTAGACCTGGACAGGCCCGGGGCAAGCGAGCATCTTCGCGTGCACAGTACTCGTGGAGTCGAGTGCGAAGTACTGATTGTCCAGTCGCACCGGAATGGCGCCGGGCACCCGTTGCACGGCATTGAGCGGAATACCCAGCAGTGCCGAATTGATGATGTGCTCGACATCATTCGGGTGCACCGATCTTGCACAATCGCGGGAACTGTTCGACGAGTTCGAATACCGGCATCGGCGCATTGACCGAGAGGTACCAGTCCCGCGGCCCCTGCGGTGATGCGCTCGTCAAGAAACTGGGCCCGTCCAGGTTGTCGGGCCTTTGCGCGTGAGGGCCGATCGACACTACACGCGACGGAATGATCGCATCCAGCAGTTTCGGCGGATCTTCGACTCGAGCTTTCGCGAATACCTCGTCAGCCCGTTGCATGGTCATATGCCGGGATATCAATGAGCCGGGCCCCGGTGGAGAACGTCATCAGTGCACTGGCGAGTTCGGCGAGCGTGATATATAGGTGCTCAGGCGGGCGGGCCGGATGCGAGGCATAAAGCCGCAGATGCGGCCACGCCGCGTGAATGCAGTGCAGCAGCCAGAAGAGCTGGGCATCGGCGACACCGTATTCCGCGACCTGCTCGATGCGCTCGCTGCGGCGCGAGCCCAGTGCGAGACTTTTTGCCTGCAGAATGTCTGCAAGGCGGTTGATCCGCTCGATATGGAGCGGGTGACTGGCGAGCGTCAGGCAGGGGGGCACGAACCGGTGATCGACCTGGAACTGGCCGTTGGTCGCGCGCGTGAGCCGTGCGATGGCGCATACCGTGTCATCGGCATGCGGCTCAAAATCGAAGAGCAGCCGGATCGCGTGACGCTCTGTCGCAATTTCAACCTCATTCGTGCCGTTCAGGTCCATGACCTTCGCAAATTCACGATACGAACGCCGCGGACGCGCGAGTGAGGTCTCATCAAGGCGGCAGTTGTTGCCGTTGGCATCCAGGAGTGCAAGCGCGGCGAACACGACAACGCTTTGGCGGTCGGCGGGAATGCCCTGGCCGAGGTCACGCACTCCCGGGAGCGCGTCAGCCACCGTCGTGTCGAAAGGCGTGCCGTCGGGGAAACGGCCCCTTGAGGCGGGTAAGTTTCAGCCGTCCCGTCGCGAGTGCTTCCTCGTCGACTTCGACCCGGAGCGTTCCCCATGGGTCGGCAAAAGCCGCGGCAACGAGCTGCTGCAGGGCAAATTCCGTCCACCGGTCCTGTTGCTGGAAGTGCTGCTGCGAGAGGATGAGGCCGTCGTGCCAGAGTGGTTTGTCGATTCGCATGTGTTGGTCGTCTGCGCATTTTGTACTGCTTTCAATCGGCGGATTCTAAACGCGATATCGGATATCTGTATACCCCATGCATATATTTTTATGGAAATAAGATTTGTTAAATCCAATTAACGTTTTTACCATTAATATGCGCGCGGCATTACAGAGAAAGTGCGTTAGTAAACCTAACTGGGTCTTGGTGGAAGCCAAGAATATACCCAAAAATCAGCAGCGTTGGACGTCACGCGCACTTCGAGGCACGAGTAGATTCACGTTCATAAAAATTCAAACATTGTGAAAAATTGATGCCTTATCTTATTAATATCGATCCGATTTGTAATTCCGTCGCGAATTCTCTTTGACGCCTTGGCGATAATCCGTTCTAATACGCTGCGGTAAACCAAGCCGCATGAATGGAGACCGCACAATGGGGTGCAGTCAGCATGGTTATGTAGTTGCGGTTGCAACTGATGATCGAAGGAGCGTCACACCAGATACCCTATCGCTGCGGGCGAATTCAGCGGGGGATCGCGAACGTCACTTCATAAGGAGTCTTAATGGACAGTTTTCAGCGAGAAATCCCGAAAAGTCGCGTATCAATTACGCTAGACCTTCATACGGGAGGGGCACAGAAGAAGGTCGAACTGCCGCTCAAGCTGCTCGTCGCGGGTGACTTCAGCGCGGGCCGTGAGCACGCGCCACTGGCCGAGCGCAAGAAAGTCAATATCGACAAGAACAACTTCGATGCCGTGCTGGCCGACTATGCACCGGACCTGAAGTTTGCGGCCGAAAATACGCTGGCCAGCGACGGCACCGAACTGCCGGTGAACCTGTCGTTTCGTTCGATGAAGGATTTCGAGCCGGAGCAGGTCGCGCGCCAGATTCCGGAACTTCAGGCGCTGCTCGCGATGCGTCACCTGCTGCGCGACCTGAAATCGAACCTGCTCGACAACGGTACCTTCCGTCGCGAGTTCGAGAAGATTCTGAAGGACAAGCGGCTGTCTGACAAGCTGCGCGGCGAACTGGGGCAGATCGCCACGGCCGCTACGCAACCGGAAGGGCATGCCTGAGCGCCGACGGCCCAAGACGGCCTTCACCGCCTTTCGCAACCAGGTTGCGCCACAAACGCAGACAGGACGAACAATGAACCAGAATCAATCCAGCCCGGGCGCAACAGAAACTGTTGTCCTCGAACACGACAGCGTCTATGCCTCGCTGTGCGACAAGATCAACCTGAAGCCCATCGCCCAGGCGCGCCCGCTCGAAGCGTTTCGCGACAGCGACATGCTCGCCGAGGCATCGGCCGACGAGCGCATTGCGCGCGGCATGAGCGCGTTCCTCGAGCTTGTGTCGAAATCGAGCCAGACGGTCGACCGCCTTGACAAGTCGCTGCTCGATTTCCATATCGGCCAGCTTGACCGGCAGATCGGTCGTCAGCTCGACGCCGTGATGCACACGCCGGAATTCCAGGCGCTCGAAGGCCGCTGGCGTGGCCTCAAGATGCTCGTCTCGCGCACCGACTTCCGTCGCAACGCGCGCATCGAAGTGCTTGACGTGTCGAAGGACGCGCTGCAGCGCGATTTCGAGGATACGCCGGAGCTGATCCAGAGCGGCCTGTATCGCCTCACGTACATCGAGGAATACGACACGCCGGGTGGCCAGCCGATCAGCGCCATGATCAGCGACTTCGAATTCGCGAACTCGCCGATGGATATCGCACTGCTGCGTAATATCTCGAAGGTGGCGGCAGCCGCACACATGCCGTTCATCGGCTCGGTGGGCGCGGCATTCTTCGGCAAGCAGTCGATGGAAGAAGTGGCGGCTATTCAGGATATCGGCAACTACTTCGACCGCGCCGAGTACATCAAGTGGAAGAGCTTCCGCGACACCGACGATGCGCGCTACGTTGGTCTCACGATGCCGCGTGTACTGGGCCGTCTGCCGTACGGCAAGGACACGACACCCGTGCGGGCCTTCAACTATGAAGAAGCGGTGAAGGGCCCGGACCACAACCGGTACGACCCAACCTATTTGACGCTTAAAGGCGGTAAGCTCGTTATCGATACAAGCAAAGGCATAGTGAAGCAAAACGACTCGGACCATACCGTGCATCCTGTTTCGGCTCGTGACCGGATGCGTCTGAAGCAGTTATCAGACGCACTGCGCCAGTGGCGTCCACAACCGTAGAGAAACGACGATGCTAACGCGGCGCATTGATCGGGCTAACTTGAACAGGAAGTGGGTGGACTTTCAGCCCTTGGACGCCGCGCACGATCCGACGCATACGATGTTCGCGACCACGCAAGGGTTCGTCGACTATTCGGTCGGTGCGGATGTGCCGAACCCGGGTTCGCTGGACAAGCTCAGCCCGCTCATGACGTCGATTTACCAGGTGTTGCATCTGGCAGGCGACCAGACACAAGCGGCCGATGACCTGTGCAACGCGGCGAAAGACCCGTGGAATGCGCTGCGTATGTCGAGGCTGATCATTCAGCACGAGAGCGAGTGGGCTAATTCCGACAAATGGAAGCAGTTGATTGCCGCGATCGAGGCACGCACGGGCCTCGGGCCGAACACGCCGAGGAACAGAAACGGATCGAAAAGCTGGTCTGGTGGGATGAGGTCAAGGCTGGCTTGACTGGCTTCCCCGCGTCGAATGTATTTCATATCCATCCGATCGGATTGGTGGGGAACTTTGCTTGCGAACAGCAATTGATAACGCTCGACATGCTTGTTGCTGTAGAACCAGCTAATTCAGTTGAACACTATACAAGCATGCTGCCGCATTTGAACAAATACGCTAAAGCGTATTCCGTAAACACGTCGAAAAGAATCGCACATTTCTTGTCGCACTGCGCTCACGAAACACATTTTCGGGTTACCGAAGAAGGATTGAACTATAACCCTCGGAATATGCGAAAAACTTTCGGATGCAAAGGGGGTAAGAATAACTACAATGCTTCCTGTGACGACTGTGCGCACGGTAGATTGCGAGACAAACTGTGGAGCCATGAATCATATTACGCTAACAACGTAGAGCATCTAGCGAACTATGTCTACGCAGGCAGAATGGGAAACGGCGATGAGTCAAGCGGTGATGGATACAAGTATCGCGGACGAGGGTTTATTCAAATAACTGGTAAGAGTGGGTATCAGTCTTTCCAGGATGAGCATAATCGCCGAGTGCCAGATGACCAAAAGGACTTCATTGCGCATCCCGAACTTGTCGTGTCAAACGTGGAGTACGGCGTCGAGTCTGCATATGTCTTCTGGTCACGTAGTAATTTGAATCGAACATCAGACACCGGAACTGTTAGGGACGTCACTCAGATTGTGAATGGCGGACAGAATGGCTATGCTGATCGCCTTAGTCGGTACAATAAGGTGGCTCCTATTTTGGGTCTTTCGACGGAATGAAATCGTGAAGAATATTTACCCCGTATTTTTTTTGGCAATTATTTTTAATTTTACAACAGCGGCACACGCAGAAGGCATGTGTGGAGCGAAAGAAGAAGCTGTATTTAATTGCGAATTGAACAGGACTACTGCCTCTCTATGTGAAATGAAAGATACTGGCGTTTTGACGTATCGCAATGGAACAATGAAGAAAATTGACATTGAGGTTTCAGATAGCGGCTCGAACAAAGGTAACATTTTTTATTTTAGTAATGTCCCTTACGCTGGCGGTGGCGAAACACATATTAGATTCTCGAGGGCTGGATATACCTATTATCTCTATGACAAGACCGTGAAGACGGATGATGGTCCAGAATTTTCGGCTGGAATAATTGTGTATCGCGGCAACAAGAAAATTTCTCGGAAAATTTGCAGTAACGATGCCTCGATTCATCAGGCGGCCTACAGCGACATTACGAAAGAGGGGTATAAGGATATTGAATCCAAATAGGTAGGTGCGGACATAGGCCATACGAAGAAGCGCGCAAGTGCAAATTTTCAGGTGATTTCAAAAGGCGCGTCAACCTATGCGTGCGGCATATGAAAGCGCGCTGCTGGCTTTGCTAGCAAGTTGATCATCGCATTCATCAAATTAGCTTGAACATGGATATTAAAATGAAGAAATTAGCGTACGAAGGTGATAGTACGAGTCACGGCGGAAAGGTCCTTACCGGTTCAGACCGGATCAAGGTTAAAGGTCGCCGCGCAGCGCGCGTGGGCGACCTTGTGTCCTGTCCGATTCACGGCGACAACGAAATCGTGGAAGGGGGCGGCGGCATCAGGGATGCTGGCACGCCGCTTTCGCGTGATGGAGACAAGACCCAGTGCGGGAGTGTCCTCATCGCTGTGTCTGATGGGGCGACGGTCCGATAGCCAGATGCCGATTGACTTTGCTCGCATACCGCCGCGGATTCCGGTACCTGCGCCGCCGCAGCTCTCGAAACCCGTTTGGCTTGTGCTCCTCGGCGTCGTCCAGTGCCTGGGTGCCGCGCTGACGATTTTTCTGTGGCCGAAAGGCCGACCGACAAACACTGTTTGGTTCTGGTTCTGTGTCGTCGGCTATCCGATGCTTGCATGGGCGTTTTTGCTGTGCTGCCGCCTTGGATATTTATACGCACGACGGAGTGGAGCAATCGCGGCAAATCGCGTCAGCGACCACGAAACCGAAAAATGCCATGCCCTTGCCAGCGAGCCGCTGGCGTTGCTGGGCCATGCGTGGTGTTTCTCCTCCGATCACGACGAGAACGGTATCGAGGGGCTGGTTGACGGCAGCCTGGTGTTGCGCCCTCGGGCGAGCCGGGCCGAGCCAAACACCGACGTGAGTGCCCGTTGGCTAGAAATCCGGGATCAGCAGTTCCATGCGGGAAACGAACTCACGGAACACGCTCGCCATCAGGCAGTCTGCAATTGGCTTCTGGTCCGATTGATCGACAGCCTGGCGCCGCAACTAATGGCCCTTCCGGTGCGCACCACGCTCCAGATCGAGTCCGTACTTGAGGACACTGACGTGCGTGCCCTGCTGCAGCAGCTTGTTTCCGCGAAATCGCCGTCTCTACGTGTGACGATGACGCCTCCCCCCGCGCCTTCGTCGGTGTTTCAAGCGGACGCGTGGTTCGACCGCATGAGGCCGCAGGTTGTTCACCTGCTAGTTGCAGTTCGATTGCGCAATGCGGTCAGCGAGCGCCTGCAGGACGGAGTCGCGGAGGCGGGCGTCGCGCTGCTATTGGCGCACCCGAGCCTTGCCAAAACAATGACGGGAAACCCGCCCCTACGCCTGCATCGTCCAGCACGGGGCCCGGGCGATGCTGTTGGAGAGACACTCGAACATGCGATGCGTTGGGGGAAAGCGGCGTTGACACGCGTCAAGACTGTCTGGAGTCACGGACTTTCGCCCGAGCTAGAGGTAGCAATAAAGTCGGCGTCCCAACTCGACGGACAAAGATCAAAGATCGACCTGAAAACGACGGTCGGGGACTGTGGGGCGGCGGGCGGATGGCTTGCAACCGCTCTCGCGGCTGAACTCGCGGAGCGGACCGGCGACCCGCAACTCGTACTTACACCGGACGGCGGCGACCTGATCGCGCTCGTGTGCAGAAAACAAACATGAATGAACAAAAGTCTGAGCCGGTAGCGCTCTTCGTGGGCATCGGGGTTGGCATCCTTTTCGTTGCTGTGGGTCTCGCCGTCTGGATGGAGGGCCCCTCGCGCGGATGGCCGTTCCAGACACGGATCATCATCGAACTGTGCCTGTTCTCGGGGCTGCTCCTGGCGTTGATGTTTGTAAAGTACTTTGAGGCCGTCTTACTCTGGATTGCTTCAATGCGTGCGATGCGGTGGTTGGCACGCTACGATTCGCAGAAGCAGGCGCAAAGCGCCAACGAAGGCTTGGCGTTCGCGCATGTCCCAACACCGGAAAAGATCGTTATGCTGCGCGATGCGCTTCGCGAGCGTCATGGCTGGCGCTGGCGTTATCGCGATCGCTGGGTCGTGGTCGCTGGCGATGAACCGCTCGTCAAGCGTCTTGCGCCCGGGCTCGCCGACACCGGCTATGCGATCACCGGCGATACCGTGCTGCTCTATGCGAAGCAGACAACCGACAAGCTCGATACCGAATGGCTCGACCAGGTCCGCCGTCTGCGTCGGCGACGCCCTGTTGACGCGATCGTAGCCGTGACGCGAAACCGCAGTTCAGCCAGCGCACCGTTTGACGCCGAGAGGACGGCCCAGCGGCTCGCACGTCACGCCCGCGCGCTGCGCTGGGCCGCGCCCGCGTACCTGCTGAACGTTACCGACTTTGGCGGCGAACAGTCCGGGCCCGACGAGGCGATCGGCTTCACCTGGGCGAATGAGCGCACTCGTCCTGACGAGGTCGAAGCGTCGCTGCACGGACTCTCCGCAAATCTTGCCGACGCTGGGGTCGTGCGCCTCATGCAGGATCCAAACGACCGGTACCTGGCCGAGCTGTCGCGACACATTTCGGAACTTCGCGAAGCATTGTCGGACCTTGTGATGCAGACCAGGGAGTCACGCCTTTGGCGCAATGCGGTCCACGGGTTGCTGTTTGCTCCGTTGTTCAAGGAGCGGGAGGCAACCGTACCCGTTCCAGCTCCTGACGCTGAAGATGGTGCCCCCCTACCGCCGAGGCAAAGGACGATCTGGAAAACGGTCGCCGACCATAGCCGCAAAATTCACGGCCGCCGTGTCGGCTTCTCACTGTCGACGACGGCCGCGTGGATGACGACGGCGCTTGTCGGATGCTGGGTCGCTGGCACGATGCTGTCCGGCATGATGAACCGCGCGACGATTGGCTCCGCCCGGGACACGCTCACCAAGCTCGCTGGCACCCAGGACAATACGCAGTCGATGCAGACGCTCGATAGTCTCGGCAAGCAGATCGACACGCTGGAGACCCGCCAGCGTGACGGCGCCCCGTGGATGACCCGCTTTGGACTGAACCGTGACAGCGCCCTGCTGGGTGCAATCTGGTCAGGTTACGAGGGCGCCGCGAGCCGAATCCTCGTCGGCCCGATTCGCCAGACGCTGGAGGATCGCCTGCACCGCCTGGCGTCGATGTCTGACGAAGAGATCGCGAGCGGCGGCAGCGTCCAGGCACAGGCCGCTTACGATACGCTCAAGGCCTACCTGATGCTTGCAAAACCAGAACGCGCTGTCGCAGCCTTCCTGACGCCGCAGCTGATCGCGACCACGGTTCCCGCACGTCCTCTCAATTCGCCGCTTTCGTCGGGCACATGGGAGGATCTGCGCCAGCACACGATCGACTTTTTTTCGGACCACCTCGGACATCGGGTCACCACGAGCGGTTCTTCGCTTGCCATCGTACCGGACGGCAGTCTGGTCGCGTCCACGCGTCAGACCGTCATCGGCGTGCGCGGTATCCAGAACTCGACCGATGCGGTCTACCAGCAGATTCTTGATGATGCCAAGCCGAAGTACCCTCCGGTGACGCTCGCCACACTGCTTGGCGACACCACAGGACGGGGCCTGTTCAACACGACGCAGACCGTGCCGGGCGTCTTCACGCGCGCAGCCTGGGAAGACCGCATCTCGAAAGCGATCGACGAGGCAAGCGACAAGGGTAACGTTGCCGGCGACTGGGTGCTGTCTGACGCAAAGACAACGAATCAGGCTCCGTCGACACTGAAGGCCGAACTGCGGCAGCGGTATTTCGACGATTACGCGCGGGCCTGGGAGCAGTTCCTCAACGGCCTGCGCTGGCAGCCCGCGCCAACGCTGTCGGCCACGGCCGACCAGCTCACCCTGCTGGGCGACCCGCAACGCTCGCCGCTGGTCGCGCTGATGAACGCGATCGTGTATCAGGCGAGTACGGGTGCGAGCACGCAGTCGCTCTCGGACACGCTGATCAGCAAGGCGCAGCAACTCGTCGGCGCCGACGAGAAAGACCCGTCAAAACAGGCACAGCCCCAGTTCGCACCGCTTGCGATCGCATTTGGCCCAATCCTGCGACTGACGGGCAGCGACCTGGTTTCTGCCGCGCCTGGCAAAACCGGCAAGGCCGCGGCGCAACTGGCCGCCACTGGCGACCTGAGTCTTGCCCGCTATCTCGAACGTGTAACCGCGATGCGTCTGAAGATCGAGCAGATGGTGAACAGCGCCAATACCGATGCGATGTCGCGCGTCGCGGCGCAGTCCGTGCTGCAGGGCAAGACATCGGATATCGCGGAAAGCCGCGACTACGCGAGCCGGGTTGCCGCGAGCCTTGGCCAGCAATGGGCAGGATTTGGCCAACTGTTCCAGGCACCGCTTGACCAGACCTGGCAGGCCGTGGTGCAGCCCGCAGCAGCGAGCCTGAACGACATCTGGCGCACGTCGATCCTGGCCAACTGGAACCGCACCTTCGGCGGCCGCTATCCGTTTGCGGATTCGGAAAACGACGCTTCGTTGCCCGAGATGGCGCGCTTCATGCGGCCAGACAACGGGGTGATCGCCCAGTTCGTCGCGGCGCAACTGGCTGGCGTCATCGAACGGCAGGGTGACCGGTGGGTCGCCGCACAAGGAACAGACCACGGCTCGCTTACTCTCGATCCGGGCTTTCTCGAAGGCTTGAACCGGCTCACGCGGGTATCGACCGTGCTGTTCCCGGCGGGCGACGCGCATGTCCGGTTCGATCTGCGGGGCGTCGCGACGCCGGGCGTGACTGACATGAAAGTCGTGCTGTCCAGGCGCGAACTCAACTACTTCAACCAGAAAGAGGACTGGGTGCCGTTCGAGTGGCCTGGACAGTCGCTTGAGAACCTGTCGCACATCGAATGGCAGACGGAGCAGGGCGGCCTGCGATCCGCGCTCGACGCACAGGGACGTTTCGGGCTGATCCGCCTTCTGGAGCGCGCGAAGATCTCCCAGGAGGACAACGCACGCTATCTGCTGACGTGGGCGCCCGATACGAGCCAGGGGATTGCGCTCAAGGTTCAGCTACGCACTGATGCAGGTGCGGGTCCGCTCGATGTACTGCAGCTTCGGCACTTCGCATTGCCCAGTCGCATCTTTGTGACCGGTGGCGCAACGGCAGGCCCCAAACTTTCCTCGTTCAGTCCGCCTCCGTTACCACCGGCCGCGATCGCCGCCGCGAAGCACGCGGCCATGCCCTTGCCGAACGGTTCCGTGCCGGAGGTTGAGTGAAGCTGGGAGAACTCTTCAGGAACCTCTTTCCGGCACGCGAAGACGCAGACGAACTCGTACGGGCACGCCTTGATACGTGGACGTCGTGGCTGCTGCCGCTCCCGGGCGAGGGGGGTGTTGGTCGCGATCCCGGTTATGAGGATGCGTTCTTCACGCTCAAGGATGAAGCAGGCAAGCTCTCAGGGATCGACGATGGCGTGATCGTCCGTTCGTGCGAGCAGCTTCTCAAGGAGACCGGCAAGGATCTGCGTCTCGCAGGCTACTACGCGTTCGCCCGGCTGCGCCAGGATGGGCCAGCGGGCTTTGCCGACGGACTGGAGTTATCCGCGGCGCTCGTCGACCGGTTCGGCGAGGCCGTGCTGCCTGCGCGTGCCGAAGCGAGGAAGGGCGCGCTTGAGATGCTGGCGACCACCCGCGTGCTGGATCTGCTTGAGAGCCGCGGTGAATTCGTGCCGGTGGACCTCGAACGTGCGCTGGCGGCGCTCGATGTACTGGTCACGCTGACCGGTGAATGGACCGAAGCCGCGCGTCCGAACCTGCAGCCGCTGGTGTCAAGGTTCGAGCGCAGGGACGGCATGGCGGGTAGCGGAGTAACGGATTCGATCCAGCCAGCATTGCCAGCCACGGCGCGCATATCGTCCGGGTTGTCCGGGTCGTCCGGGTCGATTGCCTCGACGCGCGATCTGCTGGATCAGGCCCGTACGATGGCCACGTGGCTACGCGATCAGGAGAACGGCTATCTGTCATCGGTACGACTCGTGCGCACCGTGCGCTGGGACACGTTGCACGAGGTGCCCCCGTCGGACGCCGCATCGCATACCCGGCTCATGGCGCCGCGCGCCGAGCTGCGCGCGCAGATGAAACGGCTCGTACTGCAGAAGCAGTGGCACGAATTGCTGGAGCGTGTCGAGGGAGCGTTCATGGAGGGCGTCAATCACCTCTGGTTCGACCTGCAGTACTTTCAGCACGTCGCGCTCGATCATGTGGGTGCGCCGTACAGCGCGTGGCGCGAATTGCTGCGTGCGGACTTCGCGCTCTTTCTCGAGCGGCTGCCTGGCATCGAGCGGCTGGCGTTCAACGATGGCACGCCATTCGCCGACGATTCGACGCTCGAGTGGATTGCCCGGCACGCGGTCGTGCGGGATCTGGAGGCCGGCGAGAGCGTGGCGCCACTGCCGGTCTCGGCCGGGAGCGAGGACGGCAGTGCCGGCGACTGGCCCGAGATTGAGGCACAGGCGAGAGACCTTGCTGGGCGCGACGGTATCGAGGCGGCCTTCGCCTGGCTAGAGGCGCTGCCTGGCATGAAAACAGATCGCCATCGCTACCTGCAACGACTTGTCATGGCACGCCTTGCTGATCATGCCGGTCGCCCCGATACGGCACTCGCACTGCTGACCGAGCTCGATACGGCCGCACGCTCCCTGCCGCTCACGCGCTGGGAGCCGGCACTGGTTTTCGAGGTCAAGCAGCAGTTGACCCGGGCGTTCAAGGCGATGAGCAACCGCAAGGGTGCGGACAAACCGGCGCTCACACGCCGCATCGGCGAACTGCAGGCGGAACTCACCGTGCTCGATCCGGCGCGCGCGCTGGCACTTTCGTGAGGGTGTGTCGACGGGTAACTTACCCGTGGTTTTCACATAGCAGGTTGCACGCTGATTTAACTCTGAGGTCTACCGAATGATTTCCTGGTTCAAGAAACGTATCACTCTTTATGGGCGCGCCACTCGCAGGGAATGCGCAATTACCACGTGCGTTGTCGTTGTTGTTCTATACGCGATAAGCACTACCGGCTTGGGTGATCTGCCTGGCGACAGTCTCGTGCTCAGCCTGACCGCCCGCGCGCTTGTCTGCGTTTTCGCATGGATTCTGGTGGCGACGCAGATTCGCCGGTTGCATGACATTGGACTGGGCGGTGGCTGGTGGTGGGTCATGGCATGCATTCCGATTCTTGGGCAAATTGGCATGCTGCTGTTGTGCCTCGAGAGACCGGACGAGTTTAACCGGACAAGCTTTTACCCGAATCCCCGGGACGTGAAATCGTCGTATCCGTTCGACAGAGCGGCAACAGTTCATCGCTGACCCTAAGAGAATATATCGATGGAAAACGACGATCCGATCCTGCGCTACTACGAAGCCGAGATGCGCTACCTGCGCGAATCCGGCAAGGAGTTCGCGAAGGCGCATCCCGACCGGGCGCGCATGCTCAACCTCGATCGCGTGGGCGACCGCGATCCGTATGTCGAGCGACTCCACGAGGGCTTCGCCTTCCTGACCGGGCGTCTTCAGCAGAAGCTCGACGATGAATTGCCAGAACTCACAGAGGGGCTCGTGAGCCTGCTGTGGCCGCACTATCTGCGCATGATTCCGTCGCTCTCGGTCGCCGAGCTGATCCCCCTTCGGGAAAAGCTTCAGAGAACCGAGGTGGTACCTGCGGGTGTGCCCGTCCGTTCTGCCCCGATCAGCGTTCCGCCGCCGGCGGGCGCCGAAGGCACGACGCCGAAAACCGTGCAGTGCCTGTACCGGACTACGCAGGCCGTGCAGCTCCAGCCGCTGTCCATCACGCACGCAGGACCGACCGTGCGACACGATGGCCGCTCGGTGATTCGCCTCGCCTTCGAGCTGCATCATTCGGCGCGGCGCGAGGAATCCGATCTGTCGCGCCTGCGCCTGCACCTGAATGCGGATCTGCCGGTCGCGTTCGCCATGCACCTGGCGCTGACGCGCCAGGTTGACTCCGTCCTGTGGCGCATTCCGGAGGTGCGGGACGGCGAGGCGGTGCCACTGGCCGGCATCACGATCGAACCCGCGGGCTTTTCGACCGAAGAGCGGCTGTGGCCCAAGGCGGATGCGGCATTCTCGGGCTACCAGCTTCTGCTCGAGTACTTTTCGTTCCGCGAGAAGTTCCTCTTCATTGACCTGTGCGGACTCGACGTCGCGAAGCTACCTGCGGGAACAACCCGTTTCGAGCTTGAAATTGTCCTGAAAAACGCTTATCCGTCGGACCAGCATTTCAGCAGGGAGAATGTGAGGCTGTTCTGCTCACCGGTGATCAACCTCTTCGAACTCGACGCAGAACCTGTTGAAATCAACCATCACGAAACGGAGTATCGCGTGGTGCCCGCGGGACATCAGGGCGAGCACGTCGAAACGTATTCGGTCGATGCGATCGAGACGTTCGATCACGACACGGCTGAGCGCTACGAGTATGTGCCGTTCGCCACGTTCCGGCATCGCGGTGGCATGCTGCGTCACGAGGCGCCGGAGCGGTATTTCCATGCGCGCGTACGCCCTGGTATGGCGGGGCTGCACGAGACCTGGGTGATCCTCGGCGGCCACGCGTGGGAAACCATGGAAACGCTGCCGGAAGAAAGTCTTTCGCTGCGCGTCACCGGCACCAACGGAATGTTGCCGCGCAAGGGACTGCGCGAGGCGAACCTCAGCGAACTCGCTGAGAGCACGCCGAACGTGACGGGGGTGCGCAACCTCGTCGCTCCCACGTTGCCGGTCTATCCCCCCACGGGCGACCGGTTCCAGTGGCGCGTGCTGTCACACCTTGCCCCGAACTTCCTCTCGATGATGGACGCGGAAGTGCTGCGTGGCGCGCTTGCGCTTTACGACTGGACCGACGACGAACTAAACGCGCGGCGTCTAGCCGGCATTCTCTGGGTGTCGCAGGAACTGCTCGAGGAGGTATCGGGCGGCTCGGTCGAGCGGGGTGTGCTGATCGAGGTGACACTCGATTCGCAGGCGTTCGCCGGCGAGGGCGACCTGATGCTGTTCGGCGAGCTGCTGCACCGCTTCTTTGCAGCGTACGCGGAAATCAACCTGTTCACGAAGCTCTCGATCGTGAGCCTGCCGTCGCAAACCCGTACGGTCTGGCCGCGCAGCAAGGCACAACGCGCTCCGCTATGAAGCCGCACGATCTTCCCAGCGTCGAGCCGCTCGTCGCGGCCCTGCTTGCATGCGCACCCAGGATGAGCTTCATGCAGCTGTGCCGCCTGCTCGAGGTGCGCGCGCCTGACCGTCCGGGATTTGGCACGCGCGACACGCCCGAGCACGAACCTGTGCGTTTCGGGTCGTGGCCACGCGTCGGGTTTCCGGTGGGTGAAGTCGCCACGGTCGAATTCAGTGACGCATGGGATAAATCCGCTACGCAGGCGCGACCATCCGTGCGGACAACCTTCATGGGCCTGTACGGTGTCGATGCGGCGGTACCGCCGCACATGATTGACGACATCGTTCTGCGTGAAGAAGGGCACGAGGTGGTCGAAGCCTTTCTCGACCGGTTCCATCATCGCTTCGTCACGCTGCTGTACCGCGCATGGAAGAAATACCGCTACCCGGAAAGCTTCCGCCCGGGTGGGAGCGACGCGCATTCGCGCAACCTGCTGTGCCTGGTCGGGTTTGGCTGGGGCAGGAAGCCTGAGCGCGCCGGGGTGCCCGATTCCCGGATGCTCGCGCTGCTGGGCCTGCTGAACCTGAAGACCCGTACGGCAGAAGGTCTGGCGGGTGTTATCGCGCTGGCCGTGCCGGGCGTCGATGTGTGCGTCGACGAATTTATCCCTGCAGTCACGGGTGTCGGTCAACCGCGGCCGCTGACTTCACACCCCGCAGCCACGCAGTCGGGAGAAGGGGCAAAGAGGGGTCTGGGCGGCGGTTATGTGCTGGGCCGGCGGCTTGCCTATCGCAGCCGTGCCGTGCGGGTTACGCTACGTCCCGACAACGCGCAGCATGCACACGACCTGCTACCTGGGGCGTGGCTGCATCGCGAACTGATGGCGTTCGTCCAGCTCTATGTCGGCGTCAAGGCTGACGTTCATCTTCGCATGGAGGTTTCGTCGCGCCTGGCCCCGGTCCCGATGATCGGGACAGCCCCTGCGAGCCCCGCACCGCGACTCGGATGGACGACCGTGCTGCCTGCCGATGAGGAACGCATGATCACCATTGCATTGGGTGTGCGCGAAGCCTTTCCCGCGCCGCCCCCCAATCCGTACCTGAGCCCGCAACGCGCATAACCGAGGAACCGTTGATGTTTATCCGTCTGGCCATTACTACTGTTGCATCCGCCTTGCTGCTGTCGGCCTGTGGCGCGTGGCAGGCCGTTTCCGACACAACGTCGAACGCATACCACGCTGTTTTCTTCAAGCAGGTCAAGGTGCTCAACGTCGATCTGTCCGCGCGTGATGCACTGAATCCTGACGATGCCGGGCGCGCGACCTCGGTCGCGGTGCGCGTATACCAGCTCAAGGACCGCAAGCTTTTCGATGGGGCGTCGTACGACGATCTTCTGAAAAATGATCGCACCGTGCTCGCACAGGACCTGCAGGACAGCATGTCAACCGTACTGAACCCGGGGGCGTCTGCAAGCCTGTCGCAACCCATGAAGGCCGACTCGAAGTATGTGGCCATCGTCGCGCTCTACCGGAACCCGGGCACCGGCAACGGGTGGAAATATGCGGTTGAGAAAAAGAAACTCGATGCGGACAAGCCATTGAAGCTCCTGCTGCTTGACCAGATCCTGCTCGCCGGGGACGACTCCGGCGCAAGATCTGACAGGTAACAGCGATGGCAGTGGACCCTACGCCTGAAGCGTCCTCGATGAGGCAGTCAATGCCTGAGCTGATCGGCAGGCTTGATGCGCTGGACCGCAGGATTGACGGCGCCCGTCTCCGGGAAGGTTTCGTGATCAGATCAGCTGCGACGTCCACGTGGATTCCAGCCGCCATGCGCGAGCGCGTGCGGAAGGCTCTACTGGCACCGCCGTGGCGATGTGAACCCTCTCCCTGGAGGATTACCGTGCGTTGGCATGTGGAGGGAACAGAGTGAAACGGCGCCAAGGGACGAGTGGCATGTTGCGGCCACGCGCGGATATGAAACGATGGCCATGCCGGGCAAGCCTCGCGATCGTAGCATCGGTGGCGCTCCTTACTACCGGATGCGGCGTGATGCAGGCGGTCACGGATGGCATGGCCAATCTCGCGAAGTCCGACCCTGCGCGCCATGCGAAGGCCATGACCGTCGACCTTACGGCGCAAGCATTCCTCAACCCGGCTCCCGGCGGCCAGTCGCTTTCAGTGGTGGTACGGTTCTACCAGCTCAGGGATGTCAAAACGTTCGCAGACCTGACTTATGTGCAGTTGCAGCGGGATGACCAGAATCTGCTCAAGGCGGACCTGCTGGGCACGAAGGATGTCGTGCTGCGCCCTGACGCAAGCGCAAGTATCGTCGAGCCAATGAACGAGGCCACGCGAGTGGTCGGTGTGGTCGCGTTCTTTCGTGCACCGCTGCAGGACAAGGTCTGGAAGCTGGCGATCCCGAAGAAGCAGTGGAAAAACACGGATCCCGTGAAGATCGAGGTCAGCGGTAACGAGCTGGTGCTGGTGGGTGAAAATCCGCAGCCTGTCAAGCACGAAGCTCCCCAGCAGGCGGCACCTGCGGCCCCGAGCCCGGCATCAGTACCAGCCCCGCAATCGGGCACCCATAAGCAGGGCTGAACAGATCTTTCTGCCTGGCGCATTGATGTATCGGCAAACACATTTTTGCAACCAGAGCGCGCTGAAGTCCTTTTTTGCGGCGCGCTTCATTCACCAAGGGAGAATTGACTTGAAGAAACTGCTTTCACTGGGGGCCGGTATCAGCCTGCTCGCGCTGCTTTCGGCCTGCTCGGGGCTCGATCGCAACCATGAAATCGCACTCAACCAGGCCACCGGCATCGAGGTGACGCAAGGTGAAAACGGCGTGCAGATGCGGCTGCCCGAAAAGGTGCTTTTCAATTTCGACCAGTCGACACTGCGCACGGACGCAGCGCCTGCGCTTGCTCGCGCGGTTGTGCTGCTCAAACGTAGCAACAAGCCGGTAATCGTCGAGGGACATACGGACAATGTCGGTACCCACGAGTACAACATGCAATTGTCGGAAGCACGCGCTACGACCGTTGTCAATGCGCTTGAGGAGCGCGATATTCCGGTGTCTCGCATCACGACAAGGGGTTTTGCCTACGACCGTCCCGTGGCGAGCAACGACACACCTGAAGACCAGGCCCGCAACCGCCGCACGGAGATTGTGATCGTCGGCGAATCGGAAGAGCGCATTCTCGGCAGGTAGGTGGACAGACGGGCCATGTCACGTGGACTGGAGCGCCCGTCCATCCAGGAGAAAGCACCAGATGGGCAATCTGCGCCAGCCGGAGCGGGAATCAACAGGCCGCTGACCCTTGCCGGGTTAAGCGGGGCGGCAGCAAGCGCGCCGTAATCGGCAACGCGAGCCCAACGGCCGCTCGCGGCCAATGTGTCGACGCAGCAGTTGGCACAAGACATTCCATCTGGTCTCGCCGGCCCGTGGATGCGCCTGTACGACGGGCCTTCGTCGCCTACACTGGATGATGTCGATCAGCGTATCTAAGGAGTCGAGCATGAAGCGGCCAACCAGAATTGTTCGTGTCGTCGTCGCGACTGCCGTGTGCGTGGCGACAGGATCCGTCCTCGCTCAGGGGCTCTCGATGGTGACCGACATGAGGGCACCGTCTAACAGCCCGAGACTTATGCCCAACGCGCCACGCGGCAGCGAGTATCCTGCACACGGCAACATTCAGGCCGGAGAGATGAACCTCAATCCGACCGATCCGCGAGCGCAACTCGTGAACGGCCTGCCGAACAATCCACAAGGCGGTGCGTATGGGTCGCCGCTCGCCGGTGTTCGGACATATGTGCAACCAGGCACGCAGTAACCTGACAGCCCGCTCGCAGCCGGGTGGGGCGCGCCGCGGCTTCTGCGCAGCCCGCGCCGCACCCGGCACTGACCACCCGGCAGAATGCCTATGATAGGTACAGGCGCGTGGGATTCCGACACCCAATAAATCTGGGAGGCACACGGGAAGCCTTCGCCCGCATCTTCGTGGCGATGCGCAATCATTGGGGCGGTCTGCGCGGATGTCGTCCAGGCTGGAGGCCTCCGGCGGGCGCTCGCCGGAAACGAACGGGATGACGGCACCGCTTCCTCGCCGGTATTTCTGTCGCGAGGCGGGAGCGAATCATGATCGAACTCGATGAGCTGGGAAGGATGCCGGTCTTCGCGGACCTCCCGCGTGAGCGTCTGCAATGGCTGTGCGACAACCTGGCCGAATGCGCCGCCAAGGCGGGGGACGTGCTGCTCGAGGAAGGCGAGATGAGCACCAGTCTGCTCCTTCTGCTTGAAGGAGAGGTCCGGACGATGAGACGTGCCGAAGGCGAGCTTTCCATTGAACGCTACGTCGCACCCGAAATCTTCGGCACACCGTGCATGGTTGCTTCAATCCCATATCCGGCGACCCTCAGGGCCGCGACCAATTGCAGGATTGCGCGGCTACCGGAAGCGGCCTTCCGTGATCTGTTCGTATCGTGCGGTTCCTTTACGCGCGTCGTCGCCCGCGTGATGACCGACTGGCTTACCGCGCTCGAGACGGCTGGGCGCAACCGGGAGAAACTGGCAGCCCTGGGCAAGCTTTCGGCTGGGCTCGCGCACGAGCTGAACAATCCCGCGTCAGCCATGACGCGGGCACTCGACCACATGCGTGGCGGACTTGCGGCGCTTGAGAATTCAGCCCTGACACTGGGCTTGCGCGCGGTCCCTCGCGAGGTCGTCGACGAACTGAGAGCTCTGGCCGCACGCAGCGCAACGCAGGCCGGCGTGGGCGCCGCGGATGCGCTGCGGCAAAGCGACGCGGAGTCGCTGCTCGGTGACTGGCTTGCTTCCCATGGCATGGCAAAGCCGTGGCTGGCTGCTCCATGCCTTGTCGCGCACGGGATCACATCCGATGACCTCGGGCAGCTGGCTGCCCGCCTGAACGCGGATCAACTCGATGCGGCCGTTTCGTGGATCGCCCAGGTCCTGGAGCTTCGCTCGGTGATGCATGAGGCGACGCGCGGCGCGGCCCGGATCTTCGACATTGTGAAGGCGATGAAGTCCTACACATATATGGATCAGGGACCGCGGCAGGAAGTCGACATTCACGACGGCATCGAGGATACCTTGACCGTGATGGCGCATGAACTCAAGCCGGGCATTGTGATCGTGCGCGACTTCGACCGCAGCCTGCCGCGTCTCCCGGTGTATGGCAGCGAACTCAACCAGGTGTGGACCCGGATCATCGAAAATGCCGTTGAGGCGATGAACGGGCACGGAGAACTGACGATCCGCACGCGGCGCCATGCGGATCGTGCGGTGGTCGAGATCACCGACACCGGGCCTGGTATTCCGCAGGAGGCCATGCAGCACCTGTTTGAGCCTTTCTTTACGTCGAAGCCGGTCAGTCAGGCGCAGGGGCATGGCTTGGGGATGGGTCTGCACGTCGCCTACCGTATCGTGGTCAACCGGCATGGCGGCACGATCGAAGCGAGTTCACGTCCGGCCGAAACAGTTTTCCGGGTGATATTGCCGCTGGGGAACAAGGGGACAGACATCGTTTGAGCGGACGAAGCAGCCGTCTCCATTTTTCTCGACGTCGGTAGGGCCCGATCGTGCATTCCGCCGATAGAGTCCGTCATCACGTTCGGCTCGCTTCGCTGCCCGCCGGAGCAGCGAAGCTCGGGCAACCCTACGGTTGAAGGGGAGCGAAAACCGGCCGCCGTCGACACCGAACGATTTCGCACGACTTCCGGATGCCCGCCGTTTACGCCGGTTGTCCTTTACCGCGGTAACCGGCGTAAACTGGAATCAGCAGCGAACGGAGGACCGGGTCGCGGCGCCCTCACTGGGTGCGCGGGTCGGCGTTAACCAGCCATGAGCACGAGATCGGGCCTGCAGTCTGGGCCGCCGCGCGAGCGCGGCATGGGGAGTTCATTTGGACTGGCGGTGACCCTGCACGTCGTGCTGCTGGCGCTAGTGTTTGCCGGCATGCGGGGGCCGCACATTGCACCCACCGGCCCGCACACGATGGTCACCGGGTCGGTTACACCTTTGCCGCTGGTCGCTCCGGTCCCGCGCGCGGCCAACCAGGCAGGGGCCTCACGTGTGACGACGGCGTCTACCTTGCTCGTCGCCGGAAACGAACAGGCACCCACTGGGCGGCATCGCAGCAACGCCGTCAAGCCCCAGCGTCGGCATGGGCCCGCATTGCGGATCGCACACGCCGTCGCGGCACCCCAGGCGCCGCGGGCGGACGAATTGACCATCGCTCCGAGAACAGACACGTTGGTGGATCGGGATCGCAAAGCACGTCTCGCCGCGCTGCAGGCTATCGCCGGCAGTCCGCTGCCGGAGAGCGGCGTTGCCCCATCGCCAGGATATGCGGAGAAGGTGGCGCGTCGGGTGCGCGCGAACGTGGTCGCACCGTTCGATATGCAGGGCAATCCGTCTGCGGTAATCGCCGTCACTTGCACCCCCAGCGGGGCGCTGCTAAGTGTCACGGTGCAACGTCCTAGCGGAAATCCGAGGTGGGACCGCGCTGTGGTGGCCGCCGTCGAGAAGTCGGATCCGATGCCAAGGGATGTCGACGGCAACACGCCGGCGAGTTTTGTCATTACGTTTCAACCGAAGGGATGACGACTGCGCGAGGCCGTCTGACGGCAGCTGGCGTCACCCGCTGGCCGGAATCGCTAGAGCCTGACGGCGCTACCGTTCACCCTTGTGCAGCATCGCCATGCTGCGTCCGCGTTTCTCCGCGAACGCCGACCCCGTCAGGAGGTGAAATGCTTCCGACCAAGGTCCAACCGTTCGGCCCCATATGTGCCACACGCGATCTGGCACGTCAGCGCGACTCTTCTCCGGGCGCGTTCGTATGACCAGGAGCCCGGCTCAACAAATGCGTGCGCTCGTCGGCGTTGAGTGAGAGATAACGCTCGTACTGGCGCAGGATGTCGGCAATGACTTCCTCGTGGCGAAGATACTCAATGTCGTATCCCTCACGCCCATCCTCGAAGAACGTCATGGGTTCGTAAATGTGTGCCTGTGCATCGGGTTCAGCAGCGTTTCGAACGAGGAACGGCGGCAGTGTTTTGCGCATGGGCCGCACGGCATAGACGAAATCGCGCAAACCATCGTGCGGCACGGTCAGTTTCAACGAGCCGTCGCTTTCGTCCTGAAGGATGGCCGTCTCGATGCCGGTCTGACGCAGTTCCGCGCTGACGTCCCGGAACGCCGGCAGCACGGTGTCCTGCAGGAACTGGCGGACCTCTGGTTCGGTGGTTTCGCGCACCATGTGTGCGAGGCGCCGCCGCCAGTGCAGGCCGCTCCAGAAATCTGTCGACGGTGCGAGATCCTGAGAAGAGTGCGCGCGGTCGGCCGTCATGCCTTGCCATAGCCCATAGCACAACGCCGGCATGATGAACGCGACCGGCAGCGCGGCGACCAGGGTCATCGCCTGCAATGCCTTCAGGCCGCCTGCCGCGAGCAGAATCGCTGCCGTCGCACCGAGTACGGCCGTCCAGAAAAGCCGCTGCCAGATTGGCGAACGGGTCGCGCCACGCGACGCAATCGTGTCGATCACGAACGCCCCGGAATCCGCCGATGTCACGAAGAACACGGCGATCAGTACGATGGCGAGCCACGATAGCGCCGTGGTCAACGGAAAATACTGGAAGAATTGGAACAGCAGTGCATCGACGTTGGTCGCCGTCTGCGCGAGGCCACCCTTCGCCGTGTGGGCATCGAGCCAGATCGCACTGTTACCGAACGCGGTCATCCAGAGCAGGTTGAAGGCGGTCGGAACGAGCAGCACCCCCACCACGAACTGGCGTATCGTGCGCCCGCGCGAGATTCGCGCGATGAACATGCCGACGAAGGGCGACCACGAAATCCACCACGCCCAGTAGAGGATCGTCCACCCGCCGAACCAGCCCGACTCGCGCGGTGGATCATAGGTGAAGGTCCGGAGCGACAAACCGGCCAGGCTCGACAGGTAGTTGCCGATGTTTTCGCTGAATGCCCGCAGCAGGAACAGTGTCGGGCCAGTCACGATGACGAATGCGAGCAGCAGGAAGGCCAGCGCCAGATTCAGTTCGCTCAGGCGGCGAACCCCCTTGTCGAGCCCCGTGGCAGCTGAAGCGCCCGCAAGGGCCACGATGGACAGGACGAGTGCCGTGCGAAACACGCCGGAGTCTGTATTCCAGCCCGCGACCTGATGCAGACCGGCGCCCAACTGGAGTACGCCATAGCCTAGCGTGGTGGCAATGCCCGCGATAGTCGCAACGAGCGCGAAGGCATCGACAGCATGCCCGGCCACGCCGTCGATCCGGTTGCGCAGCAGCGGGTAGAGGCCCGAGCGAATCGTCAACGGCAGGTTGTAGCGAAAACCAAAATACGCGAGCGCGAGGCCCATGACGCCGTATATGGCCCACGCGTGGATGCCCCAATGGAAGAACGTCATCAGCATTGCCTCGCGAGCTGCGGCGGGTGTGCCGCCCGGGACAGTCGGTGGCTTCAGGTAGTGCTGCATCGGTTCGCCGACGCCGAAATACATCAGGCCGATGCCCATGCCCGCGGCGAACAGCATCGCTGTCCATGAGAGGAAACTGAATTCCGGCTTTGCATCGTCCGGACCCAGACGGATATCACCGAAACGGCTTGCCGCGACCAGGAGTAGGAACACCAGAAAGACCGTGACGGCCAGCGCATAAAACCAGTCGAAGTGATGGCTTACCCAGGTCTGAGCCTCAGAGAACAGCGTGTCAGCCTCGTGTGGCCAGACCGCGCACAACAGCAGCAATCCGCCAATGGCCAGCAGGGCGGGAATCACGACGGGCGCGGACAGCGTCGTCATGACACGCGGTTTCGAGACGTTTTGCTCTGGCACGATGGGTAGTCTCCTGTGTGCGCCCAGCGCCAGCGCGCCAGACCGTCGTGACTGCTCCTCAGCTGCTCGATTCTACCGCTCAGCGACGCTCATGCTTCATCTTGTGGCGAAGAGGTTGCGTGTCAACAGGCTGACTTTGGACTGCCCGACCGAACCGTCCGCCGCCTTCCCAACGGGTTGTTGAGAAATGCCGACTTATGCGAATTGACGACTTTATTTCGTTCGGACTGGAAACAAAATTATCAATTCGATCGGCGTTTTCCTTGTGCGGCAGAAAATCTGGATTGACAGAATTAACGCGGTCTACGCCGGTCGAGTAAACCGGCAGAAGCCACTCTACTGAGCGCGAGGCACAGTCAAGTCGCGTGAGCGACGCTGAGGGGATCGGCAGCGTTCGGGAGGGTTGCGCGAAGGCGAATCACCGTGCGCTGGCTCACGAGGCCAAGCAGTCGGCTCACGTCCTCGTTGCTGCGCCCGGCGAGCAATTGCCGGCGCGCATAGGTGTTGCGCAGGATACGGGGACTCATGTCCGGGGCGTTGAAGTCGATCGCTTCGAGTGCGTCGCGCACTGTCAGCCCTAGAAGCATGTCATTCATCACTTTTCCGCCGCGTGGTGCCGGGAACAACAGGCTGTCGTCGTCCCGAAGCGTCGCTTGTCGCCAGGCTTTCAACGCGGGGACAGCGAAGCCGGGAAGCGTTACCTTGCGCTCGTCGCGTGCAACGCGCTTCGGCACGAAAACGTGCGGCCGCACGGCGTCAGTGACCAGGTGGCCAGTGCAGGCTGAGCGAATCTCCGCAGCGGTGATGCCCGTTCCGAGCAGCAGGGCGACTATCGCGCGGTTGCGACATTCGCGGTCCGGATCGCCCGGTTGAGGCTGAACGAACGCCTGCAGACGCTCGTCCGCGTCCTGGTCAAGAAAAAGTGGTTGCGGTTCATCGTCAGGCCACGCCTCGTTGCGAACGAAGTCGACGGCGGGATTGCCCTTGCGCACACCTATCTCGACCAGGTGACGGCACAACCGGTCGACCAGCTTTGCGTAGCGGATGCGGGTGGTCGTGCCGGGAGCACACCGATTATCGACCTCGGCGAAGAACGATTCGAGGTGTTCAGCGCCAAAGGTGGCCAGCGTAGCGCGATGGTTCGTGAGATGCCGCACGAAACGATCGAACATCGTGGCGTGCTGGGTGATCGAGCGCGAAGAAAATGGCCGCCGGTCCGCCCCGGCGGCATCGAACGACTGCCATTCCCGGTACGCATCGGCCGGTCGCTCCAGCCATTTGGAAAAGGTATTCATCTCGATCTTATATACTGAATTAGCGTCATTAGCCCGTGCTGCGAATCTCCGATTCGCCAGCTAGCCTATAAGCGGAAGGGGTGTCCTTGCCCCGGTAGTGTGCCGCAATCGCTTCCAGTTTGTAGGTGACGATAGCAGTATGTCGGTAAGACGGACCAGGCTCGAACGGATCACGCTGTTACTGGAGGGCACAACCGTCAAGGCTCACAAGCTCTCCCGTACGCGGGTGCACAGGGTGTGCGTCGTGAACCTGGCATCGTGATCATGTGATTGCGCGATAGCCACCGCAACGACTCAGCCGTGGTTGTCCACCCATGCGCGAGCCCAGCTCAGGCCAACCAGTTGGGCCTCTTCTTCTGTTTCAAAGGCGCCGAGCACACCTGAGGCTTCAACAAGCCTGTTGTTCTGGGTAATCGTTCCGCTTGCCGCATATCGTTCTGGTCGAAGGATGTCTTCCTGCTGAACGATAGCGTGGCCCCAGATACGGTATCCCCTGTAGTTCTCAACTTCCATCAGCGCGAAACCTCGACCTTGTAGCGGCGTGAGTCAACGCGAAGGACATTTCCTTCCGGCGTGATTTGCCGCGGAATCTGGGACATGTCCGGAGCAGGACTGCGCGTCACGTCGGCGGGGGCGTGGTGCATCATGGCGAGCTTCGGGACAGGGGCTGGGATGTGAGGTACTCGTGTCCTGACCGCATGAGCCGCGGTATGCCTTTGCTTCAAGGGTTGCGACGCGTTCCTGGATTGATGGATTCCACCTTGAGCTTCAGGCGGATTCCAGACTTCGATATACCGCTCACCCGCGAACGCCATCGACGTGCACACCAACAACAATAGCCCACAGCCTGCCTGTCTCATTTTTTCTTCCCCATATTGCGACGCTTCAACCAGTCGGCACACGGGACCGCCTCTCCCACGCACGTGCCATCGCAGCCGGGGCAAAGCTGCCGGTCGCGAAGGGATTCGTCCACCTGCCACGCGTTGGTGCTCGACGCACTGGCCGTTCCGACGGACGTGCCATTTTCACACACGTAGAAGACGGGTTCACCCGCTTTCCCGCGACAAATGATGTCATCGATGGTGGTGTCGCCAAATGCATCACGCAGGTCGGCGATGAATGCAGCTACCTCCGGCATCGGATGAGGAGTGGGTTTCCTGGGACGCATGTCCATGGGCAGTCTCGAAATAAAAGTGTCAGTTCAACTTCCCGAATTTGAGTGTAGGATACTGTATAAATATACAGTCTTTTGCAATTCCATGTCCGCACCTTCCGTCCGCGCAGAAGAGATTCACCCGTCCCTGTGGCGGGCGTCGCAGCTCGCGCGCAGCCGTGGACGGGTGATTGACACCGGTTATCCGGCCCTGTCAGCCGAACTTCCCGGTGGTGGCTGGCCGGTCGGCGCGCTGGTCGACCTGCTGGTCCAGCAGGCGGGTGTGGGGGAGCTGCGGCTGCTGCGACCGGCGCTCAGCGCCGCGGACAAGCGGCCCATCGCGTTCGTTCAGCCGCCGCACACGCCTGACGGTCTCGGGCTCAGCTATATCGGCCTTTCCCTGGAGCGGGTGCTGCGGGTCAAAGCACAAAAGACAGCGGACGCGCTGTGGTCTGCAGAGCAGATTCTCCGGGCCGGCAGTTGCGGCGCGCTTATCTTCTGGGCGCAGCATGCGCAGGCTTCGTCGCTGCGCCGGCTCCACCTTGCGGCGCAGTCGTCGGAAACCCTGTTCATCATGGTCCGGCCACTGGCTGCGGCGCAGGACTCGTCGCCTGCGCTGCTGCGGCTGGCGTTGCGACCGGCACCGGACGGCCTGACCGTCGATATCGTGAAACGACGAGGGCCCACGCGCACGGAGCCGCTGTCGATTCCCCTTCAACCCACACCTGTTCTGCTTTCCCGCCATGCGCGTCTTTCTCGCCGTCCACTTGCCGAAGTTGCCGCTCGAGGTCTTCAGACCGAACTGGTCGTCTAAGCCGCCTCATGGCAGTGTGGTACTGGAGAAAGACAAGGTGGTCATTGCGGACAGTGCGGCGCGCGCCGCTGGCGTGCGTCCGGGGATGAAACGCGGCGGTGTGCTGACCCTGTCGCCGGAAACGGAAATGCACGAGCGTGATGCAGGCCGCGAAGATGCGGCGCAACGCGAAGTGGGTATCGCGCTGATGAGGTTTGCGCCCGAAGTGACGCTGCTCGGCGAGGCGACCGTCGTGGTGGACGTCGGCGCAAGCCTGCGTCTTTTCGGCGGACTGCTCGCGCTGTGCCGGGAGGCGAGAGCCGTGCTCGCGACACTCGGGCTGAGCGCACGCATCAGCGCCGCGCCCACCGGGCAGGGCGCATGGCTGCTGGCGAAGTATGCGAGTGGACCGGGTGCGCGGCGCGTGCTGAAGCTCGCCACACTCGAAGAGCGGCTGTCCGCGCTGCCCATGCTGGCCGTCCCCGAAGTCCGTCCGTTCTCTGACTGGTTCACGGGCCTCGGCTGCGAGACCATTGCCGACATCCGGCGCCTGCCGCGTGCGGGCCTGCAGCGGCGATGTGGCGAGCATCTGCTCGATTCGCTCGACCGCGCATTCGGCACCGCGCCCGAACTGTTCGACTGGCTTGAGTTGCCCCCCACGTTCTCGGCCCGCATCGAGATGCCCGACCGCCTTGAAGACGCCGACGGCGCGGTCTTCGGCGCGCACCGGCTCATCGTGCAACTGTGCGGCTGGCTGAGCGCGAAACAACTCGCGGTGACTGCCATTCAGCTGTCGCTGGAGCACGAGCGCGGACGCAACGCTATCGAACCCACAGTCATCGACGTCGCTCTGGGCGAGCCGACATGGCGCGAGGACCATCTTGTGCGGCTCCTCAAGGAGCGGCTGCATCGCATCGAACTGACAGCACCCGTCATCGCACTGCGGCTCGATGCGTCGAAGGTCGAAGCCGCAGCGCCTGCATCGGACACTCTCTTTCCCGAGCCTGGTGGCTCTCCTGAGGACCACGCACGGCTTCTCGAACTGCTGGCGGCAAGGCTGGGCGAAGAGAATGTGCTTCGTCCGGCGCCGACACCCGACCACCGGCCCGAGGTGGCCAACCAGTGGGTGCCGGTCAGTCAGAAGCAGAAAAATATCGAGCTTCCCGAAGGGCTGCCGCGACCGACCTGGATGCTGGATAAGCCCGTGCGCCTGCTGATACGGCAGCACCGGCCGTTCTACGGCTCACCCTTGCGTATGGTGTCGCCTGGCGAGCGAATTGAAGCGGGCTGGTACGACGGCGGACTCATCACGCGCGACTATTTCGTCGCGCAGGGCGACGACCAGAGCTGCTACTGGGTGTACCGCGAGCGCGTCAGCAGCCGGGATGCCGAAGAAGAGCCAAAGTGGTTCCTGCACGGCCTGTTCGGATGATGCGCCATGGACTCGCCCTTCACCGCGCTACCGGCGTACGCCGAGCTGTTCTGCTTTTCGAATTTCACCTTCCTGCACGGCGCGTCGCATGCAGAGGAGCTCGCTGAGCGCGCTGCACAACTGGGTTACGCCGCGCTGGCGGTGACCGATGAGTGTTCGCTCGCAGGCGTGGTCCGTGCGCACGTTGCTGCGAAGGAGGCGAAGCTGCCATTCATCGTCGGCTCGTACTTCCGGCTCGTGAACGCCGATGGGTCGCCCGCCTTCGGGCTGATTCTGCTTGCCCGGAATCGCGAGGGGTATGGCAACCTGTCCGAACTGATAACCCTCGCGCGCACCCGCGCGCCGAAGGGCGAATACCGGCTGACCCCGCAGGATCTCTCGCGGCCTGAAAAGGAATATCGGCACCTGCGTGGCATGCCCGACTGTCTGGCGATTCTGGTACCGGATTTTCCGGCAAGGGAAGAGGTGCTTGAAGCCCAGGTTGAGTGGCTTGATGACACGTTCACTGGCCGGGCATGGGTCGGCCTTGTGCTGCATCAGCGCGCCATGGACGACATTCACCGCGGCGCGGTCGAGTTCATTGCCCGCAAACAGGACGTCCCTGTCGTGGCGCTTGGCAACGTCGTGATGCACGTCCGTTCACGCAAGCCACTTCAGGACACGATGACCGCCATCCGGGTCGGTAAGCCCGTCCATGAGTGCGGCTACAGTCTCGCGCCCAATGCCGAGCAGCACCTGCGCTCACGGTTGCGGCTCGCAAACCTCTATCCTGAAGATGCGCTTGCCGAGACCGTGAACATTGCCGGTCGCTGCACATTCTCGCTCGACGAGTTGCGGTACGAATATCCCGACGAACTCGTTCCAGACGGCTTCACGCCGGCGGCCTATTTGCGACAGGAGACCTGGATCGGCGCGCAGCGGCGATTTCCCGCTGGTATTCCGCACAACGTTCAGGAGCAGATTGAGTATGAACTGGAACTCATCGCGGACCTGCAATACGAGCCTTACTTTCTGACTGTGTACGACATCGTCCGGTTTGCCCGCAGTCAGCATATCCTCTGCCAGGGGCGTGGGTCAGCGGCCAACTCTGCGGTCTGCTATTGCCTCGGGGTGACCGAAGTGGACCCTGCACGCGGGAACATGCTGTTCGAGCGCTTCATCTCAAAGGAGCGCGGCGAGCCACCTGATATCGATGTCGACTTCGAACACCAGCGGCGCGAGGAGGTCATCCAGTACATCTATCGCAAGTACGGCCGCGACCGGGCAGCGATTGCAGCGGCCGTCTCGACATACCGTCCGCGTGGTGCGCTGAGGGAAACAGGCAAGGCCCTGGGTGTCGACCCGCAGATAGTCGATGCGGTGGCGAAATCCCATCACTGGTTCGACGGCCGCAAGGACCTGCTCAAGCGCTTCGCGGACTGCGGCCTTGACCCTGAGACGCCTCTGATCCAGGCGTGGGCGTCGCTTGCCACGCAGCTGCTGGGCTTCCCCCGCCACCTGTCGCAGCACTCAGGTGGCTTTGTCGTCAGTCGAGGCAAGCTGACGCGGCTGGTCCCTGTCGAGAACGCTGCCATGGCCGAGCGCAGCGTCATCCAGTGGGACAAGGACGACCTTGAGTCGCTGGGGCTGCTCAAAATCGATGTGCTCGCCCTCGGGATGCTGTCAGCCATCCGGCGCACGCTTGACCTTGTCTCGGAGCAGCGTGGCGAACGCTTTGAAATGCAGGACATTCCGCCCGAAGACCGGGAAACCTACGACATGATTTCGCGCGCGGATACGGTGGGCGTGTTCCAGATTGAATCGCGTGCCCAGATGAGCATGCTGCCCCGGCTGAAGCCACGGATCTTCTACGACCTGGTCATTGAAGTGGCGATCGTGCGTCCCGGCCCGATTCAGGGTGGCGCTGTCCACCCGTATTTGCAGCGTCGTCAGGGATTCGAGCCGGTCACCTATCCCGGTGAGGCGCTGAAAATCGCTCTATCGCGCACACTAGGCGTGCCGATTTTCCAGGAACAGGTGATGCAGGTTGCGATGCTGGCCGCAGGTTTCACGGCGGGCGAAGCCGACCAGTTGCGTCGTGCGATGGCGGCATGGAAAAGGAAGGGAGGACTTGAAAAGTACTACGACCGCATTGTGAATGGCATGAAAGAACGCGGCTATGAACAGGCGTTCGCAGACGGCATATTCCAGCAGATCAAAGGGTTCGGTGAGTACGGGTTTCCGGAGAGCCATGCGGCGAGCTTCGCGCTGCTGGTGTACGCCAGCAGCTGGCTCAAACGGCATGAGCCGGAAGCATTTCTGGCGGCGATGCTGAACAGCCAGCCGATGGGGTTCTATTCGCCATCCCAGTTGGTCCAGGACGCGAAGCGGCATGGTGTGGTGGTGCTGCCGGTTGATGTGACCATCAGCGGATGGGATTCCTCGCTTGAGCAGGGGACTGATGGCAGCAGACCCGTCGTACGTCTCGGTCTTTCGCTGCTGCGCGGCATGCGGGATGGGTCCGCCGAACGCATTGAGACCGCCCGGGCGGTGCGGTCATTCGAGAGCGTAAGCGACATGGCCCGCCGTGCGCAGCTTGATCGTCACGACCTGCAGGTGCTCGCCGCGGCCAACGCGCTTTCCTCGCTGGCAGGCAACCGTAGGGAGGCCTTGTGGCAGTCGGTTGCCGCGGTACCGGACAGGGACATGCTGGCGTCGGTAATGCCGGAAGACGAGACGCCCGTGCTCGGTGCGCCGTCCGAAGCTGACGACATCGTGTATGACTACCGTTCGATGGGGCTGACGCTGGGACGACACCCGCTGGAACTCCTGCGCCCGCAACTACTCGCGAACAGATTGATGCCGGCGTCCACGCTGCAGACCTATCGAAATGGGCGGCTCGCTCGCGGCTGTGGCATTGTTACGGTACGTCAACGACCCGATACCGCAAAGGGTGTCATCTTCATCACGATTGAAGACGAGACCGGCAATGTCAATGTGATTATCTGGCCGAAGGTACTGGAGCGACAGCGCAAGGAAGTGCTGGGCGCGTCACTGCTCGGCGTACTCGGCGTATGGCAGTGCGAGGGTGAGGTCCGGCATCTTGTTGCTCACAAGCTGATGGACATGTCGCATCTGCTCGGTGAGTTGCCATCGATAAGCAGGAATTTTCATTGAGGCTACGGAAAACGGAGGTCCCAATGTGCTATTCGGCTCAGATTCAGGCGGATTATCGAAGGTTCGTCAGAATGTTCGGCGCCCGCATCAGCATCAAGGAGTTCATTCAACTCTTCTGGGAGCGCGCAGAAGGTAGCAGCAAGGCGAAGGTTCCGAAGGCGATGGAGGATGCGTTTCTGGAACCGCAGTCAGACGACGAACGGGAGGTCAGGGCGCTTATCGACAGGTTCAATGCGCAACAGGTGACGAAGCTCGAGCAGGACCTGTTCAAACAACGCGCGCGCCTGGCTGACGCGGAACGCTCACTCCAGACGAAAGTGACGAAAGCAGCGACGGAGAGCAGGCGCATTGCCACCGACAAGATCGCATGGACCCTCGGCAGGCTCGATGACCTCCGTCGTACGTCGCCGAAGGCTGAGGATTCGCGCATTTTCCCCGGACACTACGCGCCGGTCATGGTGATGGAGAACGGCCAACGCGTCATCAAGCCCATGCGCTATCAGTGCCGCATTGCTGGCAAGCCTGCTTCATACGACGTCAAGTACCCCGGCGCGTATAACGCGCGTCGCGACAACCTGGAAGGGTTCTGGAAATCTCTCTTCGGTTATTCGCATGGCATTGTCGTCATCAACGCGTTTTTCGAGAACGTGAGCAGGGCGCGCATGGAAGGTCGACAACTCGCGGAGGGCGAGAAGGACGAAAATGTCGTTCTGGAGTTCAGACCGAATCCGGCTCACGACATGCTCGTGGCGTGTCTGTGGTCTCGCTGGTCAGGTAAAGGTGAGCCGGACCTTCTGTCTTTTGCCGCGATAACCGATGAGCCGCCGCCGGAGATCGCCGCCGCCGGACACGATCGCTGCATCATTCCGATTAAACCTGAGAACATGGATGCATGGCTGAATCCGGATGCTTCTGATCTGGCGGCGCAATACGCGATTCTTGATGACAGAGATCGACCGTACTATGAACACCAGTTGGCGGCATGAGTGCCTCTCGGATTGGCATGCTCAACCCTGCAGGCCCAACATGAGACTCAGTGTTTTGTATCCGATGGACTGGGCGACGTCGCCTGGCAGGCAGCGTCCCCTCCGGCAATAGGGTGCGGCGCAAGAGTGCCTCGGATCACGCTTTCCAACTTTCACAATACCTCGAAATTCCGGTTAAGCATTCGATGGCGGGCGCTTTCGAGGAAGGTATGCGACGGCATGCTGCGCATGCCCCGCTACCGCTCAGCCTGCCTCACTCTTTCGCCAGGTCAAAAGAATCTGCTGCTTCGCCTTGACCAGTGTTGCCACGTGCTCGTGCAACTGCTCGCGGATCCGCTCGGTCGGCCCGCCGACCGAGAGTCCGTACAGGTCGCCGCCGAAATCGAGGGCTACGGCCACCGCCGAAAGCTCGGGCGCGCTTTCGCCGATATTCGCGTACCAGCCGCGCTCATGCGCAGTGCTGACCTGATCGATGAACGTGGCGCGATCCGGGGCAGTTGCATCCGTGAATCGCTCGAAATGGAGCTTTGCGCTGAGTGCCTCCTGCGTCGACGGATTGAGTTCGCCGAAAATCACCTTGCCAATCGAGTTCGCATGCAATGGCCGCAGTGAGCCGGGCGCGCATGCATAGCGTACGGCCTTCTCCGATTCGACCACGTCGAGATAAATGACCGCCGTGCCGTGGATCTTGCCAAGCACGATGGTTTCGCCGGTCGCGTCGCGCAGCTCGACAAGCCGGGGATGCAACATTTCAACCACGGGATCGACCGCGTCGATTGCGTTCGTGAGCAACTGCAGACGCCGCGTGGGATAGTAGCCACCCCGCTTGCGCACTTCGTAGAGATAGCCGCGGCTCACAAGCGTGCGGGCAAGCGCGAGGCAACTTGACGAGGGCACGTTCAGGAGCCGCGCCATTTCGGCGAGTGGCAGCGGCCGCTGTTCAGCGGCGAAGAGCTCGAACAGGTCGAGCGTACGGGCAACGAGTTTGACGTCCATGGGGCATGGCAGTTGATCGCAAGGCGGCGCGATGCCCCTTGCGCTAATCAGTACGACTTCGGCAGCCCGAGCACCTTTTCCGCGATGAAGCACATGATCATTTGCGGGCTGACGGGCGCGAGCCTTGGAATCATACACTCTCGCAGATAGCGTTCGACGTGGTATTCCTTCGCGTAACCCATACCGCCCAGCGTCGCAATGGCCGTCTGACACGACTGGAACGCGGCTTCAGCGGCAAGGTATTTCCCGGCGTTCGCTTCGGCGCCGCACGGCTCGCCCGCGTCGTACAGCGTGGCGGCCTTCATCACCATCAGGTTCGCGGCCTCGAGCGCCATCCACGCCTGCGCGAGCGGATGTTGAATTGCCTGATTCTGCCCGATGGGACGTCCGAACACGACCCGCTCCTTCGCATACTGCGTTGCGTGGCGCAGCGCCGCCTGGCCGAGACCCACCGCTTCCGAGGCGATCAGGATGCGCTCCGGGTTCAGTCCGTGCAGCAGATAGTGGAAGCCCTTGCCCTCTTCGCCAATGCGGTCCTCCACCGGTACGCGCAGGCCGTCGATGAAGAGCATGTTCGAATCGACGGCCTTGCGGCCCATCTTCTCGATCTCGCGGACTTCGACGCGCGTGCGGTCGAGATCGGTATAGAAAAGGCTCAGGCCATCGGTGGGCTTCGTCACCTGGTCGAGGGGCGTCGTGCGCGCGATGATGAGCATCCTGTTCGCGACCTGCGCCGTCGAGATCCAGATCTTGCGGCCCGTGAGCACATAATGATCGCCATTGCGCACGGCCTGCGTTTTCAGGTGCGTCGTATCCAGGCCCGAGTCGGGCTCAGTGACAGCAAAGCAGGCCTTGTCGCGGCCCTCGATGAGCGGCGGCAGGAACCGCCGCTTCTGCGCCTCGTTGCCGAACACCTGCACCGGGTTGAGCCCGAAGATGTTCATGTGTACGGCCGACGCACCCGAGAGCCCCGCGCCGGAAGCACTGATTGTGCGCATCATCAGCGCCGCCTCGGTCATACCGAGCCCGGAGCCGCCGTAGTCTGGCGACATCGCTATGCCAAGCCAGCCCGCGTCGGCGAGTGCACGGTGGAAGTCGTGCGGGAAGCCACCTTCACGGTCGCGTTCGAGCCAGTAGCTGTCGTCGAAGCGCTCGCAGATCTTGTCGATTGCAGCGACGATCGACTGCTGGTCTTCATTGAGACTGAAATTCATCGCTGAGGTCCTCTCAAGGCATAAGCAAAACGTGGTCAAAGCGGGAACACGCCGACCAGCACCGCGGTGAACACCATCAGCACAGTGGCGGCGAACAGGAACGGAATCGTGAACTTCTGGTGCTCGGCGAGCTCCACGCCTGTCAGGCCGACAATCAGGAACGTCGCCGGTGTGAGCGGACTGACGGGGAAGCCGGTAGTCATCTGACCTAGGAGTGCGGCCTGCGCCATCTGTACGGGTGGCACACCCAGCAGCTCCCCACTCTTCGCCAGGACAGGCAGAATGCCGAAGTAAAACGAATCGGGGTCGAAGAGCAGGCTGAGCGGCATCGAAACGAGTCCCAGCACGAATGGCATATGGCGCGCGTGATCGGCAGGCACATGGCGCACAACGACTTCGGCCATCGCATTGAGCATGCCGGTGCCAGTCATGATGCCGGTAAAGGCACCCGCCGCAAGCAGCACACTCGCCATCATCAGGGCCACCTTCGCGTGCGCGTTGACGCGTTCGCGCTGCTGTTTCACATCCGGATAGTTGATGACTAGCGCCAGCACCGTGCCGATCATGAACATAACCATCGGGTCGACGATGCCAGACACGAGCGTGGCGAGCACGATAAAGGTGAGCACGAGATTGATCCAGAAGCGCTGGGGCCGGCGCAGCGCAAGCTCCTCTGGCGAGAGTATCCGCGGCGTGGCGGCGATGCCGGCGGCATGCTCGCGCGTGAGACCGAGGCGCTTCTCCTCGCGCTTGCCGAGCACGTATGCCGTGCCGAACACGAAAACAAGCCCGACGATCTGCACGGGAATCATTGGATAGAAAATCACGGTGCCTGGAATATGCAGGGCCGCTGAAGCGCGCAGCATTGGCCCGACCCACGGGAGGAAGTTCACACCCGCGGCCATCGATGCGACGCACGCGAGAATGCGGCGGTCGAGACCGAGGCGGGTATAGAGCGGCATCATGGCGGGCAGTGTGACGAGAAACGTGACCGCACCCGAACCATCCAGATGGATGAGCAATGCAAGCAGTGCAGAGCCCATGACGATGCGCGGAGGATGGCAGCCCACCACGCGCAGCACACCGTTGATGATCGGGTCGAGCATTCCAGCATCCGTGAGGATACCGAAGAAAAGGATCGCAAACACGAACATACCCGCAACCGGACCGATGTTCTGCACCCCGTGAACGATGAACTTCGCGGTGGAGAGCCCGAAGCCCGCTGCGAGCGCTGCGACGATGGGTACGGCGATCAGGGCGACGAGTGGTGAGAGCCGCTTCGTGATGATCAGCGTGAACAGTGCGACGATCGCCAGCGTACCGATTAGCGCGAGCATGATCCAGTCTCCCTGTGCGCGAGGCTTCTTGCCTGGTTGTCAGGTGTCATTGTTGTCTCCTGCGCGGCGTTGCGTGCGCCGCTGTTGCGGTTATGTCGAACTGCCTGTTGATGCACTGGCTACACCTCGCCTGATCGTTCTCCGAAGACCTGCGCAGTGTGTTCGTCGAGTGCCGGTGGCACGCTCCGGTAGGTGGCCGGTGTGCGGCCCAGCTTGATCGGCGAGGCGATTCCGCGATATGTACCCATCTCGATCTTCATCGCGCGATGGGCCGTGTGGGGATGCGCGAGCGCCGCGCCAAGCCCCAGCAGCGGCGCACACGGCACGCCATTGCGCACAAGCGTGTCGGCGAGCTGCGAGCCATCCCACGCGGCGAAGCGTTGCTCCAGCTCCGCGCGCAAGGCGGTGCGATGCTGGCTGCGCAAGCGGTTGTCGGCAAAGCGTGGGTCGTCGGCGAGCTGTGCCGCCTCGATCAGCCGGCAAAGCGCCGCGAACTGCGCGTTGTTGCCGACCGCGAGGAAGATGTCGCCGCTGCCGGTGTGGAACATGTCGTAAGGCGTTATGTTCGGATGGGCGTTGCCAGTGCGCTGCGGCTCCTTGCCCGAGTAGAAGTAATTGGGCGTGTGCGGGTGCAGGATCGAGAGCGCGCAGTCGAACAGCGTCGATTCGACGAACTGGCCACGTCCGCTCGTCTCGCGCTCGCGCAACGCCATCAGGATACCGAGGGCCGCATTAAGTCCCGTCACGAGATCGACGATCGGCACGCCGACGCGTAGAGGAGCACCACCCGCCTCGCCGTTGACGCTCATGAGACCGGTCATCGCCTGGATCGCCGCGTCATAGCCGGGCAGCGCGCCGAGCGGGCCGTCCGCGCCGAAGCCGGACACGCGGCAATGCACGAGCCGCGGAAAGCGTTCACGCAGTACGGTGTCGTAGCCAAGCCCCCAGCGCTCCAGCGTGCCGATCTTGAAGTTCTCAACGAGGACGTCGGCGGTTTCGAGCAGCGCGAGCAGACGCTCGCGCTGCGCTGGCTGCGTGAGATCCAGCACGACGCCCAGCTTGTTGCGATTGACGCCCTGGAAGTACGAAGCTGTCCCGCCATCGAACGGTGGTCCCCAGCCCCGCGTTTCATCGCCGCCAGGCGGTTCGATCTTGATCACTTCTGCGCCGTGATCGGCGAGAATCTGCGTGCAATAGGGGCCGCCAAGTACGCGGGACAGATCCACAACGCGCAAGCCGTGTAACGATCCAGTTGTTGAAGTTGAGGGGATGGTCATTATGATCTGTACTACGTATTGATTGGAAATGAAATGGCAAAGCTACCCACGCAGCACGAACAGCTGGCGAGCTGTGAACAGCCATCTGACGTCGCAGAACGGCTACATTGTGCACATCCGGATCTGACGTGAACACGCTGCTGACATTCACTACGGTGAATGAATATTCACACGCAGGAATATGTGAGGTCAAGCTGGATACTGAAAAACTGCCCCAGGAATGTCCCTGGTCCTGGGTGGCCAGCATCCGGGCCAACCGTCCTCGCCAGCTTCGCACGACGGCATATTCGCGCCCGGCAGTGCCGGAGTATGAAAACGTCCGCGGCGCTAGCGTGGCTGCCTGGGCATGGCTCTGACCAGCTCATCTACACGCATGGCGGCTTCGGCAAGGCAACTACAGAAGATCATTCTTTTGAGACGTGCATCGCCCGAATCCGGATAAAACGGCCGGTTTGCATTCATCCCATGTTGGTCGACGAGGCGGAGCGGAAAGCGGGCTGGAAACCGGATCTGGTATTCGTCGACGAAAACAAACGGATCAAGGGCAGCGGCGATCACGTGCCGGTACAACAGTGGACATAACACTGTTACCCGGCACCGTGTGCCCTCTTGAAGCGACATGACCGCCGACTACGGTCGACCGGACGTACAGAGGGCCGCCTCGTCTGCGGCCAGCGCCTGTGGAACGGCCTCCCGCAAGAAATCCATGAACGTCCTGATCTTGGCGTCGAGGTACTGGCGCGACGCATAAAGCGCATAAGCGGTCAGCTTTTGCAGCCGATACTCGGGCAACACGCGGACCAACGCGCCGCTATGGAACGCCGGCAGGACCGTCGACATCGGCAGCGCTCCAATCCCGACGCCTTCGCGCAGTGCGACACTGAGCGCGTCGGGAAGGTTCATTTCGAAGGCCGCCTTTGGAAGCTCGACCGTCTCCCGGCCATTAGGGCCGTCCAGATGCCAGCGATCGTGCGGAAAAACCGACGTGACAATCTGCAGGCATGAGTGAACTTCAAGGTCCTGCACCGTGCGCGGCGTACCGCGCTCGCGCAGATAGGCGGGCGCCGCACACAACACACTGTGCACATCTCCGAGCCGATGTGACACGAGTCCCGAGTCCGGTAACTCCGTCATACTCACTTGAAGCATCACGTCGTACCCCTCGTCGAGGATATCCGGCATATGCTGCGACAACGTCAACTCGACTGACACCGCGGGATACCGTTCCCGATAGCGGACGACCGCCGGGACCACGTAGGCCTGGCCGAAGCTCGGCGACGCATGGATGCGCAGCCGCCCGGAAGGCCTCGCTTGCGCATCCGCCGCCTCGGCCTCGGCCTCCTCGACATAGGCGAGTATCCGTTCGCATCGGTCCAGATAGCGCTGGCCCGCCTCGGTCAGCGCGATGCGGCGGGTACTGCGATTGAGCAGGCGGGTGCGCAAATGCGACTCCAGTTGCGAGACCGCTCGTGACGCATTGGCTGTCGTGATGTTCAGGCGCGAAGCAGCGCCCGTAAAGCTTCCCTCTTCCGCTATGCGGACAAATATCCGCATCATGTGTAGCGTGTCCATTGCCTGTTTTCCAAGGATAAATCCGTCTTGCGCCCCATGGAACCGGGTTTTGCAGGAGGGGAGCAAAGGACCCTGACTATCGGGTGCCTGCGGCGATTCATCATTTGGTTCGATACGGCCATACTATCTTCAAACGAAGACAATGTATAAAGCGATTTCTTCTGATAAGGTATCTTCAACGGCAGGTAAAACGAGATTCTGATATGGCGATACTGACAACCGAAGATCTAACAGGCGAACGCTCTCCCGGGCGGCTTTTGCGCCGCATTCACAAACTGCTGGTAACACGCGTTGATTCGCTCTTCGATGACGAGCAGTTGACAGTCATCCAGTGGACGGCTTTAAAGCTGATCCGTGACGGCGTGGCCACGACCGCAGGAGAGTTGGCCCGGTCCATTGGCATCGCGACGGGCGCCACTACCCGACTGATCGACAGTCTCGAAGAGATCGGTTACGTAAAGCGTGACCTTGGTTCTTCGGATCGACGGGTGGTCCGTTTGGTGCTCACGAAATCCGGAGAGGCAAAGCATGCTGAAAGGGTACCGATCATGGTCGCCAGTTGGAATGAGATTCTTGCCGACTTCAAGAAACAGGAGGCGGAGCAATTGATCCGTCTTCTTACGAAGCTCCATGACTCCATGGAACGCGTTGTCGAGTCAGGTAGCCGCGGCGATCAAGACGAAACCGATTGACCCGTGCGTCAAGCCCCGCACGGCGACCAGAAATTCGCCTGGCTTGAACTCAGTCCGTTGCGGTACTAATCAGCTGCCGCGACGTGCTCTGCCGGCGCAGGCTTGCGGGTTATCCAGACCACCAGCACCATCGCCATTGCCAGCCAGCCGCTGGCGTAGAAGATGTCAATCGACGACAACAGGTAAGCCTGATTGATGGTCTGTCGCAAAATGGTTCCGGCGGACTGCAAGGGATTCATGCCCTGAGCCTGAAGCTGCTCGGTTGCCTGACGATAGATAGGCGAGAAGCTGGTGCTTGATTCGACCAGCCTGCTCTGGTGCAACGCCTCGCGTCGATCCCAAAACGTCGTAATAAGCGATGCGGCAAAGCCCCCCGACGTGATGCGGGCAAAATTCGAAATTCCGGTCGCAGACGGGACGCGCTCAGGCGGTATTCCGTCGAGCATGATATGCAGAAGCGGCACAAAGAACATACTCAGGGCAAAGCCTTGCAGGAACAGGGGCATGGTGAGCGTCCAGAAAGCGGCATCCGGAGTGTAGTGAGAACGCAAGAAGAAGCCTGCCGCGTACGCTACGAAGGAGCCGGTTGCCATCCAGCGCGGATCCACCTTCAGCCGCCCGACCGGCGTCGTCATCAACACCGCTACCAGACCGCTCGGAGCCGCAACGCACCCTGCCCACGTTGCGGTATATCCCATCTGCTCCTGCAGCCAGAGTGGCAGCAAGACATTGTTGGAAAAGATCAACGCGTATCCGAGGCAGGTTGCCAGAACACCAAAGCAGAAATTGCGCCGCATGAACAACGTCAAGTCCACTGCAGGCTTGCTTTCAGTGAGCTCCCAGATCACCCAGGCCACAAAGCCTAAGGCTGCACAGATCGCCAGGACAACAATCAGCGTGTTGTTGAACCGCGTTGAAGTCACGGTCGATCAAGCGCGCCTGAATTCGCGCTTTGAGCAACCTGTTGATTCGCCGGAGAAGCCTCGCCGGAGAGCGCTCTCCGGTTACATCGTCGATAGAAAGGATAGCCATCAGACCTGGAACTCCCGTTGATCCACGCAAGCACTGCTGCTGCTCTGCCATTAATCTCCATCTGAAGATACTGAATGTGCAGCAAGCAATCAAGTACTTTTCTCCATCTGAAGTTTTTGTGCATCAGTGAACACTTCCGAACGACCTCTGCTGATCGTTCAAATGCTGCGAGGCAACACAGCAATGATCCTGCGTCTATCACGGAGGGCCTGCGAGATTAAGAAACTGGACTAACCATTCAGCGCAGGTGATCGGATGAAGCGATCCTCGACACTGCCGACAGGACGCAGCCTCCGGGAATTGAGGCCACGACGCGGCGATTGCAGGAGAAGATCGGCAAGCTGAAGAGGCAGATGCAACAGCTTCGCGAGACTGACCGACAACCGCGCCAGCAACCCCATTGCTGCCTCTCGCAAATTTGCGTCGCCAACGCCCACAACGAGGAGGAAATCGGACGTTACGAGACGGGCGGCATTGCCTTTGCCTGCCGCCGGGACCTTTCGTTTGAAGGCAGCCGTGGCAGGCCCGGTTCTGCCGTCGAAGGCGCATATATCGATGCACGGCGAACCGGACACACGCTCACGCCGCAATCCTCCGGCGCCGTACTTAGGCAAGCGCATACATGCAGTGCCTGACCGCTGCCGGCAAGCCCTGTGCCACATCAATAGAGGCAGGGGCGCCGCGTGACTAACCAGCATCGGTGATGCAGCGGGCGGGGGCCCCTTATTCAAATTTAACTCCACCGGCCCGACCTTCTTCTCGCGATCCGTCGACAATGGCGTGACCTGGAGCACGGCCGCCCCGATCTACCAGCCGGGCACGAACGCACAGACGATCGACAACATCGTGCGGGTGTTGCCTGATGGGACCCTGCTCGATTTCTTTACCGGGATCAATGTCACCCCATCGGGTGTCAGCATCGGTTATATCAAGTCCACGGATAAGGGAGCGAGCTGGAGCGGGCCGGCGTTCGCCAGCGATATTTCTGTGGTCGGAGTGGTCACCCCGGACACCGGCCAGCCGATACGCGATGCCTCCATTCTCTATAGTGTCGCTGTGAACCCGGTCACGGGGGCAATCTATCTCGCCTGGCAGGACAATCGCTTTTTGACGGCTACCTGCACCACGCCGGGTGCTGGGTCAATCGCGATCGGCGGGATCGTCTTCAGCGAGTCGGATAACGGCGGGGCCACCTGGTCGACGCCTGTAATGATCAACAAGACGCCGGCGAATGCCACGAACCCATGCCGTCAGCAAGCCTTCATCCCCGCAGTCGTGGCGTCGGGCGACGGCAAGACGGTCGTGGTGACCTACTACGACTTTCGTAACGACACGAACACACCTGTCGGCTTCGAGGGCACCGACTATTTCGCGCTCTTCTGCACCACAGGGTGTACGAACCCCGTCAACTGGGGCAATGAGCGGCAACTGACCACAGCCTCGTTCAACATACTGAATGCTCCGGTGGCGCGTGGCCATTTCCTCGGCGATTACATGGGCCTGGCTGCTAGCGGGTCCACGACCGTGTACCCGGTGTTCGGCATAGCCACGGGTCCCAACGTGACGGCCGAATACACCCGCCAGATCACATTGCCATGAGCGCAACGGGCGGCGAAGGGAGGTCGCCGCCCGGTACTCCGTGACGCGCCTTTTTTTATTCAAAAAAGGTCCGACCGCATTTGAATGCCAATCAGCCGTTTCAATGACCGCGCGCTAGCGCGAGCGAAGGACAGTTCCTGGCCGATCACTGCCTCACGCGTTCGACATAGATTGGCCGGCCCCTGCCGTTCTGCAATCGGCTGCAGTCAACCAAAAGGGGGCGCCGATGGCCTCGTCTCGACTGCTTCTCAGGGGAAGATCGGTGTCGTGGGCTCCGCGCCTTCGAGATCGGCCTTCGGAAAATGCTGCGCGACCATCTGCTCGATCTCTTGTTCTCGCGATCCAGGCACGTCGGCCATGATCAAGAGCTGGCCGTCACGTATGGCGCCACGAAAGCGCTCGAGTCGTGCATTCGGTTCGTCGACGCCGATCATCGTGGCCGTCCAGGCCCCGAAGCCGGCACCTGCCAACGTCAATGCCACGACGGCTCCGCCCGCAATTGCGAGCTCCGCGGGAGGAAACACCAGTGCCACGAGGCCGAGAAGCGCGCCGGTCGCACCGCCGAGCGCCACGCCGCGTTCGAGCGAGTGCACGACGTCGCTGCTTTGCAGCAAGGATGCCTCAGGTAGCTGTTCGAGTGCGACACTGTGATTCGCGAGGACATGGATATGTCGCCATGTGATCCGCGCCCGCAGCAAGTCGTCTACGATCGCCTTCGCCGTCGTCGTGTCAGGTACGAGGAAATAAAGACGTCTCATGTCGCTCTCCATCAATCAAGCACTCCCCCAACGGGTCCATACTGTTTATCGTACGCCTACATTACACCTCCACGTATTCGTCACGACTGAATCAGGTTGAGAACTGGTTTGCCAGCATCCAACGCGACGTCATCACGCGCAGGGTATTCACCAGCACGAGGGATCTCGGCAAAAAGCTCATGTGCTACATCCGCCGATACAACAAGCAGGCTGTCCCATTGAAATGGAAGTATTCCGATCCAACACGACGCATTCGGTGCGATTCATCCGGTTCAATGGACTAATGCAGGATCTTCGCCAGAAAATCCTTCGCGCGATCCGACTTTGGATTCGCGAAGAACTCTTCCTTGCGGTCGTCTTCGACGATGAGGCCTTTGTCCATGAAGATCACGCGATGCGCGACCTTCTTCGCAAAACCCATTTCGTGGGTGACGCACATCATCGTCATGCCTTCCTGCGCAAGTTCGACCATTACGTCGAGCACTTCGTTGATCATCTCGGGATCGAGTGCTGAGGTCGGTTCGTCGAACAGCATCGCGATGGGGTCCATCGACAACGCACGCGCGATCGCCACGCGCTGCTGCTGACCACCCGACAGCTGCCCCGGATACTTGTCCGCGTGCGCACGCAGGCCCACGCGATCGAGCAGTTTCAGGCCCTTCGCATTGGCTTCGTCGTTCGAACGGCCGAGCACCTTGATCTGCGCGAGCGTCAGGTTCTCGGTAATCGACAGATGCGGGAACAGCTCGAAGTGCTGGAACACCATTCCAACCTTGGCGCGCAGCTTCGACAGATTCGTCTTCCTGTCGGCGAGCGACTGGCCGTCGATCGTGATGTCGCCTTTCTGGAACGGCTCAAGGCCGTTCACCGTCTTGATGAGCGTCGACTTGCCCGAACCCGACGGGCCGCACACCACGACCACTTCGCCTTTTTTCACTTCCGTCGAGCAGTCGGTCAGTACCTGGAACTGTCCGTACCACTTCGAAACATTGTTGATTGAGATCATTGTGAAATCCATTCCTGGTTGAGTTCCGTGGAACGAGCCACGAAGGGAAAAGCTCATTGAACGAAGGGCGCGCCGTGCAGCGCCGACGACAAGACGACGTCAAGGCCGCGTAACGGCTGCCGCCAGGACCTGTCGGATCCTGGCCATTGTCACCGGCGCCCTTGCGCGTGTTGCATCTGCTCCAGCCGGCGCGCGTACAACGTCAGCGGAAAGCACATGGCAAAGTAGATCAATGCGACCATCCCGTAAATTGGAAACGGGCGGAACGCTGTGTTGGTGATCATCGAGCCGGTCTTGGTCAACTCGATGAAGCCGATGATTGATGTCAACGCCGTGCTCTTGACCACCTGCACCAGAAAGCCGACGGTCGGCGCCACCGCGATCTTCTTCGCCTGGGGCCACACGATGTAGCGCAACTGCTGGCTGAACGTCATGCCGAGACTCGCGCCTGCGGCCCACTGCCCGCGCGGCACCGCCTCGACGCAGCCGCGCCAGATATCGGCAAGATAGGCGCTGGTGTAGAGCGTCAACGTTACCGTCGCAGCGGCCCACGGCGACACGTCCACGCCGAGCAACGGCAAGCCGAAGAACGCGAGGAACAGTTGCATCAGCAACGGTGTGCCCTGGAAAAGCTCCACATAGACCGTGACGATACGGCGCAGCCACGGCAACGGCGATACGCGCATCGCCAGCAACAGAAGTCCGACTGCACCGCCGCACACGAAGGCGATCAGCGACAGCAGCACGGTCCAGCGCGCGGCAAGCAGCAGATTGCGCGCGATATCCCACAACGTGAATTCGTTCATGTCAGGCGCTCCGTGGTCAGCGTCTGTGCGCGACGCCAGACGAATCGAGTGATCCAGTTTCGACGCACATCGGTCGTACGTGGCGTGCGTCCCGCAAACAGGCCCCGGCCCAACCGGTTCAGCAATTGCCGCAAGACGATCGACAGGAACAGATACGTCGCGGTGACGATCAGATAGCTCTCGAACGAGCGGAAGTTACGCGACTGGATGAAATTCGCCGCGTAAGTCAGATCGGGCACTGAGATCTGTGACACGACCGCCGAACCGAGCATGACGATCAGCACCTGGCTCAACAACGCGGGAAACACATTGGCGATCGCTTGTGGCAGGACTATATGGCGAAACACCTGACGCCCCTGCAAGCCCAGTGCGTGGGCGGCCTGCACCTGGCCGCGGGGAATCGAGTCGATGCCGGCGCGCACGATCTCGATGGCGTACGCGCCAAGATTGACCGTCATCGCGAGGATCGCCGCTTGTACTTCGTCGATATGGATGCCCAGACCCGGCAACCCGAAGAACACAAAGAACAGTTGCACGACGAACGGCGTATTGCGTATCAGTTCAACGTAAGCCGCAACCAGCGTGCGGGCCCAGCGCGGCCCGGCGACGCCGACGCACGCACCCGCGATACCGACGAGCCCGCCGAGCACGGTCGATACCGCAGTGAGCCCCAAGGTGACGGCGACACCACGCGCGAGCATGCCCGCGTAAAAACCGAACCCGCTGAAATCGAATGCATAGCTCATGGTGTGTCGCTCATGGTCGGGTAGGGCAGGTCCTGAAAGCGCGTCATCAAAGATCGGCTGGCAGCGGCGCGCGCAGCCACTTCTCGGAAATCGTGTTCATCGTGCCGTCCTTGCGGGCGCGGGCAATCGTCTCGTTGACCTTCTGCTGCAGTTGCAGCTCGTTCTTGTTCAGGCCGACGTGATCGGGCGAACTGAACAGCTTGAATTTCTGCTCCGGATCATTCGCCGGGTGACGCGCGAGGATTGTCGCCCCCACGTCGTTGCCGACCACCATCAACTGGGCCTGTCCGGAGAGGAAGGCGGAAATCGCACCGTTCGGATCGTCGAAACGCTTGATCACGGCGGTCGGCGGCGCGATTTTGCTGACGCTCAGATCTTCCAGCGTGCCGCGGGCGACCGAGATGCTCTTGCCGGCGAGGTCGCTGGCGTTCCTGACCGTCAGTGTCTTCGGCCCGAATACCGCGAGGTAATACGGCGCGTACGGTTGCGAGAAGTCGATGACTTTCTCGCGCTCCGGCGTCTGACCGACGGAGAGCAGCATGTCGGTCTTGTTGTCCGCGAGGTAGGCCATGCGGTTGTCGCCCGTGACCGGAACCAGTTCGACCTTCGCGTTAAGCGCTTTGCCGATGAGGTTGGCAACGTCGATGTCATAGCCTTGCGGTTTCATGTCCGGGCCGATCGAGCCGAATGGCGGATAGTCTTCGAATACGCCGATCCGCACAACGCCGGACTTCGCAATCGAATCCAGCGCATCGGCATGGGCGGCCGGCGCGAATGCCGACAGCGCGGCTACGCCCGTGAATGCCAGCGTCGCGGCGGCCACGGCGAACACACGCTGGGTGCGCCGTGAGAGGGAGTGAAGCGTGGTCATGGTTGTTCCTCTTTCGAAAATAGGGTGTCGGGAGAATTCAGTGGGCAGCGCGCGCTGCGATCAATTTGCATCGCCAATCCTTCAGGCCGGCGGTCAATCGGCATGACGAAGCGTCAGCACCTGCTTTGTTTCCTGGAAGGCGGCCAGTCCGAATGGGCCAAGTTCGCGCCCGATGCTGCTGCGCTTGTAGCCGCCCCACGAGGTCTGCGGATAGATCACTTGCGGTGTGTTGACCCACACCACGCCGGCCTCCAGCGCGCGGGCGACGCGTTCGCCGCGAGCCTCGTCGGTGGTGACGACGGTCGCCACGAGCCCGTAGTTGCTGTCATTGGCGACGTCTACGGCTTCCTGTTCCGTGTCGAATACGCGCATGCACAGGACCGGGCCGAATATCTCATCGCGCCATAAAGCACTCGTCGCGGGCACATCGGCAAAAATCGTCGGCGCGATGAAAAACCCCTGCTCCGGTGCGCCGGCCGGTCGGCCGCCGCCGGTTACGAGCCGGGCACCGTCGGCAATGCCCTGTTCGATATGGCCGAGCACCCGTTCGAACTGCGCACGGTTCACGAGCGGCCCCATCTGGACGCCCGGCGCAAACGGGTCGCCAACGACGATCCGATCCGCACGCTCGACCAGCCTCGCCAGCAACCTGGGCGCGAGTTCGCGCGCCACCAGCACCCGGCTCGTCGCGGAACACATCTGCCCGCTGTTGAAGAAGCCGCCCGCCTCGACCAGGTCGACCGCGAGGTCAAGGTCGGCGTCATCGAACACGATGATCGACGACTTGCCCCCGAGTTCGAGGCTCACGCCCTTGAGCGTATCAGCGGCGGTCTTCATTACCGTCTGACCAACCCCTGTGCTGCCGGTAAACGATACTTTCGCGACGTCCGGATGCGCGACGAGCGGCGCACCTACATCCGCACCGGTGCCCGTCACGGCGTTAAAGACCCCCGCCGGCAAACCGACCGACGCGATTGCCGAGGCCAGCTCGAGCTCCGGCAAGGGCGTGATTTCGGACGGCTTGAGCACGACGGTGCAGCCGGCCGCAAGCGCCGGGGCGAGCTTCCAGGCCGTCGTCACCATCGGGAAATTCCACGGGACGATCAGCGCCGCCACGCCGCACGGTTCGCGGCAAATCCGCGCACGTTGTTCGGTGCTGGGGATGCTGACTTCTTCGCCTGTTGAGTGGTGCAGCCGCTCGGCCAGCTGGGCGTAATAGCGAAACGTCGCGATCACGTCGTCGACATCCATGTGCGCCTCACTTTGCGGTTTGCCGTTGTTCAGCGATTGCAGCATGGCGAGACGCTCGCGCCGCACCTCGACTTCCGCCGCGATGGCGTGCAGGTAGCGTGCGCGCGCAGCGCCGGTCGTGTGCCGCCACGCACGGAACGCGCGGGCCGCACCGGCCACTGCCCGTTCGACGTCGTGTGCGGTGCCTGCCGCCACATCGGCGAGCCACGCCCCGGTTGCCGGGTTGAGCACCGGAATGCGCCGGCCCTCGGCGCCGTCAAGCCAACCGCCGTCGATATAGAGCTGCGTGAGGAACGACATGTCGTTTGGCGCATTCATGCCGGACCTCCCGTCACACGGTCGAACCACTTCTGTTCATCGATCTCGATCAAAGTGGGCACGCGGCGCCCCGCGGCCTGCCTGAGTTCGTTCGCCAGCACGGCTGGCGTATCGGCCGACGCGGCACAGCAGCCGAAGCCGCGCGCGAGCGCAAGGAAGTTCGGCGTGCCGATGTCGACGCCAATCGGCTCGATATCGCGTTCGACCATGTATCTCCTGATTTCGGCATAGCCGCGGTTGTTCCACAGCAGCACGATCACCGGCACGGCGGCTTCGACGGCGCTCGCCAGTTCCGGCAGCGTGAACTGCAGGCCGCCGTCGCCGATCAGGCAGATCACGGGGCGGTTGCCAGACGCGAGCCGCGCGCCGATCGCGGCCGGCAACCCGTAGCCCAGCGTGCCGTAGCCTGTCGATGAGTTGAACCACGACCTGGGGGCGGCCGCCTCGAAGACGAAATTGCCAGCGTAGACCGGGCGTGTCGAATCGCCCACGATGACCACCTCGGGCAGCGTGTCCGATATCGTGTCCAGCAGCACCGCCTGCGAGCGAATCGGCGCGTCGTAGCCGGCGTTGACCGCGGCGCGCACGGTACGCGCACGCGGCGCGCCCCAGCCGGGATCGCGCGGCGGCAACGGCCGCGTGGCGAGCCTGCTGTCCAGTGCGGTGAGCGCGAGCTTCGCATCAGCCACGATTGCCACATCGGGCCGGAAATTGCGCATGACCTGTTGAGGGTCGATGTCGATCCTGACCAGCTTGCCGTCGATTGCGAATCCATCGTCGAATACCACGTCGTAGTCGGTCTCGCCGAGTTCGGTGCCCACCGCAAGTACCACGTCGGCCTCGCGTACCAGGGCGCGCGTCGCGGCGAGCGACTGGGTCGAACCGATCGATAGCGCGTGGCCGCGCGGCAGCAGACCCTTCGCGTTGATCGTCAGCGCCACCGGCGCCTGCAAACGTTCAGCGAGCGAGCACAACTCAGCGGCGGCCTCGATCGCTCCGCCGCCTGCCAGAATCAGCGGCCGTCGCGCGGTGGCGAGCAAGGCGGCAGTCGCATCGAGCGCGGCGGGTGCGCCGGCCGGCTTCGCCGGAAGCACCACCGCGCTGGAAGTCATATCGCCTGCGGGGGCGACGATCACGTCGAGCGGAATCTCGATGTGGACCGGTCGCGGCCGCTCGGACGCAAACACCGCGAACGCGCGGGCCAGCACTTGCGGCAGTTCGTCCGCGTTCAGCAGCGTGTGGGAAAACGCCGTGAGCCCGGCGAATACGGCGCGCTGCGAGGGCAGTTCGTGCAGCCGGCCGGCGCCGCTGCCGAGCTGGCGCGTGGCGTTGACGCTGGAAATGACGAGCATCGGGATCGAGTCGGCATAAGCCTGCGCCATCGCGGTTGCGATATTCGTCATGCCTGGCCCGGTGATAACAAAGCACACGCCGGGCTTGCCCGTCACGCGCGCATAGCCGTCGGCCATGAACCCCGCGCCCTGCTCATGGCGGGGTGTGATGTGGCGCAGCGACGACCCCGCCAGCCCACGATACAACTCGACCGTATGAACGCCGGGAATGCCGAACACCAGGTCGACGCCGTACCGTTCGAGCAGCCTCACGAGCGCTTCACCGCAGGTCTGCATACTGACCGGGCGGGGCTGGCTGCGCCCGCGTGCATGGCCGAAGAGCGAAGTGGTATCAGGAGAGTTCATGAGATCCCTGGGTATTAACCGGTTGCCGCTGCATGCCTGTCTCCGGAGTTGGTGTGTGCGTCCATTCTTGCTTCGTGACTCACGCACTGCAAACGATGCATTTGCATGCTCGCTATGTTCCAGGCTCATGGCTCCAGTCAAGGGTCTGATACCTTCAGACGAATCGAGGATCAATATTCAGTACATATATGGATGCGTCCGGACGCGAAGCCGTATCGATCCGGCCATTGCATTGGTCTATGCAACACCTGGCGCAATGATGTACTTCATCAACGGATTGCAGTGGCCGGGGTACAAGCGTTTCGATTGGAGTGTTGTCGGAGAATCATCCTGTGCAGACTCGTGGGGGAGAGCACTGAAGACTGGGCAACCCAGCCTGTTGATTCCTTGCTATGCGGAGCGAAGATACGGCGGGGTCATGGACGATGAGATGCTGATGGCACTACCTCCAGAGACCTTGGCGCAGGCCATCGCAGGTATGGAGGCCCTCGCGAAACATGGTCTTCGATATCCGTTTGCGCAGTACGGAATCCAGCAGGATGCTCGTGCGGGGATGGAGGTTAGTTATCCAAAGAAGTAGGTCGTACTGCTTTCCACAAAACCATTCGTTGAAGCCCTTAACTCCCAATTGCATGTTGATCCGGACCAGCGCTGCGGAGTGGATGCCTTGGCCTGGGCGTAGATCGCCGCCTGTTCTGCCAGCAGTGAACCACACTTCATCCACGACAGCAGCGCGCGTGAAGCTCCATCCAGCCCGCATCAGCCGCGTCCCGACGGACGAACGGGCGGTCAGAAACGATGGCGAATACCGGCCGCGACAAGCAACTGACCGCGGCCCGCCGACGGATCAGATGTGTTGATCACGGCAGGGGCGCCCGACGAAGCGCGCTGATAGACCGTCTCGACATACGTATCGGTGCGCTTCGAGAACTGGTAGCCAGCCTGCAGCGCGCCTTCGTTCCAGTGCGCACCTGAGCCCTTCGTGTACGTGTACATGCCCGCGAGCCACACCGTCGGCGTCAGTTGGTACAAGCCATTGATCTCATAGTTGCTGAAGCCGGCCGAAGGCACCGCCGAACCGGAATCGGCATCGGTCACACCGCTGTAGGTCGAACGGGACCAGGCGGTGCCCACCGTAAAATCGCCGAGCGCGTAGCTCGCGCCCACACCATACGTGTTTTGCGTCCGCACGTTCGCCTCGAATACGTCGCGATTCGGGCCGGGCAGATTCACGGTGTCATACGCACCGCCCGCCGTGTTGCCACGGCCGTTCACGTGCAGGTAAGCCGCGCCCGCGTTGAGGGGGCCGTTCTGGTAGTTCGCGCCGATGCTGTATGCGCGGTTGTTCGCGAACTGGCCAGCACCGTTCGAAAACGCGTACATGCCGCCGAAGCTGAACCCGCCGAACGGCGCGCTCGTGTACTTGACTGAGTTGCGTGCAAGGTACGAGTTATTCGCGTTGTCGTTGTCGAACGGATGCGCGAATGCAGTGCCGCCAGCGCCGCCCGTCAGCGTGAACGGAGCGAAGTAATCGTGGATCGAGTCGTACTGGAGACCGAGCGCGACAGTGCCATAGGCTTCGTTGCCGAGCCCGACATAGAACGGGTGATCGTCGAAGCCCTCGCCGGTCGTCACGGAAAACCCGCGTTCGAGGCTAAAGATTGCCTTGTTGCCACCGCCGAGATCTTCGGAACCTTGAAGACCCCAGTAGCTCCCGTCGATCAGGCCGGTGGTGGTTTTGTACTGCGCGTTACCGCCCACGTTACTCACATACGCGAGCCCCGTATCAAGCTCGCCATATAGCGTTACGCTGCTCTGCGCGTGAGCGTTCGCGCTGAGGAACGCGAGCGTGGCGGCGGTGGTTGCTGGAATGCTGAAAAACTTGTTCTGTTTTGCTGACATGTTATGAACCGTTTGAAGCGGAAAGGCCGACCGAAGCAATCGCGCGCAGGATCGAACCCCATCCCACGCGGAACTTCGCTCGGGTCTAATACCACTGGCCGTAACGGCGGATATACAGCGTCTTCACAACCTGCGTCAGCATCACGTAGCCGAACATCGTTGCGACGAGCCAGAGCCAGTAGCTGTGATCCAGAGAAATGAAACCCAATGCCCCGGCCAGCGGAGAAAACGGTAGCCAGCAGCCCACGAAGATTGCAGCCGATGTCGACAGGAGCACTGGAAGGGACGCCGTACTCTGGATGAACGGAATCCTGCGCGTGCGCAGCATGTGGACAACGAGAGTCTGGGAGACGAGACCTTCGATGAACCAGCCGGAATTCATGATGGCCTGGCCGCCGCCGTGCAGATGGAAAGCCGCGCCAGCGCCGAACACCGTCCACAGCAGCACATAGGTCGTAATGTCGAACACCGACGACGTGGGTCCCAGCCACACCATGAAACGCCCGATGTTGCCTGCATCCCACTTGCGCGGCTTTTTCAGGAAATCAGGATCCATCCGGTCCCACGGCAGAAACATTTGCGAAAGGTCGTAGATCAGGTTCTGGATCAGCAACTGCATCGCCAGCATCGGTTCCCATGGCAGAAAGGCGGAGGCGATCAGCACCGAGAACACGTTGCCGAAATTCGAGCTCGCCGTCATGTTCAGGTACTTCAGGATATTGCCGAACGTCTCGCGGCCCTTGATCACCCCTTCCTCCAGCACCATCAGGCTCTTTTCGAGCAGGATGATGTCAGCGGTTTCCTTCGCGATATCGGCCCCTGTGTCCACCGAAATGCCGACGTCCGCATCACGAAGCGCCGGCGCGTCGTTAATCCCATCGCCGAGGAAGCCGACTGTGTGGCCGTTAGCCTGAAGCGCTTTGACCACTCTTGCCTTTTGCAGCGGGGTGAGTTTCGCAAAGACAGTGGTGTGTTCGACCATCTGCGCAAGCCGGGCATCGCCCATCGCCTCGATGTCGCGCCCGAGCAGCGGCGTGCCCGGATCCAGTCCCACGTCGCGGCAGATTTTCGTCGTGACAATGGGGTTGTCGCCCGTCAGTACCTTGACCGCCACGCCATGCTCGTACAGCGCACGGATTGCGGGGGCAGCTGAATCCTTCGGCGGATCCAGGAAGGTGAGGAAGCCGCGCACCACGAGGTTCGCCTCGTCAGTGGTCTTGTACTGGGACTTCGCTTCGGCGGGCGCGATCTCACGCGTGGCGACCACCAGCACTCGGTATCCTTCCTTGTTGTACTCCTCGGCCCGTGTGACCAGCATGTCGCGCTCGCGTGCCGTCAACTCGTGGACCGTGTCTCCGTCCTGAATGTGTGTCGACACCGCCAGCATCTCTTCGACAGCACCCTTCGACACCATCAACTGGTTGCTGTCCATCCCCTCGACCACCACCGACAGTCTGCGGCGCACGAAATCGAATGGCAGTTCGTCAACCTTGGTGTAGTGCGTAAGCTTCGCCGGCGCGCCAGGTTCATTGGCATGTTCCACGACGGCGATGTCCATCAGATTCTTCTGTCCGCTCTGGTGGAAGCTGTTCAGCCAGGCAAGTTGAAGAATCCGCTCGTCCCTGTTGCCGTTGATGTCGAGGTGATGTTCAAGGATGATTTTGTCCTGCGTGAGTGTGCCGGTCTTGTCCGTACACAGGACGTCCATCGCGCCGAAGTTCTGCACCGAGTTCAGGCGTTTCACCACCACCTTACGCCGCGCCATTGCGATGGCGCCTCTGGCCAGATTCGCCGACACGATCATCGGCAGCATCTCCGGTGTCAGGCCGACGGCTACCGCCAGCGCGAACGTCACCGCGGACAGCCAGTCGCCCTTGGTCAAGCCGTTGATCAGGAACACCACCGGCACCATCACCAGCATGAAGCGGATCAGCAGCCACGATACGCTATTGACACCGCGATCGAAGCTGGTCTGGACGCGCTTATGACTGACCACGTTTTTCGCCAGTGTGCCGAAATAGGTGTCGGCACCGGTAGCAATGACGATCGCCGTTGCCGTACCGCTGATCACATTGGTTCCCATGAAGCAGATATGGGCCATGTCGAGCAAATCGCCCTGATCATCGGGACTGGCATGCACGGACTTTTCCGTCACGGCGCCAAGCGTGTCGTACTTCTCGACCGGCAGTGCCTCGCCTGTCAACGCGGCCTGACTGATGAACAGGTCGCGCGACTGGATCAAACGGACGTCGGCGGGGATCATGTCACCCGCCTGAAGACTGACGATATCGCCGACGACCAGATCTCGCATCGCGATTTCCTGCTTCTCCGGATGCGCGAACACGGTCGCGCGGCGGGTCACTGTCGCTGTCGTACGGACCATGGACTTGAGTCGCTGTGCGGCCTTGTTCGAGCGGTATTCCTGAAAGAAGCGCAGCAGGCTGCTGACGCTCACCATCGTGAGCAGGATGCTGAGTCCAGTCCAGCTGCGATCGTCCGGCGAAGCAAAGTACACGTCCGTGAAGAAGGTGATGACGGACAGACCGAGCAGCACCAGCACGAACGGATTCCTGAAGGCCAATAGTAGCTGTACGAGTGCGTGCGGGGCCTTGTCGTGGGCGACCTCGTTGGGACCAGCAAACTGCAGCCGCTCCAGCGCGTCGTCCCTGAGAAGACCGTCGAGCGAGCTGAACGTCTGCTTTAGCGTGGCGGCGACAGATTCGTTCGCTTCGCGCACAACATGTGCGAGGGATATCTGTTCGCGCCTGGCAGTGCCAGACACAAAGCCTTTCTGTTTCTTCCTGGAGGTATGCTGATTATTTGTGGATTCGTGTTGCATGGGTTCTTCCTGATGTTCCGCGGGCAGTGAATTGCATGCGTTTTTCAAGGTGGGGTAATGCGCGGCTCGGCGTGTTCCGCGCCCGTCAGCAAGCCTGCAGATATCAGGGATCCGCACCCGCTGTCGGGCTGCCACCGTCGGATGGCGCGGTCGACGCCGGTGCCACCCGAACGAAGCAGACAACATTTGAAAACGCGACAGCGTCCGGATTGCTTCGCTACGACGGGCGCGCTGTCGACGCCGGGATCAGACTGGACGTGCTGCTGGCCGGAGCAGAGCCTTGGCCGCTGCCCACCATCGTGCCGACGGTGTGGCAGGCGTTTGCGGTGCGAGTGCCAACGGTGCTTCGCGATACGTATGCGGCTCGCGAACCTGTGGCAGTTGTGGTACGAGAAGGGCGAAATACATGCGGTTTCTCCGTTCGGGTCAGAGCCCGACTGATTGATTGAGGTCGCCGGGGCGCCTGCACGGCAACGCTCAAACAGTCAGGCAAGTGACGGCGAACGCATGCAGGAATCCATCGGGCAAAAAGAACGTAAGCGGCGTAAAGACCATAAGTCACTGTCAGGCATGACATCTCCTTTCCGGTGCGTTGTGCACGGGCGTGTCTGTTCATGCGCCCGCAGGGATAAACCTGCGGACGCATGCGAGCATGGCCCCGAGTCGGGCTCAGGAAACTGGCCGTACGGACGGACGCAATCATGCGTGCCGAAGCGGCGCTGAAATGGAGGGTACGGGAGCGGTACTGAAAACTACTGCGACGCGCACCGTTTGCCTGCTGGCAGAACGGTGGCTGAATGAGGCTAGCGGACGTTCTGCCGGTCAGGCAATCAAACTGTTCGAAGATCGACTACTGAAACTGTCCAAGGCACTAGCCCCTTTTGTGAAGACGGACGGATTTTAATCGGGCGCTCAGGACAACGTCAACCTGAAACTTGGCTGTACAGAGTAAATACGTGCGTTGAAGACTCGACGCATTCTGAGATAGGCTGCCACGAAAGGGTTCGGGGTAAAGATGACGGTACGATCCGCAAAAAAATCAGACCTGTCCTGGCATCTACACGAGATCAGGGCCGGCCAGCAGGGCCGCAATGTCGAGCGACATCGCCGAACTGGCGCGAGTCGACTGTCGCGCCGGAGCAGCTCTGAACCTCATCGCCCGCTTCCGGCAGACGAACTCGCCACGCGCTTCAACGCGCCGCGGGATCACCCGCTTCGGGCCCACGCGTCGCGGCTGTCGTCAGCGACTCCATCGGAATACCGCCACACTTGTTACTCCCAACGTTCAATTTCCCGTGACAAGCTATCTCACAGCCAACAACGAGCGATGAGCAGCGAATGAAATCGCGCTACAGCCACGCGGTGCGGGAATTAGCCCAGATCAGGAGATTGCAACATGACTACATCAGCCGGGAACGGACGGAAAGACGGACAGCCTGCCATGCGCACACCACCGGTGGTGTCACCGCAGGCGTGGGAGGCGGCCCGCGAGCAGCTGCTCGTGAAGGAAAAGACCCAGACCCGCGCCCGTGACGCCCTGGCCGCTGAGCGTCGGCGAATGCCGTGGATGGCCGTGGAGACGGCGTATGCGTTCGAGGGGCCGGCGGGCAAGGCCAGCCTGCTCGACCTGTTCGACGGTCGGCATCAGCTGATCGTCTACCGCGCCTTCTTCGAGCCGGGCGTGTTCGGCTGGCCCGACCACGCTTGCCGTGGCTGCTCCATGGTGGCCGACCAGGTCGCCCATGTCGCCCACCTGAACGCCCGTGACACCACGCTCGTCTTCGTCTCGCGTGCGCCTCAGGCGGACATCGCGCGGCTGAAGGCGCGGATGGGCTGGGAGATCCCGTGGTTCACCCTCACGGACAGCTTCGACACCGATTTCGGCGTCGGCGAATGGCACGGCACGAACGTGTTCTACCGCGACGGCGACCGCGTGTTTCGCACCTACTTTATCAACAACCGCGGCGACGAACAGATGGGGAGCACCTGGAACTACCTCGACATTACACCGCTGGGCCGGCAGGAGGTCTGGGAGGACTCGCCCGAGGGCTATCCTCAGACCGCAACCTACAAGTGGTGGAACTGGCACGACAGCTATGTCGCAGACGCAGCGCCCGACAAAAAGTGGGTCGAGGTGTCGGACGCCGGAGAGGCAGCGTTCCGCAACCAGCACGCGAGCACGAAGCCATGAGCCAGGTCAGTTCCGGTGGATCCGACCGACCGTGATCGTCGCGATCCGCCAGAAGCGAACCTGAAGTGGCTAACGCGTGGACCAGCATTTTTCCGCGACAGAGCCGCTCGCACTGCCGCGGAATTCGCCACTTGCCCGCCTGGTTCAAATCTGTTCAGAACGGCCACCAGCCGGAGCCGCCGTCACTCCGGTCCATTGCCATTGTGATGATTGTCCTGATCTCGGTCGAATCGGAACGAGTCGAAGAGGTCACTGATTGCCGGCGCGTTGACCGGTACGTACGGGTTGCTTGAGAGCTGCACCGGATTTGGCAGATTGTCGCGACTGCGCTGCGTGATCGGAGACAGCGACCAGTTTCGATCGATGAATTTGACGATCGACGCATGATCCGAATATTCATGCACTACGCGGCCACCGCGCGAATACGGCGACACTACGATCAGCGGAATCCGCGGACCGTCGCCGAAGAAATCCACCGGCTGGATGTATCCCGAATCGTAGTAGCCGCCGCCTTCGTCGGTGGTGATCAGGATCGCCGTCGATGCCCACAGCGCCGGTTTTTCCTGGACCGCATCGACGAGCTTGTGCACGAACGCCTCATACAGCCCGAACTTCGACGATTCCGGATGCCCGTCCAGCAGACCGCCCGGTTTGACGAATGACACGGCCGGCAAGGTCCCGGCCGCGATATCCGAATAGAGATCGGTCGTGTCCTGCAAGTGCGCGGCGACAAGCGCCGGATTGCTCATGATCGCGGTTTCATAGAGGAACGGGTTGCAGATATTGCAGTAGACGCTGCTCTTGGATTTGCTGACGAAGGTCTTCCAGCCTTCGCCGTAATACTTCCACGATACGTTTTTCGCCAGCAGCGAATCCGCGATCGTGCGCACCGGCGAAGGCGGAATCGTGAAGGCGCTGCTTGTATTCACGCTGCCGTCGCCGTTATAGCCCGGGTTGTAGTTGTTGAGCAGATAGTAAGTATTGGCCGCGCAGTTCGGATCGGGGTGATAGGGCAGCGAGCCGAGGTAATGGCGGATCGCGCCTACACCAGGCTGCTTCGGGTCAGAGCAGTTACTGTAGGTTCCGCCCGAATAACCGTCCTGCGTGTACCAATTGTTGGTGCCTGGCATCGGATGCGGATTTTCGATCTGATCGGCGGGCGGGGTCGTGGCATGACCGTTGCCGTCGGTGTAGTAGAGCGCATCGGCCGTACCGATCATGATGCTGTTCGCACCCGTGCCGCCCATCACCGGCTGGTGGTAGTTGTCGCTGATCGTATAGTGACGTGCGAGTTCGTTGAAATAGGGCATGTCGCCCGTATTTACGTTGTAGTAGCCGAGTGCCGTCGATCCTTCACCCGTGGTCTGGTCAGTGAAGTTGGCGGGCTTCGGCATGCCGTTCTTGCTGGCGCCGACCGACGTTTCGACCCACACAAACAGATCCATTTTGCAGCCGCTGGGATTATCGTCTGTCGCATGAGAGACGTTACAGTCCGACTGCTGCCAGTTCTGATAGAAGCGGTGCACCGGGCTATTCATGTACTGATCGTAGTTCGGTCCCACGCGCGAGATCTGGTATGGGCCGTTCGGCAGGTTGAAGGTGTTCGCGCCGAAGCGTGTATCCGGTACCAGTTGCGGCAAGCCCGACGCGCCGGTCGTCAGATGCACGAGGTCCTGTGGCAAGAGCGTCGCCCCTTCAGCGGCCTTGGCCGCCGCAAGGGTTGCGAAGGGCGGGGGACTGGTGTCGCTCGCGGCGGTCGCCACAAAGCCGGTGTTGGGTGCCGGCAGTACGGTATAGAGTTTCTTGCCCCCAGGGCTCAGTTCGAAGCGGTTGGGGTTGTCCGCGTCGGCCGTGTACTGCGCGGCTACCGCGAAATTAGGCCCCGGTTTGCCGTCCTGCGTGATGATGCCTTTGGAGAGCAGATTCGACACCGTTTGCCCACGTCGCGGCGTATAGGCGCCGAACACATGATCGAAGGTACGGTTTTCGCCCACTATCACGATGACATGCTTGATCGGCGAGGCCGTCCGGAAGGAGGCTGCATCAGACTGCTGACTGGCGGAAATGGATGGGTAAAGCGCCGCGCCAGCGGCGAGCGCGGCCAGGCTGCACGTCAGCAAGGCTTGCAAGAGGGGTTTCCGTGGGACGTTCTCGACACGCTTCATGGATCTCTCCAAACGGGATTGACACAGGGACGCCGACCGGCAGCGCGCACGATGTGTCGCTTACCTGGCGTTGCTTGGTATTACCGCGCGTTACAACGGAGAGAAAGTTAGGCTTGCTGTGTGTCCAACACAGGTTGGAAAAATGTCCGTTCCGCGTGAGTTATATGACGCGGCCGACGACTGCCTTTCGGGTTTCTTCTAAATGAATGACGATTTGTGATGAGGGCTCGGGCGTCACAATAGCTGGGCTTCGAGTAAAACATGCAACGGATGGCGCCGCTTCAAAAGCCAACGTCGTTCCTTCGGTTCGCTCTCGCCCCGAACCGGGACCCGGGCGTCAACCCCGCGCTTATAGGGGACCACGCGAGCCGGGTTGCCCAAGTGTTCAATTGCCAGGTTACGGATTGGGTTTCGAATACTCTCCGCAACTACGAGAGCGTCAGCTATATCGGTCTTCGACAGAAGCGCGGCGAACTTCTTCCCACCATAGTGGGCGAAGCGTTTTAAGATTCATTAGGACTCACTAGTAAAACGTCTTACCCGAGTGAAACCAGAATCGGCCTCACAGGTCACTCGGTGAGGTACCTACCGCCGGGTACGCCGAAGGCTAACATTGCCTTTGGCTCTGAAAACCGGGACCGCTCAGCGCAACAGATGCCCCGCCATCGGGAAATGTCGTTTCGTTTTGCTCATTCCGGGGACCCTGGATCGCGTCGAAGGCGCTGGCGCTGAGCTCCGTCGGCGATGCAGGCTTCCAGCATGCGGTAAAACATCTCCGTGCGGTCACGCGATGCAGGATCTGCATCGCGCTAGTCCGCGAGACGTTCCTCATCGCTCTCTCGATGCGGCGATGCACAACGAACTTGAGAAACCACTTAAACCTTAGACCGCCAAGGCCCGCCTCGCAAGGAGATGGACAGTTTCACCGCACACGGTCATGAAAATAGCAAAAGCACGGCAACAGCCACGCCCGGGCGAGAGGCAACCGGGCTGCGAAGGCCACATCCGGGCTTCATCGGGACGTGGTCTGCCCGTCTGAGAAAGGATGAGCCTGGATCCCCGTCTGTCCGAAAGCCAACGCAGGTCGGGTCGCCGCCATCTCGCATGAACAAAACAGACCAATGACGGCATCGGCCGCGAAAGCCGCGGCAATGCTGCGGCGCACACATACATAATTGTTAAATCGCGGTTAGAGGGTATACGCTTAAGTATCTTCCCTGCGAGAAACTCATGGACGTGCCGATTCTCCTGGAGCACACCGGATTGCTTGCCGCATGGCGTCGCCTTGCCATACAGGCAGAATCTGGTCAGCGGCAGTTGTACGAGTTGGACGAGTACGGTGAACTGGTGATGAACCCGCGCCCGTCGGCAAGGCGCCAGATAGTGCTCACAGATATTTTCTGTCACGTGACTGAACAGATTGGTCATCTCGCCGCCATGTCAGTGGCCGTTACGACCCGGTCATTCGGTATCAGAATCCCTGACGTTGTCTGGATGCCGTGCGACAAGTGGGACGGTTTCGACCGCGACGACCCCGTGCCGTTCGTGCCTGACCTCTGTGTCGAGGTGCTTCTCGATAGCGACCGGACGCAGGACATCGACCGGAGGGTCAAAGGATATCTGGAAGGTGGCGCTCGCGAAGTGATTGTCGTCGGCCAATGCGGACAGGTTCAATTTTGGGGAGCGAGGGGCCAGGTGCAAGCCTCAATGTTCGGGATAGCGCCGTTGCTTGACCGCATGTATCTCGAAGAAGGGGGCGTGTCCTCCATTCCCAGCGTAGGTTGCTGAGAAGCAACGACCGGCTACCCATTCCTGATGCGCCAGGCCACAGCAGTGATGCCAACGCGTGAACATATCATCTACCGCACGGCCTCTATTGGTAGCGACGAAAACCTCCCGCTGCCTCATCCATTTCATTCGGTTCACCATGCGCTCCACGTTCATCAAATTGGTGTTCATCGTCTACCTGCTTGGCAGCGGGACCTTGTACTCGATAGGGATATTGGTGCTATACCCCTTCGTCGGGAGGTCCGGACGCTACTGGCTTGCGGTGCAGTGGTGTCGTGCACTGGTTGTCGTAATGCGCTGGCTACCCGGGATCACCTGTTCAGTGGAAGGACTCGAGCATCTCCCGGAAGGGCCATCAATAATCCTGTGCCGTCATGAATCCACGTGGGAGACGCTGGCATTCCTCGCGCTGTTTCCACGACGCATCAGCTTTGTGTTCAAGGAAGACCTTCTGCGTATTCCGTTCTTCGGATGGGTGCTGCGTGGCCTTGACATGGTCAGCCTGAATCGTGGCTCGCCCCGCCAGGCACATCTGGCAGTGACACAGGAGTGCGCTCAGCGGCTGGCGAAGGGCGACGTCGTGGTCATATTCCCGGAAGGCACCCGAGTGCCGCACGGCGCACCGTTGAGACTGACGTCGGGCGGTATTCGTCTGGCGTGCGCGACCGGTGCCCCGGTCGTCCCTGTCGTCCACAACGCCGGAAAAGTCTGGCCAGCGAAGGGGTGGCCTGACGGGGCGGGACACATCGAGGTAATCGTCGGTCCCGCATTCCCTTCCCAGGACACGTCGCAACAGGAGTTAAGTCGCGCCGTTCACGACTGGATGAAGGCAGAATTGCTGACGCTCTGACAGCCGCCGTGTCAAGGTTCCGCGCTTGCCGTGATCAGGTCGGGGAGGCCGGCGTCACCTGACACGCGGTGCATGCTCTCTCTCGGAAGCTCATCGCGTCAGCCCGTCTTGCATGCGTTGATGCGAGTCGGCAAACGTCGTTTTCGCCGTATCCAGATTCAGTCTGATGAGCGTGTTCCCACCTTTGAGCATCTTGCTGATGAAGCGCGGACTCTGGAGCAGCTACTCTGTTGGCTTACGTCTGAGAACCTGCCTTTCGGCGGACGTATTCCTATATATTCCGAATTGGAGCATGGGCGCTTATAGTGGAACCAAGGTCGCCTTGGGGCCAGTTTCTGTTCGGGATAGACACCGTTGATTGGGGACGTCAAGATGGCTACCGGTTCTGGTTTGGTTTATGGCCCGCAGGGGCAGACGCCGGCGTCATTACTGGCGCTGGCCGGGTACCTCGAGCTCTCGCTTGACGAGGGGAAGTGCGTCGTCATGATGCGCCACGATAGGGAAGTCTGTTCAGTCTACATCGGCCACGTAACGGCCGAAGACGACGAACTGACTGGTTACGGAGCCATTGCGGCGGCAGTGGCCGACGAGATACTTGAGCTGACGCAGGCCGGCGTAAACCGGATAACAGTTGGCGAAGAGTCATACCGGTTTGTTCGGAGCTTTACGCACATCGGTGACGTTGGAGCGGTAGTGTTCGCTCCTGCCTAGGTCTGCGTCCCGGCGGAGGGTAGTGTGGGGTTTTGCAATAGCGGTGCAGCGATCAGCGCGGTCGCAGGACTCCGTCTCTCGAGTAACTGGGGTAAGCGTCACGCGCGGGAGAGTTGCTTCTTCGCATTGACCTGATGGCGACGGGCCGTTCCAGAGACGGTCATCCCACGCTCGAAGGCCTCGCGCACTATTGCGGGCTTCTCGTCAACGGAGCGCCGGCGGCGCTGTTCCGGCTCGGTCAGATCCTCGACAGGTTCTACATTGGAGTCAGGCTTGAACACAGGTGGAAGTGCCTCAAAGTTCTAGTGTTACCTCATGCCTGGCTTTCGCGGGGCCGCGCTCCAAATGCAGGGAAGGGGTGCGCCCCATCGCGCTCATCACACGGGCAGATCACGGTTACGTTGATCCGATGCTTCCCGCCTGGCAAGACCAGGCGGCCGAAGATGGTTGCAGCCTTGAGTTACGCACGATTCGAATTTCTGGCGCCACCTCTTTTTCCCAATGGACACATGTGTTGTTACCGCGTATGCATTTAATTCAAGTGTTTGCCTGATTAAGATGGCTCCACCTGCTGCAAACAACCATTCGCGGCAAATGACAGCTATCGAGGTGGATCATGAAAGTGAAAGTATTGGTACAGGCATTCTCAATCGTCGCGGCGCTCGCCGCTCCTGCCCTCGCGTTTGCTCAGTCGAGCAGCTCGATTACACACGCCCAGGTTCGGAATGAGCTCGTGCAGCTCGAAAAGGCGGGATACCGGCTAGGGGACGGCGACCAGACGAATTACCCGGAGCAGATTCAACGGGCAGAAGCACGGGTTTCGCAAGCGGACACGGCATCGAACGACTATGGTGGCGCCACGAACGGGTCGTCCGCATCCGGCTCGAGCAAGGATGCTGCACCCCAAGCGGAAATCCCTGGTCTAAAACCGATCTACTTTGGTCAGTGAATGGAGGGAGCCCGATTCTTTCATCCATTTCGCCGATGTATGGGGATTCGGGCTTTCGCGCATTTTGAACTCTACAGCCAGCGGTTCCGGTGCATGGTCATGCTCCGGAGCCAGGCCATCGACAGGATTCCCGCATCAATGAGGAGAGTCCGTTTTGGCATACGCCGACTCCCACCCGCCGCCGAGTACCTTGCATAGCGTGATGAGGTTGGCAGCGGCCTCGGCCTTGCTTTGCTCAAGGCTGCTTTGCGAGTCGAGCAACTGTCTCTGCACGTTCAGCACGTCGAGATAATCGACCGCGCCTGCCTTGTACCGTTGCTGCGCAATCGACAGCGCGCGCTTGTTCAGGCTGACGACCGTTGTCAGGCGATCGCGCCGACGCTGCTCAGCGTCATAGACGACGAGCGCATCGTCCACCTCGCGCCACGCCTGAAGTACCGTACGTTTGTAGACAATCGCCGCCTCCTGCTGCTGAGCCTCGCGCAACTGGAGTGTTCCCTTGAGGCGCCCGCCTTCGAATATGGGAAGCGTGATCGACGGTCCGACGACAAACTGGCCGGATGCCCAGTCGGCGAGGGTCGTGAGCTGAAGGCTCTGGAACCCCGCGCTGCCGTTCAGCGATATGCGTGGATAGAAGTCGGCCTTCGCCATCCCGATCTCCGCCGTGGCCGCGTGCAGTTGCGCCTCGGCCTTTCTGATGTCGGGTCTGCGCTGCACCAGCTCCGACGGAACGCCGATGGGCACCCGTTCAGGCAGTGCCGGAACATCGTGCGGCTCGCCGAGCGTTTGCCGTAGCGCGCCTGGTTCCTCGGCCAGCAACACCCCAATCGCATTGATCGTGGTCTCGGAACGCGATTCGAGCGTCGGTATCAGGCTTTCGATCGTCTCCGCCTGTGCGGAAGCGTTGGCGACGTCCAGATCCGTCGTGACGCCTTCGCGTTCCCGGGTTTGCGTGAGCTTTGTGGCGTCGCGGGCGATTTCAAGGTTCAGTTTTGCTATCTGCAGCAGCGCCTGCGTGTCACGCAACTGGATGTAGTCTCGCGCGAGTTCGGCGCGCGCAGACAACAGGACTGCGTTCCGGTCTTCGTAGGTGGCATCGGTCAACGCTGTCGCGGCCTCGACACCGCGTCGAACCCGACCCCAGATGTCGAGTTCCCACGATGCATCGAAGCCGAACTGGTAGAGGTTGAAAGCCGGCGAGCCCTTGGAGCCAGGCATGGCAGCCACGCCGAGCGGCGTGTTGCCCGAGGCCGACTGCGTCTGGGTTCCCGTCGGGGTGACGCCAAGCAAGGACAGGATGCCGTTCTCACTTCCGCGCTCGCGGTAATAGGAGGCGGCGCCGTTCAGCGTCGGATATTCTGCGGCACCGGCAATGCGTTGCTCGGCCCGGCTTTGCCACAGACGCGCCGACGCTGCCGCCACGTCAAGGTTCGCGTCGGTCAGTTGTTTTTCCAAAGAGTCCAGCATGGGATCATTGAACAGCGTCCACCATTCCGGACTGAATTCGGATTCAACTGCTGTGCTTGACGCCTGCGCAGACTGGGTGCGGTTAAACACGTCGGGCGTGGTGGTCTGCGGAGGTTCGAAGTTCGGGCCGACGAGACAACCCGCGAGCGCGGAGCACAGCAGCACCGCCAGAGCCGGCGTGCGGATCGGGAATTCGCTTGCCTTCATTTTGCGTCTGCTCCTGCGATCCGCGTATCGGCACGCTTGCCAACGGCGACCTCCGTTTCGACAGAAAGCCCCACGCTCAAGGCAGACGCTGCCTGCTGTCCGGGGTCGATTGTGATCTTGACCGGCACGCGCTGGACGACCTTGGTGAAGTTGCCCGTTGCGTTGTCGGGCGCGATAGGCGCGAAGCTCACCCCCGTAGCGGGAGCAAGACTATCGACATGCCCTCGAATCACCACGCCCGGAAAGCTGTCAACCTTGATACGCACGGTCTGGCCGGGTCGCATGTGGGTGAGCTGGTTTTCCTGGAAATTGGCGACGATATAGGCATCCGACAGCGGGACAATCGCCAGCACCGGTGCGCCGGTTGTAACGAATGCGCCGACCCGTGCCGAACGTCGTCCAACCTTGCCGTCGACGGGCGCGCGGATCTCCGTATAGGACAGGTTGAGTTTCGCCTGCTCGAGCGCGGCCTCGGCGTGGGCCAGCGCGCCTGCCGCCTTGTCGCGCTCGGTACGCAGAACGTCGAGGTTCTGCTCGGTCGCAACGAGTGCGGCCCGGTCGCGGGCCTGCTGCGCGAGTTGCTCGGCCAGCGCGCTCGAAGACTGCTGTTGCTCCTGCGTCGTTCCCGCGCCCGCTTCCGAGAGATTGCGGTAGCGCGAGGCGTTCTCTCGCGCAAATTCGATCGCCGCTTCGTCTGACCGAAGCGTGGCGCGCGCCTGGTCGACAAGCGCGGGATGCCGCGCGATCTCGGCTTCGTAGTTCGCAACCGATGCCTTTGCCGCGACCACGTCCGCCTGCGCACTCATCAGTGCCGCCCGGAAGTCGCGGTCATCGATACGGACCATCAATTGCCCGGCCTTGACCTGCTGGTTGTCCTCTACCAGGACCTCTGAAAGCTGGCCAGCGACACGCGGCGCAACCAGCGTGAAATCGGCCGTCACATAGGCATCATTGGTGGTCTCGCTGTTTGAGTCGGCAAACAGTCTGATGCAGGCCCAAACGACGACGCCGAGTATCACCACAATCGCGGCAAGACGAATCATTCTTTTGCGAGAGAATCGGGTGACCGATGACATAGATATCGTCGCTTAGCGGGAAGGGGGCGGTGTAGTGCTCCAGGGCGGATAAATACGCACGGGCAACACCGGAATAACCAGAAGAAAAGCGACGGCGATACCTGCCATCACGCGATAGAGATCCGCCGATGTCAGCACGACGGCCTGCTCGTGGATCCGGTGCGCGAGTTCACCCAGACCATGCACGGCATCGATGCTTTGGCCCGTCACCAGCGCGTTGTTGCCCAACCGGTCCACCAGCATGCTCGAATGAAAATGCTCGCGCGCGGTACCCAGCCCTTCAAGGAGACCGGTTGCCGCAGCGCCGATAAAGGATTTGACCGTGTTGAACATGGCCGAGGCAAAGGGACCTTCCGTGGGGGGCAAGCCTGTCGTGACGCCCATCAGGATCCCCATGATCACCATCGGTTGCGCAACGATCTGTAGGGACTGAAGCCAGTAAAAGTTCTCGCGAACCCACTCGGAGGTCACGAAACTCCCCAAGAAGCACGTGGTGGCCATCAGGCAAAGTCCAATGGCCATGACCCAGCGGTGGTCGACCTGCCGCAGGTTCAGGACGGCGGCGGTCGCAGGCAGCGTAATCAACAGAGGCAAGGCGACCAGCAAGGACAGAGGCGTGGTCTGCAGCGGCCTGTAAGCGTGGATCTGGGCGAGATACTGGCTGGGTATGGCGGCGACGCCAACCAGCAGCGTCACCGCGCCTACCAGTGTCAGTAGCCCGTGCGCGAGGTTCCTGCGGGCAAGCAGTTGAAGCTTGAAAAACGGCAGCGGATGAAACCACTCGTTGACGAGGAACGCCACGAGCAGCAGCGCTCCTCCATAGAGCATTGCGCAGATGAACGGAGAATCCAGCCAGTCAAGGCGATCACCCTGCAGAAGACCAATGACGAGCATGGCGATGGCGAGGTATCCCAGTATGAATCCGCGCCAGTTGAACGATCTGAATCGTTCGAGTTTGTAAGGATCCCGCGGCAGCCCCTGCTGGATTGCCACACAGCTCACGAGACCAAGCGGCACGATTTGCCAGAATGCCATTTGCCAGCCGACATATTCTGTCCATAAGGCCGCGAGAGGCGTGCCGAGCGCCGGCCCGAAGGTTGCGGTCATTGCGTACCCTGCGAGTCCATATAACTTGATTTTCGGGGGAAGATATCGCAGAGCCACGATGATCAACATCGGCGGTAGACATCCGCCGGCTACCCCCTGCAGCGCACGCAACACATAAAGGGTAAGCAGGTTCGGCGCAAAGGGACAAAGGAATCCGATGAACATCACGCCCAGTACGGCGCCGGTCGTAAATCGCTTCAGCGTGAAGGTCACCCCAAACCACGGAGCAAATGCCATCGTGGCCACGTTCGTCGCCTCGAACAGAGCGGTCAGCCAGGTCCCATCGTCAACTCCGATCGAGAACGCCCCCCGAATGTCGTTCAGGGCCACCGCGGTGACCTGTTCGTTCAATATGGCCAGTAGCGACGCCAGCAACATTCCAATCAGGCCAATGGCGAGGCGCAGCGGTAGCGTGGCTTCTGCGGTGGGTTGCGGTACAGGAGGCGTCGCTGCCTCCCGCACAGTAACCGGCGCCAACGATTCCGCCTCTTTGGGTTCTGCCGTTCCGGTTGTGGATGGGTTGGCGGTGGTCATAAGGGCCCGCTAGGCAATGAGTAGATTTAATTGGGGCATTGCATTAGAAAATCTCCCTCTCACGCCCGGAACTCGCGAAGATCCCAGAGGCTCCGCGAAGAGGCTCGATCGAATGCCTCTATGGGTTTTCCTGCAGTCATTCCAATCGGTTCGTTGCCTATCGTTACCGCGCCATGACCTGATCTCATTCTAGGAGACGGGTCCGCTTGCTTAAAGAGAAAAAAGGTCACGCATCAGTCGATTCCATTCGCAAATCTTGCCAATGTCATCACAGCAATCGGACAACGCGACAAGGAGCGTCACGAAGGCAAAGGGTTTCCGGTATTTGTGCGATGAGCGGGGCTTGGATAAAGCGGGGGATCTAATTCTTCATCCGCGCTTTTCGAAGCCTGCACCGGCGAACGCCAGGGCCGTGATTCTTGCATCAGCGATAGACGAGGCGAAGCCGGTCCGATTGCATCGGTGACCCGCTCGGCTGGAAATGATCTTTTTCCATTCGGGGGACTACCGCCTGACTGGCGATAGCCAGGCCGCCGTTTCTCCTGACGAATCGCATTTCTGGGCGCCGTAGGAACAGCTCGTCAAATCTCGCCAGGCAATCGTGACGGTCGAGGAGCTTGTCAGCTCAATGAGACTGATCATCAGATGCGGTGAGGGCGCGGTACCGACTGCACCGTCGGTATCCGTCAGCGCAACCCGTCTTGAATGTCCGCGTGCACGATGCGAAGGTTTCGCCATCGTAGTGATTGGAGTGATGGGATGGACGACGATGCGATCGACCGAGCTGCTGTGCGAACGGGCGCACGGCGTCCTCGCCAGGGCGAGGCGTTCTGGCGGGAAATGGACGCGACATGGAAGGCGAGCGGCGTTGGTACTCGGCGCTTCTGTCGCGGGCAAGGCCTTGCCGTCAGCACTTTCGGGTTGTGGCGCAAGAAGTTTGCGGGCGAGACACCTTCCACAGGGAGTCCGCTGGCCGTGACGGCGGACGCGACGTTTGTCATTGCTCGCCTCGAAGGTGAGCCTGCGGCGACGCCACCATCTGCGCCAGCCGATACGCCATCAACATCGCCGCGTGATCGCGTTACGTTATCGATCGCCGGCGTTCGCATCGAACTGATTGGCGTGCATGCCGAACGCATTGTGCGCTTCGTGCTCGGACAGCTTGGCGGTGTACGGTGCTAATCGCGAGCCGTCAAGGCTCACGGTCATCGAACACATCCGCTTCAAGTATGCAGCAAAGAAGGATGGCGAGTCGACCATCGTGACAGCGAGCGCTCAGCCCTCGCCGCTGCCCAGGAGTAATGCGAGCGCGAGCCTGCTCGCAAATATCCTGGTCAACACCTACGTCGATCATCTGCCCTTGAATCGGCAAGAGATGCGCTATGCGCGTCGAGGTATTCACCTGCCTCGGGCCACGCTGTGCGAATGGAAGCTGGCCGCAGCTGAATTGCTCGACGTGCTTTGCCGTCGCTGCGTGCACACCAGTTGCAGGCGCCTTGCATGCACGTCGACGACACGACACTGCCTTTGCTCGAGAAGGGCCGCAAGACCACCCGCACTGCGCGATTATGGGGCTATCTGGGAGCGGGCCAACGCGAGGAGAATGACGTCTGGGTAGATCACCCTCCGGCGGTCGTGTTCGAGTTCGCTGAGTCGCGCGCAGGCTCGCATCCGCAGGATTACCTACGAACTTACAAAGGCTACTTGCAGGCCAATGCATACAGCGGGCACGAGGCGCTCTATGAAACCGGCGACATCATCGCGGACGGTTGTTGGGCGCATTGCCGTCGACGGTTCTTTGAAATCTCCAAGACCCAAAGCAAGGCTGGGCTCGCGGTACAGGCGCTGCAGTGGATCGTCCAGCTATATGCCATCGAGTCGCGAATCAACCATCAGACACCCGACATCAAATACGCGGCGCGGCAAACTGAGGGGTTACCGGTACTTGCAAAGTTCCGGCAATGGCTGGAAGGCAATGTCATTGGTTTGCCGGCTCAGGCACCGCTCGCCAAAGCGTTCGGGTACGCGTTACGTCATTGGCAAGCGCTGATTCGCTACACAGAGAGCGGTGTTCTGTTACCCGACAACAACGCGTTGGAACGGCAGATCAGGCCGATTGCTCTTGGAAGAGTCAACTGGACCTTCGCAGGTTCGCCGCGAGGCGCTCGTGCGACAGCCACAATGTATTCACTGCTCGGCACGGCTCGCCTGAGCGGTTTCGAACCGTACGCGTGGCTGAAGGAAACCATCATTTCGCCTTAAGTCCGTCAACCGGTTGACGGACTAGTCGCGCTTTGTGAGGGCCGATCTCCTCGCCCGAAAAGCACCCAAAAATCACGATCCTTTTGCATGACTGGCTTCCCATGCGGGCTGATTCAATTGAGTCGGCCCAATTGGATCAACCGTCATGCGTCTTTTCAGAAGCAAAAAGCAGATTGCCCTTGCCGTCGCCCCTGGCGGCTATTCCGAAAAAGATCCCGAAAAGATCATCTTCGATAACGGCGCTCGTCTGCGCGTCGAGACGGTCCGAGCGGCGATCGGTCGCTTGCTACGTGACTGCTGTGCGAAGTCGCGAATCTGGTTAAAAGCCTGCCAGTCCCATTTCAACAGGCGCACGAGTGTGCCGCGATACCGGCCCCACAGGTCCTCAAGCGTGTAGCGCGGGTTTTCCTCCAGCGCCCGACGCGGTTCGTTGAGAGCGCGGCTCACCTGAGAGTGTGCAAAAGTTGGGGAGGCTGCCAGGGAGGGCCGCTCGAGCATCCGGGCGCGACACGGGCTTCGAATGGGGTACGCTGATCGGCTGATCGATATCACAACGGTGGGAGCAAACCATGCGGTTGATCATCGAAGCAAGGTTGGCCAACGGAGACAGCGACACGGTCAATGAGGGCGACGGAGTTCTGGCTGTCGTTGAGCGGCGTGACTGTAGTCTTGCGCAACTGGGCCTGACTCTCGCGGAGGGGCGGTAGCTGCTGGCCAAGGTTCAAGGCGAGCTGGTATCGAAACAGGTGGAGTGGTGGCTCTCGGGCCAGAGCCATTGTCGGCGCTGCGGCGCGTGGTGCATCCCTTGTCCAAAGCCCTGACCAGCCGCGCCACGCCGGAGCTGGAATACCTCCAGGCGAAATGGGCAGCCCATTTGCCGTACCGGCAGGCCACGGCCATGCTCAAGGAAGTGCTGCCGCTGGCCAAGGGCATTTCGTTCAGCGGCACCCGGGATCGGATTCACGCTCTCGGGAAAGGTCAGGGTCGCGATTTTGAACGGGGAATTCTCGCCCCGCCGCATCTCGGCGCTCAAGATAGCCGCCTCGCGTCACGGCAAATGCATCGGGACAGCATCGCCGGGCCGGCACCGACCAACCAACAGAACAGACCGTGGAGCGCTGCCGCAAGCCGGGGCAGCCTGATGAAATCGACCTCCCCAGGTTTTGCACGCTCTCCCTACCGAGGCTCGCCGGAATAGGGCAAAAGCGATATTCTGTTCTCATCGTCCAATATCAGAACAATATCGCGTCATGGAATTGCGTCACCTTCGGCATTTCGTTGCGGTTGCTGAAACCCAACACTTCGGTCGTGCGGCAGCGCGGCTCGGCATGGCTCAGCCGCCGCTTAGCCAGTCCATCATGCGTCTTGAAGAGTCGCTCGGTATCAAGCTACTCGAGCGTACGTCTCGTGGGGTTTCGCTCACACCTGCTGGTGCGGCGCTGATGGCAGAGGCGAAGCCGTTGATTGCTCAGGCCGATCTGGCCGAGCGTCGGGTGCGCCAGGCCGCGGACGAACTGGCCAGCCTCAGTATTGCGTTCGTGCCGATGTGCGCGATGAGCATCCTGCCGCACGCCATGCATGCGCTCCGAAAACAATGGCCTGGAGTTGACGTGCGGCTGATCGAGCGCGGCAGTGCGCTAACCGTCGCCAGTGTCAAGAACGGCAGCATTGATCTTGGCGTGGTCGTCACCAATGTCGCCGATGTGACGGAACTCGAAAGTATCGTCATTGAACGGATGCGCATGGTGGCCGCGGTTCCTGCGAACTGGCCGCTCGCTGAACAGACCTGCATCCGTATGACGGATCTCGCGGCCTATCCGCTCATCATGTTCCCGCAGCAAGTCTCGCAGCCAGTGTTTGCAGCGCTCGAGGTTGCCCGGCGCGATGCCGGCGTGTCTCCGAAAGTCACGCAGCAGGCCCGTCATCCTTATACGATGCTTAATCTTGTTGCGAATGAACTCGGCGTGGCGCTGATGCTGGATTCGGCAAGGCACCTGCCTGTGGAGGGAGTGGTTTTCGTCGACATTGAAGATCTTGCGCCATCGTTTGATACGGAGGTTTCTCTTGTGTGGACCGATCGTCCGCACAAACCCTATCACCGCGCGATGCTCGATCTCATTCGCGATCTTTCAGACCTTCCGCTAAAGTGAGCGGGCCCGCCCGCGCTGCATGAACCGCTGCGGGCGTTCAATCGTAATCGCAACGGCTGGCACATTGGAGACCAATCTGGAGACCGATCGCGCATATTCGCGCTACTCCCCGTCCGCCTGTCCACTCGGCGTCAACCCGTAAGCGCCATTCTCCCTCTGACGTCGCGCGCAGTCGACATATCCCTGACTAACTCATCTTGGGGCGACCACCCTCACGCACAGCGGACTTCCACAGGTTTTTCTCTGTCTTGACACCGCTGCCTGTAGCGTTTATTTTTGTGAATAACGTTCATAAAATAACCGTTCACATCACGAACACTTGGAGGAGCAGTGAGTACATCGAATGTAGGAAGCCTGTTTAATCTCGACGGGCGGGTCGCACTGGTAACGGGTGCCGGGTCGGGTATCGGTCGGGAAACAGCGCTATTACTGGCCTCCGCGGGAGCGGTCGTCGTCGCAGCGGATCTGAATGAGGGTGGGGCTCAGCAGACGGTCGGGCAAATCGAAGAAGCGTCGGGAAAGGCGATCGCAGTGAAGGTCGATATTGGCGACGAAGCTTCAATTGTCGCAATGTTCGAAACGGTGCACGCCAGGCTCGGCCGGCTCGACGTACTCGTCAACAACGCAGGGATCTATCCAAAGACGAGTTTCGTCGACACGTCTGCGGAGAAATGGGATCGCGTGATGCGGGTCAATTTGCGGGGAACGTTCCTGTGCATGCGGGAAGCTGTCAAATGGATGCAAGCCGGCAAGGCAGGCGGATCGATCATCAATGTATCCTCTGTGGCCTCGCTTCAGCCGGTGATTTTCGACAATGGCGACTACGGCGCGTCGAAAGCTGGCGTGAACAATCTGACGAAAGTCGCGGCGCTTGAATTCGCTGCGGACCGGATTCGTGTCAATGCAGTGCTTCCGGGCGGCGTCGCGACCGAAGGCGCAGCAGCATCGACGAAGGTCCATCAGGCTCACGGCCCGATCACGCAACCTGGCCGCATGCCGCTGGGTCGCATTGGCGTCGCCGCTGATATCGCGAGTGCCGTGTTGTTTTTTGCGTCTTCCGCCGCCGACTATGTGACAGGTCAACTGCTCGCCGTCGATGGGGGGTTTCAGGTTTCCTGACTGATTCAGAAGTAGCAGATTACGCACGCCGCCGCTGGCCGGGCGGTGTTCATTCGTGTTGTAAGCAGCATGCGAAGCCTATGCATGGTGTCCGTTCGTCCCCGGTGCCGTTAGCGCGGTGCCGGGGATTTTTTTATGCGGCGGCGCCGCACGAGCGGCGGTATGCGAGAGGTAGTGAAAACACTGATCCGAATAATTGAACGGATAGTTGCATAACTGAACGTCCTCGCCTACGATGGTCATCAAGAGGTGCCCTATGAGCATCCACCAGGCCTCGCCAGTTCGGAGACAAACCATGTATCTCCTGTATAGCGACTTATGCGGCGCGCTCGCAGACTACTCGCTCAGTCCTGAAGCCCCGCGAGTCGATGCGTCGCTGCCATGTGAAGACGCGTGCGAGGTAGCATCCTCCGCCGCTGTCGCGGCGCATTCGAGGTGGGCCTCGCTGCGTGGCAGGTTCGGCTTGCTTCGCTTCGTGCACAAGCAACGAAATGGCTCTGCTTTGAGTCCGGCGGACATGTACGAGGGAGAACGTTCATGAGCCGCCTGACACACAAACTTTCAGGCGACGAGCGGCGGATCATGCTTCCGCTCCTGCTGCTGTCGATCCTTGCGATGGTCGTCTATCTACTGGCGCGGGAATGGCGGATGGAGGAACTGGGCCGCTCGGCGATCTTCGACGTCGTGATGATTTTCGTCGTGCTGGGCGGGGCAGCATTTTTCGGCGTGGCCAGTTGTATTGTTCGACGCGGACACAGTGCCGAGGAGGGGCAGAACGAGGGTTATTGCTTTCTCGGTGCGCTGATCGGCGCGATCGTATTCTTTGTCGCTGTCCTCAATTGAGCGGGAGACCATGAAACCGGAACTGGAGAGAAGCTTGGAGGAATTGCTGGACAGACAGGCGATTCTGGATTGCGTCCACCGCTACTGCCGCGGCGTTGACCGTATGGATCGAAAGTTGACCCTGTCGGCATATCATCCCGATGCAATTGACGACCACGGGGCGTTTGTTGGGAATCCAGAGGAATTTGTCGACTGGGCCTTCGGTTACCACCGGGAGCATCAGTTGTCACACCATCACATGGTGTTCAACCACAGCGTCGATCTACATGGCGACGTCGCCCATACGGAAACATACTGGCTCTTCTTCGGTGAGAATCGCACCAAACCCGACACGCTCGCGGTAGGTCGCTACATAGACCGCTTTGAGAGGCGCGATGGAATATGGGCGATTGCCGCCCGCGTTTGCATATCTGAGGCAATCGACGAGCTGACGCCAGCCGACGTGCCCACTGCCTGGCGCACGCTGCTGATGGGCAATGGTAAAAGCACACGTGATAGCAGCGATGTGTCATTCGACCGGCCGCTAAAGACGCGGGAGCCAGGCTGTCTGCAGGAATGCAGCGAGGAAAATTAGCGCTCTCAACAGGCACGATTCAGGCCCCCTCGCGCGCCGCTTCGCGAAGACCGACATGGGCCTGATCGACTTATATCGTCCCTTAGCCAGATGTCGAACTGACACAGTTGTAGTCTTTCCCGAGCGTTCAGCGAGTCACATATAGAGTCCGCGGCTTTCGGGTATCCCGCGTAGGAGTAGACAGCGATGAAACGACGTGCGCGATTGATCGGAATGCTTGGCGCAGTAGGCGTAGCGGCAGCACTTGGTGCGACATGGGGCGCGCAGAAAGTAGCGAGCAGCCAGATGTCTGCGGAACCCTGCGTGTACTATCAGGGCAGTTGCATTACGATGACAGCGTTGACCGGCGGACATCTGCGCATGCTGCCCTGAATGCATGTCGGCGAGCATTGCCAGAGGTGCATCGCGCCCGGTGGCCAAATGCTCGCGCGGTTTCAGGTATTGGGTAGCGGTGCGGTAGTGCCGTTGCCAATGATCGACAGGAATTCCCTACGGGTTGACGGGTCGTCCCGGAATGCGCCCAGCATCCTGCTTGTGACGAGTGACGTTCCCGGCTTATGTACACCGCGCGTGCTCATGCACTGGTGCGCCGCTTCCAGAATCACGCCGACGCCTTTAGGCTGCAATACCGTATTCAGCGCATCCGCGATCTGCACGGTCATCTTCTCCTGGATCTGCAACCGCTTCGCATACGTATCGACAAGTCGCGCCAGCTTCGAAATACCCACCACCCGATGGTCTGGCAGATAGGCGACGTGGGCGCGCCCAATGATCGGCACCATATGATGCTCACAATAGCTTTCGAAGCGGATGTCCTTCAACACGACCATCTCGTCATAACCATCGACCTCGGAGAACGTCGTGGCGAGAATCTGCATGGGATCTGACAGATAGCCCGAAAAAAACTCAGTATAGGCTCGCGCGACTCGTCCTGGCGTCTCCACGAGTCCCTCACGAAGCGGGTCGTCTCCAGCCCATCTAATGAGGGTTCGAACTGCCTCTTCCGCCTCGGCCTGCGAGGGCCTGGCCGAGATGGACAGGTTGCCATTTCCGTCACGCTTGTTCACTAGGCCTCCTGAAAGCCGTGCACTGCCTTACGTTCCCGCACCTGATCGGCACTCCCCACGCGAAACGCCTATTTGGCCTCCGGGTCGCGACATGGTGAATATTGGTGAGACATGGTAAAGTGTATATAATTGTACATCGTTCGTAAATAGGAACGATGTTGGATGGCCATCCCAACGACTTCCTTTTGTCGATTGCAGTTGTGCACGAGCAATGCATTGCTTCATGGAGGGTAGAGCATGAAAACACGCATCACCGAACTACTGGGAATTCGCTATCCGATTGTGCAGGGCGGCATGATGTGGGTGGGACGTGCTGAACTCGCCTCTGCGGTATCGAATGCTGGTGCGCTCGGTACCATTACCGCGCTGACACAGCCGACGCCCGAAGCCCTGAGGGTTGAAATCGACAGGGTGAGGTCGATGACGAGCGAGCCGTTTGGTGTGAACCTGACCATCCTGCCGACGATCAAGCCGGTTCCCTACGATGAGTATGTGCAGGTGATTGTCGAGAGCGGGGTCAGGATTGTCGAGACAGCGGGGCGTAATCCCGAGTCCTATTTGCCTGCCTTCAAGGCCGCGGGTATCAAGGTGATTCACAAGTGCACATCAGTGCGCCATGCGTTGAAGGCCGAGGCGATTGGTTGCGACGCTGTCAGTGTCGACGGATTCGAGTGTGCCGGACATCCAGGGGAAGACGACATTCCGAATCTCGTATTGCTCCCGGCTGCCGCTGCAAAACTCCGTATCCCGATGCTCGCATCGGGTGGCATCGCCGACGCGCGTGGCATGGTAGCGGCACTCGCTCTGGGTGCGGATGGCATCAACATGGGCACGCGCTTTATGGCAACGCGTGAAGCGCCAATTCACGAAAAGGTCAAGCGCCAGTTGCTTGAGTATGATGAACTGAATACTGCGCTGATTTTCCGTACCCTGAAAAACACGTCGCGCATTTTTCGTAACGCCGTGGCGGAGCAGGTGCTCGATCTGGAACGCCAGGAAGGTACGACTTTCGCTGATCTGAAGCCACTGGTGAGCGGCGAACGCGGAAAGCGCATTTACGAAACGGGCGACACGGACGACGGTACATTTCCCGCCGGCCTCGCCATCGGCCTGATTCACGATATTCCCACCTGCGAAGAACTGGTGACCCGCATGATCGCGGAGGCGCGCGAACTAATTCACCGGAGGCTGGTAACCATGATGGACAAGGCAGGCAATGAAGCAGCGTGCCTGGCTTGAATGACGATTTGAGTGCAGTTGTCGATGACGAACAAGGAGCAGACCGTGTCAGAGAGTCGAGAAAAGGGGCGTCAGGTTGTTCGCGAAATGTTGGGCGACGAGTTTTTGGGGGCAATGGATGCAGCTGCCGCATCCGGCGGATTCGCTGCCGACGCAGCGTCGCTTGCCCTTGAAAATGCGTTTGGCGATGCATGGGCGCGACCTGGCCTCGATCGCCGTTCGAGAAGCCTGGTTACGCTGGGCATGCTGATCGCACAGCGCACGCCTTGGGAATTCAGTAACCATGTGCGTATAGGGCTGGCGAACGGTCTGACGGAGAAGGAACTGGAAGAGGTCGTCTTGCATGCGATTCCGTATGTCGGCTTTCCCGCCGTCAGTATCGCGCTGAAGGCTTGCAAGGAGGTGTTGGGCGAACGGGTCGCGACCGTCCGGGAGTGACACCCGCTGGCGTTGTCAGAACGAGGGCGGTAAACGCCGCCTCTCGCTGCGATTGCTGTTGGGTTAACAGTGAGGGTGCCCTTAGGCAAGGGGCGTACTGCCATTCAGGATGTGGTCGCCGCTAAACAGTCGTCAGCCTCGTGCGCTGAGATTTAGATACGCTCGAAGATGGCCGCGATGCCCTGACCGCCACCGATGCACATCGTCACGAGCGCATAGCGGCCACCGATCCGCTGCAATTCATGGAGTGCCTTGACCGTAATCATCGCACCGGTTGCGCCAATGGGGTGACCAAGCGAGATGCCCGAGCCGTTCGGATTGACCCGTGCAGGGTCGAACTCCAGTTCCTTTGCGACGGCACATGCCTGTGCGGCGAACGCTTCGTTGGCTTCGATGACGTCGAGGTCCGCCACGGCAAGTCCTGCCCGTTTCAGTACCTTCCGGGTCGCCGGCACAGGACCCACGCCCATGTACTGCGGATCCACGCCGGCATGAGCGTAAGCAACCAGTCGCGCCAGCGGGCGGATACCGCGAGCCTCGGCCGCGCTTCGCTCCATCAGCAGCACGGCGGCGGCGCCGTCGTTGAGGCCTGACGCGTTGCCGGCCGTGACGGTGCCGTCCTTCTGAAACGCCGGACGCAGCTTGGCCAGTTCGTCGACGGTAGTCGTAGGGCGAATGTGTTCGTCGAGTTCGAACATTGTCGTCCCTTGCCTGGAGTGCACCGCGACTGGAACAATTTGCTCCTTGAAATACCCGGCTTCGACGGCCCGTCCAGCGCGGCGATGCGACTCCACGGCAAGTGCGTCCTGGTCGTCGCGGGTGACGCCGTATTTTGCCGCAACATTCTCGGCAGTGACTCCCATGTGGCACGCGCTAAAGGGATCGGTCAGTGCACCGACCATCATGTCGATCAACCGGATGTCGCCCATGCGCGCACCCCAGCGCGCGCCGGTCGCGAGATAGGCCGCGCGCGTCATGTTTTCCGCACCGCCGCCGATCGCGATGTCCGTGTCACCAAGCCAGATCGCCTGCGCGGCCGAGATGATCGCCTGCAGACCCGAGCCGCACAGGCGGTTCAGCGTCAGCGCCGGCGCGTCCGTGCTGACCCCGCCTTCGAGTGCCGCGACCCGCGCGAGATACATGTCCCTCGGGTCGGTATGGATAACGTTGCCGAACACGACGTGGCCGACCGCGTCGCCCTCCACGTGCGCTCGCGAGAGTGCTTCACGGACGACAGTCGCGCCGAGTTGGGTAGGCGCGACAGAGGCCAGCGCGCCTCCGAAATCGCCGATCGCAGTACGAACGCTGCTTGCAATTACGACTTCTCTCTGCATTCCGCTCTCCCGAACAGGTGGGTAACAACAAACGTCATCGTTTAAAAATATGAATGATGTTCATAAAATAGTCCAACTCTGGCCGAATGTCCATGGACGGTTTGTAAGCGCGGCGCCAGAAGCTCTCCACACGGGGATGCCCGTTGTCGTCTGCCTGACGGAGACTACCGGCGCTGCGCTGGTAGACGCTTACGTCGGGTGATGCTGGATGGACGCATGCTGGATTTCGCGATATTCTTGTTCCTGTTTTTGATCGTTGTTCATTTATTGGTTCGTGTTTGCCGTTGCGGCGAAGTTCGGAAAAGGCGCACAACGTGGTGGATACACGACCGCGAAAAGCTAACGACAGGATGATGGAGATGAATGCAGGTCCGCTTTCACACGATCCTTTGATGGATGTGCCGTTTCGAGTGCTTCGCCTTGGCGGTACGAAGGCCATCGTCGAGCGGCGTCCTGACGGTAGTGTGGTCTATGAGCTGGACGAAACATTGGATCCTTACCCTAAGCGGCTTACTGAGCGTCTGGTGCATTGGGCCACGGTCGCGCCTGAGCGGTCCCTGCTTGCGCGACGGACAGCCGATGGCGCCAGCTGGGAGCATTTGACGTACCGGCAGGCGCTCGATGGCGCACGCGCGCTCGGCGAGGCTCTGCTTGCCCTGGGCCTGTCGCCCGCCAGGCCGTTGATGATCCTCTCGGACCGCAGTTTTGAACATGCGTTGCTGGCGCTGGCGGCGTTGCATGTCGGCATACCCTATGTGCCTGTTACATCGGCCTATTCGTTGTTGTCGGAAGACTTTTCCAAGCTAAGACATCTCGCAGCGGTGTGCATGCCAGGTCTGGTGTTTGCGGACGACGGTGCGCTTTACGGCCGCGCGCTGCGCGAAGTATTCGGCGACGTCGAATGTCTGGTGAGCGGCACGCTGCCAGAAGGACGTACCGCTTCGCGCTTTTCGGACTGGCTTGCCACGCCGGTTACCGCCGCAGTCGACGAGGCGTTTGAAAAGGTCGGTCCCGATACGATCGGCAAGATCATGTTCACGTCAGGTACGACCGGCGCACCGAAGGGCGTGATTTACTCGCAACGCATGCTGTGCAGCAACCGGCAGCAGGTCGCGCAGACTTTTGCGTTTCTTCAGGATGCACCGCCGGTACTGGTGGACTGGTTGCCATGGCATCACACCTTCGGAGGGACGCACAACTTCGGCATGGTCGTATACGGCGGCGGGACCTACTACATGGATCCTGGCAAACCCGCGCCGGAGCAGATTGGTCCGACAGTCAAGGCATTGCGGGAAATCGCACCCGTTATCTACCTCAATACGCCTCAAGGACTGGCGGCGCTGATTCCGCATTTGCGCGCTGACGAAACGCTGCGGCGGAATTTCTTCAGCAGATTGGCGTTGATCTACTACGGCGGCGCCAGCTTGCCGGAATACATCTGGGCCGCACTCGACGACCTTGCCGTCAAGACAATCGGTCAGCGCGTGCTGATCATGTCCGGGCTTGGTGGTACGGAAGCGGGTCCGACGCCGATGTCGGCGGCGTGGGATCCGCGTCGGGAAGCGATTGCGGGGCTGCCTGTGCCGGGCGTCAAGGTCAAGGTCGTGCCGGTTGGCTCGAAGCTGGAAATTCGTTATGCGGGAGACTGCGTGACGCCGGGTTACTGGAAGGATCCCGAACGGACTGCCGCATCTTTCGACGAGGATGGCTACTTCTGCTCGGGCGATGCCGGCGCGTTCATCGATCCGCAGGATCTCGAGAAAGGCCTGCGCTTCGATGGTCGCCTCGCCGAAAACTTCAAGTTGTCTTCCGGCACCTGGGTGAATGTGGCCGAACTGAGACTCGTCGCGTTGAACGTGTTTTCACCTTACGCGCGTGACGTCGTGATTGCCGGTCATGATCGGGATTTTCTCACTGCTCTCGTTTTCCCTGACCTGGAAGCGTGTCGCGCACTATGCGACGACCTGCTCGAGCCGATGCCGGACGTGGACCGGATCGTTGGCAGCGCCGGTGTGCGCGCGCACTTCCAGAGCGGCCTCGACACATTGGGCATACGCCCTGGCGGTAGTTCGAGCCGAATTATGCGAATTGCGCTGGAAAGCGTGCAACCCACCCTCGACAACGGTGAATTGAGCGCGAAAGGGGCGATCAGTCAGGCCAACGTCCTTGCGCGAAGACGCGACGTAGTAGCGGAGCTGTATCAACCGGTTCCCACGGCGCGCACGCTGGTGGCCCGAAGCGCCAGTGCTGCGGGCATCGCAAGCCAGACCCGATGAACTGAAACACAGGAAGCCACACGATGGATTTTCACGTCGATCCCGCGGACAAAGCCTTCCGCAAAGAGGTCCAGGACTTTCTCAAGGCGCATTTGCCGTCTGATCTCGCCTGGCGCGGCCAGCAAGGCTTTCTCGCGGGTGACGACGACGCGTTGCGCTGGACCCGCATCCTGCATGAAACGCGCGGCTGGTCAGTACCGCACTGGCCGAAGGACGTCGGCGGTACGGGATGGACAGCCGCGCAACGCTATATCTTTGAGGAAGAGTGTTATCTGGCAGGCACGCCTGCGCAGAACCAGGCCGGGGTGTCGCTGGTCGGGCCGGTGATTTGCGAATTCGGTAACGAAGAGCAGAAGCGCCGCTTCCTGCCGCCTATCCAGCGCGGCGAAGTGTTCTGGGCTCAGGGTTTTTCCGAGCCGGGATCGGGTTCAGACCTTGCGTCGCTGCGCACGACGGCCGTTCGCGACGGGGATCACTATATCGTCAACGGTCAGAAGATCTGGACCAGCTTTGGAACCTATGGTCAGTGGAACTTCGTGCTCGTGCGGACCGATCCGGAAGCCAAACCGCAGAAGGGCATTTCCTTTCTGCTGCTCGACATGAAGTCGCCCGGCGTCACCGTGCGGCCCATTGCGACACTTGACGGTTGCAACCACCTCGCCGAAGTGTTTTACGACAACGTCCGTGTTCCGGTCGAGAATCTGATCGGCGAAGAGAACAAGGGGTGGGGCTACACGAAGTTTCTGCTGTTCAATGAGCGCGCTTTCCTTGGCGCGGAAGCCCCGGCGCTGAAGCGCTATCTGCGCAAGATCCGGCACTACGCGATCCGGGAGTGTACGGGCGGCACGCCCGTGATCGAAGATCCGACGTTCGCGGCGAGACTTGCCCAATACGAACTCGAAGTGCTCGCCATCGATATGGCGGTGCAGAAGATCCTGCATCAGGGTCTGGACGAACGCAGCGGTGGCATGGCCGTCGGGTCGATGCTCAAGGTGCGCGGCTCCGAGTTGCATCAGAAGCTGACTGAGATGCTGTTGGAAGTTATCGGCGATTACGGCGCGGTGTTCTATGCCGACCCAAACGAAGATCGCGAGCTGCGGGACCAGACCTTCGTTGGGCCAGCTTACGCGCCGGGTCTCGCGGCTGAGGTGTTCTACCGGCGCGCCTGCACGATTTACGGCGGTACGGCGGAAATCCAGCGGAACATCATCGCCAAGGCGCTGTTCGGGCTGTGAAGGCCTGGGTCGCCGACATTACCGACGGCGCGGGTTCCATTGATATGACATGACTTCCCTGGCAGGCAAGAAAGGACGCAGCATGAACTTCGATCTGAGCGACGAACAGCAGATGTTGCAGGATAGCGTGCAGCGCTTTGTGCAAAAAAATTATACGTTCGAGCATCGACGCAAACTGGCTTCTCGTGGAGACGGCTTTTCGCGCGACATGTGGCGCACGTTCGGCGAGATGGGATGGCTCGGGGTCGCGGTGCCTGAGGCATTCGGCGGCCCAGGCTTTACGGCGGTAGAGAGCGCGCTGGTCGCCGAGCAACTCGGACGGGCGTTGGTGCTGGAGCCTTATGTCATGTGCGGCGTGTTCCCAGCCGCGCTGGTTACACGTTGTGCGAGCGGCGGACAACGCGATGCGTTGCTCGCGGAGATCATTTCGGGCGAAGCTGTTATTGCCGTCGCGCATAGCGAGCGTGAAGCACGAGGTGCCGTGTCACATGTGTCAACGACGGCTCGGCTGATACCGGGCGGCAGATGGCGTCTCGATGGCCGCAAGACGTTAGTGGTCGGTGCGCCGGTGGCGGATCGTTTGATCGTCGTTGCGCGCGTCGCCGGTGGCGTGCGCGATGAGGCAGGCGTGGCGCTCTTCGTAGTCGATCCGTATGAGGCTGGCGTGATGCTCGAGCCATACAGGTTGCTCGACGGCACGCCCGCTGCCAACATGGTTCTCGACGGCGTGACGGTTGAAGCAACCGCAGCGGTTGGCATACCTGGTGAGACGCTGCTGGGCCTGCAGCTAGCAGTCGACGAAGCCATCGTCGCGAGTTGCGCGGAGCTCGTGGGGGATATCGACGACACAATCGAACTCACGTCGGAATACCTGAAGACGCGCAAGCAGTTCGGCGTGCCCATTGGCAGTTTTCAGGCGCTCCAGCACCGGATTGCCGATATGGCGATCGACGCCATGCAGGCTAGGGCAACGCTGCATCGGGCGCTACGTGCGCTCGCCGACGACGACGCAATGCGAAGCGTAGAGGTGTCGGGATGCAAAGCCCAGACTATCCGCAGCGGCAAGTTCGTCTCGCAGCAAGGTATCCAGTTGCACGGCGGCTACGGCATCACCGATGAGTACAAGGTCGGTCATCACTACCGGCGGGTGCTGATCGTTGATGCGCTGTTTGGCAATATGGAGTATCACCTGAATCGTTACGCGCGGCAGATTCAGGCCGACGCCCGTGCGATGGCTGCTTGAACCGAGGGTGGACAGCATGGAGCAATCTGACGTACTGGTTGCGCATCGCGAAGGTGGTGTTTTGACATTGACGTTAAACCGTCCGCACGTGCGCAATGCCTTGAACCTCGCGTTGACGCGAGCGCTTGTCGACGCCTTGACCGCCTTCGAGGCTGATGACAGCCTGCGTGTCCTGATTGTCACCGGTGCCGATCCGGCTTTTTGCGCGGGACTCGACCTCGGTGACTTTGCCGCCCCGGATGCGCCACGCAGCGAAGTGGCCGCCATGATCGACATGTGGCCCCGACTGAGTAAGCCCGTGATTGCGGCGTGTAACGGGGCGGCGGTCACCGGCGGCCTGGAACTGGCGATGGGGTGCGATTTCATCATCGCTTCGGAGCGCGCGCGTTTCGCCGATACACACACTAAAATCGGCGCGCTTGCAGGAGGAGGGATGACGGCGCGCTTACCGTACATTGTCGGTCCGCGCTGGGCCAAGCAGATCAGTTTTACCAGCGATCCCGTCGATGCCGCAACCGCGCTGCGCATTGGCCTCGTGAACGAGGTCATCTCACACGCAACGTTGCTCGATCGAGCCCGTGCGCTTGCCACCACGATAGCCAGTCGCGCGCCGGTTCTGATAGGCACCGTCAAGCGCGTGATCGACACGGGAGCACTCGGTTCGCTTGGCGAGGCGCTTGATCTCGAGAGGGCTGCGCTGGCCGAACGCAAGGCGCAGGGTCCCATGGCGTGGCAGACAGATCGCCAGATGGGCAGGGTGTAGCTGCTACCTTATCCGTCGTCGGGGGGCAGTCCGCAAAGGCGGCGTCTTTGACGACCGCCTGGTACAGGTCTGACAGATCTTACTTCACATACTTTCGGAATTCCGGCTTGCGTTTTTCACGAAACGCATTGCCGCCTTCCTTCGACTCATCGGTGTCGTAGTAAAGCGCCAGCGCCTGCATCGCGAACGCACCGATGCCGCGGATGTTTTCGCTATCGATGTTAAACGAACGCTTGGCGAGTGCGATGGCGGTCGGGCTCATCTGCAGGATCTCGTCGCACCATTTCTTCGTTTCGGCGTCGAGCTGGTCGACCGGCACGGCCGCGTTGATCAAGCCCCAATCGAGCGCTTCTTTCGCGCTGTATTTGCGGCACAGATACCAGATCTCACGCGCTCGCTTCTCGCCGATGATGCGCGCAAGGTACGCGGTGCCGAAACCCGGATCAACCGACCCGACCTTGGGGCCGACCTGGCCGAAAATCGCTGTCTCTGAAGCAATGGCGAGGTCGCAGATCGTGACGAGGACGTTACCCCCGCCGATCGCATAGCCATTGACGCGAGCGATAACGGGTTTGGGAATGTCACGAATAATGCTCTGCAATTCTTCGATTGGCAGCCCCACCGTACCGCGCCCGCCGTAGCCGTCGCCGGACTGGTCGCCACCGGTGCAGAAGGCCTTTTCGCCCGCGCCAGTCAGTACGACGACGCCGATATTCTTGTTCCAGCCGGCCTTGCCAAACGCCTTGATCAATTCCTCGCAGGTATTGGCGTTGAACGCGTTGTACACGTTCGGGCGATTGAGGGTGATAGTCGCGACTCCATCGGCTTCGCGATAGAGAATGTCCTGAAATTCCATGGTTATGTTCCAGTTGCAGGTTGATTAAGCTGGATCGGCGTTCAGCCGGCCATCGTCAGTCCGCCGGAAATGCTGATCACCTGACCGGTGATGAACGCGGCATCGTCACTGGAAAGGAACGCGACTGTCCCGGCAATGTCTTCGGGTTCGCCCATGCGCCCGAATGGTACGGCCTTGACCAGTGCCGCCTTGATACGTTCGCCTCTTTCACCCTGCGCCAGGTTGTCGAGCAATGCAGTTGCCGTAGGGCCGGGACAGACGACATTGACAGGAATCTGCTGTCGCGCCATTTCACGCGCCATGGTCTTCGAAAAGGCAATGATTCCGCCCTTGCAGAACGAGTACACCGCCTCCATCGATGAACCGACGCGCCCCGCATCCGACGAAATGTTCACCACTCGCCCGCGGCCGCGTTCGGCCATTCGCTTCAGAACGGCGTGGTGCATGTTCAGCGGGCCGTACAGATTGATGGCCACTACCTTGTCCCAGAACGGCTTTTCCGTCTGGAGAAAGAACGCGCCCATGTCCCAGCCTGCATTGTTGACAAGCATCTCGATCGGGCCGAGTTCATCCTCGACTTGCGCAACAGCCGCATTCACGCCTTCGTGATCGGTGATGTCGACGCGATAGGCGCGAGCCTTGCCGCCGGCGGACTCGATTTCGGCTACTACACGCCCGGCACTTTCTGTGTTCAGATCAAATAGCGCGACCGTGGAACCTTCTTCGCCAAAGCGTTTGCTGATGGCCGTGCCGATGCCGCCTGCGCCACCTGTGACAACCACGACCTTGTTCTTCAGACCTTTCATTTTTTGATTCCTCGCGTGATGTAGCCGGACGCTCTGGCGCCCGTCAAGCCTTCGTAACAGTTTCTGGGGTGCGTCTCGCCTCAACCGGTGCGCGGCCGCTTAGTTGCGCAGCCTCACTCACTGTGTATCCGGCCTCCACGAGTACTTCGATGCTGTGCTCGCCCAGGTTCGGCGGCAGGTAGCGCACGTTGCCCGGCGACTCGGAGAAGTGCACAGGAATTGACGTCATCACCATGTCGCCTTCGGTCGGGTGCTCGTAGTGCCGGAAGAACCCTGTCTCTTTCAGGTAGTCGTCCTGCATCAGGTCGTTCAACTCGCGCACCGGACCGTGCGGCACGTCGGCGGCCGCAAAGATGGCGTTCCACTCGGCAGTGGTCCGGGTCTGTATCGCATCGCTGACTAAGCGGTACAACTCGTTGATATTGCGCATGCGGTCGGCCATGTGACAAAAGCGCGGGTCTTCGAGCAGATGGGCCGCGTCGATCGCACACAGTACACGCCGCCATTGATCGTTGTTTACCGCCAGCAGGCAGATGTGCCCGTCGCTGGTCGCGTAGGGCCGGCGGTGGGGCGAGAACATCCGCGTATAACCAAGCCCCTTTCCTTCGGTCGAGCCAAGCGCGCCCTCCCACAAATGTTCAAACAGATTGAACTGAAGCATCGTTTCGAACATCGGCACCTGTACGCACTGGCCAAGACCGGTGCGTTCGCGGTGATACAGCGCCATGCTGACGGATGAAGCAAGCACGTATCCGCAGAACTTGTCGACGATGACCGTGGGGAAATAGCGCGGTGAGCCGTCGGTGTCGCGATTCATCGCGGCGATGCCGCTCTCGCCCTGGATGACGTCGTCGAATGCCGGGCGATCCTTGTAAGGACCATCCGGACGATATCCGAGCCCCGACGCGTAAATGATGCGCGGATTGCGTGCCTTGATACTGTCGTAATCGATGCCAAGACGCTTCGCCGCGCTGGGCCGCATGCTGTGAATGAAAACATCAGCGGTCTCGACCAGCCGAAGCACGGCTTCACGACATTCGGCAAGTTTCAGGTTCAGTGACACGCTCCGCTTGTTACGATTCATGATCGTATAGAACACCGCCATGTCGGGGTTGCGACCGGGCCCGTTCTTGCGGTTCTGGTCGCCTTCCGGCGGCTCGATCTTGATGATGTCCGCGCCCATGTCGCCGAGAAGTTGTGTGGCGACGGGCCCCAGCACATTGATGGTCAGGTCGATGACGCGCACACCAGCTAGTGGGCCGGTTGGCAGGTCCAGAGGTTGCTGTGGGGTGTGCATGATCACGCCTTGTAGTTTTTGCCCTTCACCAGTCGAAGCGGGGTGTACACCATGACTTCCGAGCCGTCCTGCTTGAACACGCGGTTGCGGGTGCGCACCAGCCCCAGCCCCGGGCGCCCGTTGCTGGCACGGCATTCGATGACTTCACATTCGGCATGGATGGTGTCCCCGACGAAGGTTGGACCCTTGATGTCGAATTCCATGTTCAGGAATGCAAAGCCGACCCCTTGCATCGTCGCCTGGGTCAGCAGGCCTTCGATGAACGTAAATACCAGCGCGCCCGGCGCGACACGGCCCTTGATTGCGGATGTCTCTTTCAGAAACTCGGTGTTGGTAAACAGCACCTCGAGCATGCCGGTCACGGAAACAAAATTGACGACATCCGCTTCGGTGACGGTACGTCCGACGGTCTTGAACTTGCGGCCGACGGGCAGGTCTTCCCAGTGAATCCCCAAACCAACCGTTTCGATCTCTTCCATTGCCTGTCCTCTCTCTTGTTGTCGCACGTCTCCAGGGTCAGGACGCGCTGCTCAGTTTTTCTTGACGCGTCCGAGGACGCTGTCCGCGACGATATTTCGCTGGATCTGGTTGGTCCCTTCGATGATCTGAACGACCTTGGCGTCGCGGAAATAGCGGTTGATCGGATATTCGTTCGAGATCCCCGCTGCGCCAAACAGCTGCACTGCGTCGGTGGCGACTTTCATCGCCACGTCGGAGGCGAACATCTTCGCCATCGCCGCCATCGGCGCCAGCTCACGCCCTGTCACGCCGGAGTCCACCAGCGAGGCGGTGCGATAGACGAGCTGACGCGCAGCTTCCGTTTGCGTGACCATGTCGGCCACCATCCAGCGCACGCCCTGGAAGTTGCTGATCGTCTGTCCGAAGGCGACGCGGTCCTGTATGAAGCGGATGGTGTGATCGATCGCGCCCTGCGCGATGCCTATCGCGCGAGCCGCCACAATCGGGCGGCTCGTATTGAGCGCTTCCATCGCGACCTTGAAACCCTGTCCGCCCTCGGGGCCAAGACGGTTGCCGGCGCTGACGAAGGCATCGTCGAAAAAGAGCGGACAGGAGGCCACGCCGCGCGCACCCATCTTGTCTTCCTCGCGGCCGATCGTGAGTCCTGGCGTCTTGCGGTCTACGATAAAGAGGTTGATCCCGAGCGGGTTGCCTGCTTCATCCAGCGTTCTCGCCGCCACCAGCATGAAATCGGCGATGTGCGAATTGGTGCACCAGATCTTGGAGCCGTTTAGCACGTAGCCGTCGTTCTGGCGGCGCGCCGTGGTGCGGATTCCCGACACGTCCGAGCCACTTTGTGATTCCGTTATGGAAAGCGCGCCGCGCAATTCGCCCGACGCAAGGCCCGGCAGCAGGCGGGCCTTCTGCTCTTGCGTGCCGCCTTCCAGAATCGCGCCGAAGGGCGTCCATTGCACCACCAGCAGGTAACCCGTGTTGTAGCAAACCCGCCCCAATTCCTCGACGGCGATGCAGGCGGACATCACGCTGCCTGCGCCGCCATACGCCTCAGGAAAGGGAAGCGTGAAAAGACCCAGCTCCTTAAGCAACGCGTACATGTCATGCGGATATTCGGCGGTGCGGTCGATTTCGTCCGCCCGCGGCGCTACCCGTTCAGTTGCCACACGGCGGATCAGGTCGCGGATCTGGATCTGGTCGTCTGTCAGTTGATAAGTCACGTTTTAAGTCTCTTGCGAATGGCGCCACGCCCGATACATAAACAGCGTTCGAAAGCACGTATCTACAGAGCGCGCGCTGAATCTGCTTCCGATATCTTCTGTTCTTCGAAATAATGAACACTGTTCGATAACGTAAACGATGACTCAGGGCTCGTCAAGCGTGATGTCGAACGCACAGGGGTTTGCCCGTAGTGCGTCCGGGGCGTTGTTCGGATGTAGTAAGAGCCTTGTCGGGCGGCGCAAGACGGCTATTTGCCTTGGTTGACACGTTGGCTTTCGCGTGTTTAAAATGTGGAACGATGTTCGGTTATGTGACTGGTTTATGTCGAAAGATGATGTCAAGGCCGGGTTTTGCGTCGTGGCCCGTTGCGGAGTGCATTGGAGGAGCGGGAAATGGAGTCTGTTTGTCCTGAAGTCGACTATCAGAAGTTTCTGGCGGAAGGCCGGTTGATGATCCAGCGCAGCCGCGGCAGCGGCCGGCACGTGTTTTATCCACGGGTGGCTGAACCGGTCACGGGCGCTCGCGATCTCGAATGGGTCGAAGCTTGCGGGCGGGGCACGGTTTATTCCACCACCGTGGTGAGGCAGAAAGCGCCCAGGCCGAGCTACAACGTCGCGCTGATCGACCTCGACGAAGGGGTGAGGATGATCAGCTGTGTCGAAGGTATTGAGCCGGACGCCGTGCGCATCGGCATGCCCGTTCAGGCGCGGATCGTATACAGGGACGACGCGCCGTTGCTCGTGTTCGAGCCAGCCTGAGGCCAGCTAACTGGCAGCATGCGCGCAAGGCATCTGCTGCATCGACGAGAGACAGATCGCATGGAATTCAACTTACGTGGGCGTACCGCGCTGGTGGCTGGCGCGACATACGGTATCGGTGAGGCGCCGGGGATGTCGTCGCTGGATCTCGCCGCGCGCGCATCCGTCGATGCACTGGCGCAGGTCGGACTGTCTCCGGGCGACGTCGACGGCCTGTTTGTCTGCACCCCGGACGATATGTTGTCTGGCCTGACATTCGCGGAGTACCTTGGCATCCACCCCAGGTTCACCGACAACAACCGCAGCGGCGGCTCGGCATTCGAGATCTACGCGCACACGGCGGCAATGGCGCTCGTCACGGGCCAGATCGACGTTGCGCTGATCGCCTACGGCAGCAACCAACGCAGTGCGTCGGGCAAACTGGTGCAGTCGTCGCGCCCATCGCCGTGGGAAAGTCCGTATAAGCCAATGAATCCGGTGTCGTCGTATGCGCTTGCCGCAGCACGTCACATGCACCAGTACGGCACGACCCGCAGGGATCTTGCCGAGGTCGCGGTAGCGGCACGCAAGTGGGCCCAGCTCAACCCGGACGCATACGTGCGTGCGCCGCTGACTATCGACGATGTGCTGGGCGCGCGCCTCGTATCCGATCCGCTATCCGTGCGCGATTGTTGTCTTGTGACCGACGGCGCGGCTGCCGTGGTGATGGTGCGCGCCGACCGCGCTCGCGATCTGACGGACAAACCGGTGTATCTGCTCGGTGCGGCTTCTGCCACTTCGCATCGTGAGATTGCGAGCATGCCCGATCTGACCGTGACCGCTGCAAGGGAATCCGGGCAGCGCGCCTACGAGATGGCCGGTGTCAGTGCCGCCGACATCGACGTCGCGATGCTGTACGACGCGTTCACGATCAACACGATCCTGTTCCTTGAGGATCTGGGCTTTTGCCCGAAGGGCGAGGGCGGCCGTTTCGTCTCGGACGGGGGGATTGCGCCGGGCGGCCGTCTTGCAGTCAACACCAACGGGGGCGGCTTGTCCTGCGTGCATCCAGGCATGTACGGATTGTTTCTGATGGAAGAAGCGATGCGGCAGCTCACAGGGCGTGCCGGTGAGCGGCAGGTGCCGGGCGCGCGGCTTGCCGTCGCGCATGGCAACGGAGGCGTATTGTCGAGTCAGGCCACCGTTATTCTCGGCACTGAAGAAGCGTTGTGACACGTGCCAACGGGCGGCGCAGTGCGCCATTCAGATCGCGCACCGCTCTCGCGGTTCAGCTCAACAGGAGACACGGGCAAATGAGGGAACAGGCCACCGGCGATGCGACGCAGATCGTGCAGGTTCACCAGGATGAGGCGATCGCAATCGTCACGTTGAACTACCCTGAACGGCGTAACGCGTTCTCGCTGAAAATGCGCGAAACGCTGTACGATCGTCTGCATCACCTGATGCACCATGAGGAAGGCTGCCGGGCCATCGTACTGACGGGCGCCAGCAACACGTTTTGTGCGGGTGGTGACATCTCGGAGATGAAACCGCGCAAGGTGCTCGAATATCGCGAGCGCAACCAGTTGCCGCTGGAGATTTTCAGGCTGATGGTGTCAGGGCCGAAGGCCATCGTCGCGGCCGTCGAAGGTTTTGCATTGGGTGCTGGCCTTTCGCTGGCTGCCGCGTGCGACATGGTGGTCAGTTCATCGACGGCACGTTACGCCAGTGCCTTCGTCAAGGTCGGCTTGATGCCGGATACCGGCCTTTACTGGTCTCTCGCCCAGCGCATCGGCGGCGGACGGGCGCGTGAACTGATGCTGAGCGCGCGTGAATTCAATGGCGTCGAAGCGTTGGAGATGGGCTTTGCCAATCAGGTTGCCGAGCCCGGGCAGGCGCTCGCTGCCGCGCTGGAAGTCGCTCGCCAGTATGCGGCGCTGCCGGCAGTGGCCACGGCGCATCTCAAGGCGGCGCTGGCTACAGGTATCCGCACGCTCGACGATGCGATCGAAACCGAAGTCAATGTGCAGCCTATCCTGCGCCGCAGCCGTGAACACCAAGAGGCCGTCAGCGCCTTCATGGAAAAGCGCAAACCGGTATTCGTGGCCGACTAGGGAAAGCACATCATGAGCGAACAGCATACGGATAAGGAAAAGGACACGGGCAGTGCATCAGCGTTGATCGAGGTGACCCGGGAAGGTCCTGTGGCCGTCGTTACGCTGAACAATCCTGGTCGCCGCAATGCGATGGGGCGGCAGATGCGTCAGTTGTTGCGCGACACGATGCACCGCCTGATGTGGGCCGACCCCGAATCGCGCGCCATCGTGCTGACTGGCGCGGGCGAGCACTTTTGCGCGGGAGCCGACATCTCCGAAATGACGAAGCGGACCATCCTGCAAAGCCGCGAGATTCTGGCTGAATCGTGCGTCGTGGTGCGCGACATGCTGGCGGGAGCAAAGCCGGTTGTCGCCGCCGTCGAAGGCGTGGCGTTTGGCGCGGGGCTGTCGCTGGCCGTGGCAACCGATTACGTGGTGGCGGCGTCGAATGCGCGCTTTTGCGCGGCGTTTCTGCGTGTCGGGCTGATTCCCGATACCGGCATCCTGTGGACGCTCCCGGAAAAAATCGGCATGGCGCGCGCGAGAGAAATGCTGTCGCTCGCGGCCGAAATCGACGGCGTCAAGGCGGGCGAGATGGGTATGGCGAACCAGGTCGTCGCGCCCGGAGCTGCGCGCGCGGCTGCGATCGAAGTGGCCTGCGGCCTCGCTGAACATCCGCCGCTTGGCGTCGCGCTGCTCAAGGCCGCACTGACCGACGGCGCTACCACGATGGATGCGGCATTACGCGCTGAGATCGACTATCAGCCGGTACTGCGTCAGTCCAGAGATCATCAGGCCGCATGTCATGCGTTTTTCGACAAGAGCAAGCCGGTCTTTACCGGTCAATGAACGTTGGGGAATCTCCGATGAGTGTCGAGAAAAATGAAGCGCTGCATGGCGCGGATGGCGAGCCGGGCGCAGACGATGCGAATGAGATCGTGCAGGTGCGCCACGAGGGTGATGTGGCTGTCGTCGCGATGAACTATCCGCAACGCCGCAATGCCTTCTCGATGAAGATGCGCGTTGCGTTGACGGATGCGTTCCAGCGCCTTTTTCACGAGGATGCCGCCACACGGGCGATCGTGCTGACCGGCACCGGCGGCCATTTCTGCGCGGGCGGCGACTTGTCCGAAATGCAGGCCGGTACGCCGCCGCTGCTCGAACTGCGCGAACGCATAGCCGTCGGCGTGCGCCTGTTCCGCTTGATCTACACGGGCACCAAGCCGGTCGTCGCGGCGGTAGAGGGCACCTGTTTTGGCGCCGGGCTGTCGCTGGCTGCCGCGTGCGATCTCACGGTGAGCTCCAGTGCTGCGAAATATTGCTGTGCCTTCGCCAAGGTGGGTTTGCTGCCTGACACCGGCCTTCTTTGGACACTGCCGCAGAAGGTCGGCGGCGGCAAGGCGCGTGAATTGATGTTGAAAGCGGACGTGATCGACGCGGCTACCGCGCTGCGCATTGGCCTCGTCAATCAGACTGCTGAGCCTGGCGGCGCGCTCGATGCCGCACTTGAACTTGCCACGCGCTTCGCCAGCTATCCGCCCGTTACGCTCGCGTTGCTGAAAGCGAGTCTCGTCAACTCCGGCAATTCGATCGAAGACGCGTGGCGGCTGGAGGTGGATCTGAACCCGCTGACGCGTCAGACCAGTGACCACACGGAAGCCGTGGCGGCCTTCATGGAGAAGCGCAAACCCGTTTTTACCGGCAGTTGAGCGTCCCGGCGCTCGTCGCGATACCCCCTCGATTCGCCATGTCTCCAGTCAATGGAATTTACGGAAGTACACAGACCATGTTCACACCCGACCTGCTTAAGGACAAAAAGATTCTGATCACCGGCGGTGGCACCGGCCTTGGCAAAAGTATTGGCCGGCGCTATCTGGAACTCGGAGCGGAACTGGTGATTTGCGGACGCCGCAAGGAAGTGCTCGACGCTACCGCCAATGAATTTCGCAGCGCTATCAGCGGGTCCCGTGTCACCACGATCACCGCTGACGTGCGCGACGCCGAGTCGGTCGAAGCGATGATGGACACCATCTGGCGTGATCGTCCGCTGGACCTGCTGCTCAACAACGCAGCAGCCAATTTCATCGCGCGCACCGAAACGCTCTCGGCGCGTGCGGTCGATGCGGTGCTGGACATCGTGCTGCACGGCAGCTTTTATTGCACGATCGCCGCGGGGAGGCGCTGGATCGACGCCGGGCGCAAGGGCAACGTGATCAGCACAGTATCAACACCGACCATCACGGGTTCGGCTTTCACCGTGCCGTCCGCGGCTGCGAAGGCCGGCGTGCTCGCGATGACACGCAGTCTCGCGGTCGAATGGGGGCCGAAGGGAATTCGGCTGAACGCCGTGGCGCCGGGCCTGTTCCCGACCGAAGGCGCCTGGGAACAGCTCTACCCACCAGGTTCACAGGTGGAACCGCAGGATCGCAGCGTGCCGCTGCGGCGCTTTGGCGACCATATCGAACTGGCTGATCTGTACGCGTACCTGGCTTCCGATGGCTCCGGATACATCACTGGCGACATGATCGTGATCGACGGGGGCCGCTGGATGCAGGGCGTGGGTGGTCCCACGTTTCGTGCGATGCAGGACTGGAGCGACGAGCAGTGGGACGCCATGCGTGCTCACGCGAGGAAGAGCTGAGCATGGGACCGCTCGCTGGCATCAAGATCATCGAACTGGCCGGTATCGGGCCGGGCCCGATGTGCGCAATGCTGCTCGCGGACCTCGGTGCAACGGTGTTGCGTATCGAACGGCGGCAACCCGTCAGGCTCGGCATCGAGCGTCCGTTGCGTTACAACCTGCTGCTGCGCAATCGCAGGACGATCGCACTGGATCTGAAGGATCCTGCCGCCATCGACCTCGTGCTGACGCTGGTGGAGGGGGCAGACGCGCTGATCGAAGGTTTTCGCCCGGGCGTGACCGAGCGCCTGGGCCTCGGGCCGCAAGTGTGCCTGGAACGCAATCCAAAGCTGGCCTACGGTCGCATCACCGGTTGGGGGCAGGAGGGGCCGCTCGCACCATATGCGGGTCATGATCTGAACTACATCGCGATCACGGGCGTGCTGAACGCGATTGGCCGTCGCAATCAACCGCCATCGATCCCTTTGAACCTGATCGGCGACTACGCAGGCGGCTCGCTGTATCTGGCAATGGGTCTGCTCTCCGCCATCCTTCACGCCCGTGAGGGCGGCACGGGGCAGGTGGTGGACGCGGCAATCGTCGATGGCACTGCGAATCTGGCCACGACCTTTTTCGGCATGCAGGCGGCGGGTATCTGGCGTGACCAGCGAGGCACCAATATCACCGATTCGGGCTCGCATTTCTACGACGTCTACGAATGCGCCGACGGCAAGTGGATTACGGTGGGTCCGATTGAAGACAAGTTCTATCGGGAACTGCTGCGTCTGCTCGATATCTCGCCGGACACGCTCGGTGCCCAGCTCGAGCAGAACAACTGGCCGGCCGCGCGTGCCGTGTTCGCGCTCAGGTTCAAAACCCGCAGCCGGGCTCAGTGGACCACCTTGCTGGAGCATTCGGATGCATGCTTCGCCCCTGTTCTATCGTGGTGCGAAGCGCCTGAGCATCCTCATCTGAAGGCGCGCGGAACCTTCATCGAAATCGACGGGATCGTGCAGCCCGCGCCCGCGCCGCGCTTTTCCGCAACGGTGCCCGCGACGCCGACGCCACCCGAAGCACCTGATCCCGCGACTGTCGATGCCGCGCTGTCGGTCTGGCTCGACACTCAGAGAATCAATGAACTGAAACAGGCAGGGACTCTGGCTTGAGAGACCGATGAGCGGGATAAAAGGAATGGACGGCGATCCGCGCCGCGGCAACGAATCGAGACGAGACACTCATGGATCTGCGATACACCGATGAAGAACTGGCTTTCCGCGATGAGGTGAGAGCCTTTTTCAGGGAAGCGTTGCCCGAAGACATCCGTCGCAAGGCAGCGCTGGGACAGCGCTACTCCGCGAATGATTTGCGTCGCTGGCAGCGCATCCTGTACGAACGCGGCTGGGCGACACCGGCGTGGGACAAGGCGTGGGGTGGAACGTGCTGGAGCGCGGTGCAGCAGTACATCTTCAAGGAAGAGCTGCATATGACGCCCGCGCCGGAAACGCTGTCGTTCAACGTCAACATGATCGGCCCGGTGCTGATCGCATTCGGCAGCGACGAGCAGAAGCGCGATTTTCTGCCGCGTATCGCAAGTCTCGAATACTGGTTCTGTCAGGGCTTTTCGGAGCCTGGCGCCGGGTCTGACCTGGCGGCGCTGCGCACGCAGGCTGTTCGCGAAGGCGATCATTATGTGATCAACGGACAGAAGCTGTGGACCTCGACAGCCCATCACGCGGACTGGATGTTCTGCCTCGTGCGCACCGACGCGAGCGCGAAGAAACAGCAGGGCATCACGTACCTGCTGATCGACATGAAGACGCCCGGCTTGACGGTGCGCCCGATCATCACGATCGATGGTCATCATGAAACCAACGAGGTGTTCTTTGATAACGTGCGCGTGCCCGTGACGAACCGGATCGGCGAAGAAAACAAGGGGTGGGATTACGCCAAGTATCTGCTCGGCAACGAGCGCAGCGGGATCGCACGCGTGGGTGTGTCGAAGATGCGGATCCGGCACGCCAAAGACCTCGCGAAACGCGTGCCGTGCGGCGACGGCGTGCTTTGGGACGACCCTCATTTTCGCGAGCGGGTCGCGGCGATCGAGGTCGAACTGAAGGCGCTGGAGATTACCCAGATGCGTGTCATTGCCGAAAGCACAGCGCGGGCTAGCCATGTGCCCGATCCCAAGACTTCGATCCTGAAAATCAAGGGTTCGGAGTTGCAGCAGATGGCAGCTGAGCTTCTTCTGGAAGTGGCGGGGCTCGACGCGTTACCGCTCGATCTCGACTTCCTGCGCGGACTCGCTGACCCGATCCGCGACCCGGAATGGGCGCTGACCATCGCACCGAACCATTATTTCGCGCGTCATGTTTCGATTGTGGGCGGATCGAACGAAATCCAGAAAAAACATTCTCGCCAAGTCCGTTCTCGGACTCTGAGCGTCTATCGAAACGCGGAGAAGCATCGGCCATGGACTTTGATTTCACCGACGAGCAACGCATGCTCAAGGACAGCGTCGAGCGACTCGTGATGGACGAGTACAGCTTTGAACAGCGTGCACGCTACCTGGCTGAGCCGGAAGGGTTCAGCCGGACTCAGTGGGCCCGCTACGCCGGCATGGGCCTGCTGGGCCTGACGTTCGATGAAGACTTCGGCGGCAGCGGTTGCGGCCCGGTCGAAACGATGATGGTGATGGAAGCGTTCGGACGCGGGCTCGTTGTCGAGCCCTATCTTGCGACGGTAGTGCTCTGCGGCGGCTGTATCCGTCTTGGCGGCAGCGTCGCGCAGCGCGAAGCGATCCTGCCGGGCATTGCCGACGGCTCGTTGCTAATGGCATTCGCGTACGCCGAGTCACAGTCGCGCTACGACCTCGCCGACGTCGCCACGACCGCACGCCGCAACGGCGACGGCGACGGCGACGGCTGGATCCTGGACGGCGCGAAGCGCGTTGTCGTACACGGCGGCAGCGCGGACCGGCTGATCGTGTCAGCTCGCGTTTCAGGCGCACGCCGCGCTCGCGATGGAATCGCGCTGTTTCTGGTCGATGCGAACGCTCCGGGTCTCACGCGCCGCGAGTACCCGACGCAGGATCGACTGCGCGCGGCGGATATCGACCTGGCGGGCGTGCGCGTGACCGACGCCGATGTCATCGGCGTTGCCGGCGCGGCGCTGCCGCTGATCGAATCGGTCGTCGCGCAGGCGATTGCCGCGCTATGCGCCGAAGCGGTCGGGGCGATGGCGGCGGCGTACGAGGAAACCGTCGAGTACCTCAAGGTGCGCAAGCAGTTTGGCGTCGCCATCGGTTCCTTCCAGGCATTGCAGCACCGCGCGGTGGACATGCTGGTCATGGTCGAGCAGGCACGCAGCATGGCGCTGTTTGCCACGATGATGAGCGGGGAGCAGGACGTAGCGGAGCGCGAACGCAGCATCGCGGCGGCCAAGGTGCAGATTGGCCGGGCTGCGCGCTTTGTGGGCCAGCAGGGCGTGCAACTGCATGGCGGCATCGGTATGACCGAGGAATGCAAGGTTGGCCACTACCTGCGCCGCCTGAGCGTGATCGACATCCTGTTCGGCGCTGCCGAACACCATTTGGCCCAGCTCGCCCGCGCGGGCGGACTGATCGACGCGGCTGCGTAAGTGCGTCGCCTTGTTATGTGACCGGAACCATTCAGATGAGCAGACTCTCCCCCTCCGATCCGTATCGGGAACTGCGCGACGCGTTGCGCGAGCTGTCGAAAGAATTCCCTGACGAGTACTGGCGCCGCATCGACCACGAGCGGGTCTATCCGGAAGCATTCGTCGATGCATTGACGCGCGCGGGCTGGATGGCCGCGCTGATTCCGCAGGAATACGGCGGTTCAGGGCTCGGACTGACCGAGGCGTCCGTCATCATGGAAGAGATCAATCGCAACGGCGGCAACTCGGGCTTTTGCCACGGGCAGATGTACAACATGAACACGCTGCTGCGCAACGGCTCCGAGGAGCAAAAGCGGGCGTACCTGCCGAAGATCGCTAGTGGCGAACTGCGTCTGCAGTCGATGGCTGTGACCGAACCGACCACCGGTACGGACACCACCAAAATGAAAACGATGGCGGTGAAGAAGGACGGCCGCTATGTCGTCAATGGCCAGAAAGTATGGATTTCTCGCGTACAGCATTCGGACACGATGATCCTGCTGGCGCGCACCACGCCGCTCGCCGAGGTCAAGAAGAAATCCGAAGGCCTGTCATGCTTTCTGGTCGACTTGCATCAGGCGATCGGCAACGGTCTGACCGTGCGTCCGATTCCGAACATGGTCAACCATGAAACCAATGAACTGTTCTTCGACAACCTCGAGATCCCGGAAGAGAACCTGATTGGCGAGGAAGGCAAGGGCTTCAAGTACATCCTCGATGGACTGAATGCAGAGCGCGCACTAATTGCCGCGGAATGTATCGGCGATGGCTACTGGTTCGTCGATCGCGCGTCGAAGTACGCCTCCGAGCGGCAGGTGTTCGACCGGCCCATCGGCATGAACCAGGGGGTGCAGTTCCCCATCGCCGAGGCCTATATCGACGTGCGGGCCGCAGATCTGATGCGTTACAAGGCATGCGAGCTATTCGACGACCACCAGCCGTGCGGTGCCGAAGCGAACATGGCCAAGCATCTGGCTGCCACCGCCTCATGGAAGGCCGCTAACGCGTGCCTGCAAACGCACGGCGGCTTCGGTTTTGCTTGCGAATACGACGTGGAGCGCAAATTCCGCGAAACCCGTCTGTATCAGGTAGCGCCCATTTCGACCAACCTGATCCTGTCGTACATCGCCGAACACGTGCTGGACATGCCGCGCTCGTTCTGAGCCGCGCACCTTCGAGGGAGATACTCATGCGCTACGAGACCATCCTGTACGACGTGAAGGACCGTATTGCCACCGTCACGCTGAACCGTCCGGAACACATGAACACCTGGAACGACCAGGTGGCCACCGAGGTTTACGAGGCCATGCAGGCGGCGGGCGCGGACCGCGGCGTGCGCGTGATCGTGTTCACAGGAGCGGGCAAGGCTTTCTGCGCCGGAGGCGACATTCACAGCTTTGGTGGCGATCCACACGCGCTGATGACCAAGCTGCCGCGTCCCTTCGACATGCGCAAACGCGCCGACTGGCAAACGCGCTGTTCGTACTACCCGGCGATACCGAAGCCCGTCATCGCCATGCTAAACGGCGCGACAGTCGGCATCGGGCTGATTCACGCGCTGTTCTGCGACATCCGCTTCGCCGCCGAGGACGCCACGATTACTACTGCGTTTGCGCGTCGCGGGTTGACGGCTGAGTATGGCATGGCGTGGATCCTCTCGCACCACGTCGGACATGCCCGCGCGCTTGATCTCCTGTTGTCGGCACGCAAGATCAAGGGGCTCGAAGCTGAACGGATGGGCCTTGTGAACCGCGCGTTCCCGTCGAGCGCGTTGGCCGACGAGACCTATGCCTATGCACGCGACCTGGCCGAGAACTGCTCGCCCCGCTCGATGCGCGTCATGAAGGCGCAGTTGTGGGAGGTGCCATTCCAGACGCCGCATGAAGCGATCATGTCCGCCGGGCTGGACATGCCCATCGCCAATCAGTGCGATGACTACAAGGAAGGCATCGCGAGCTTCCTGGAGAAGCGCAAGCCGAATTTCGCCGACGATTGATACGTTACGGGGCAAAGTCATGCTGAACTACGAAGTCGTCAAGAACTGGCCGATAGAAGACGTCACCCAGACCTACACTGCGCGCGACGTCATGCTGTACGCACTTGGCCTTGGCATCGGCAGCGATCCGCTGGACGCTCAGCAGCTTCGCTATGTCTACGAGAAGCAGTTGCAGGCGATGCCGACCTGTGCCGCTGCGTTTGCCTGGCCCAAGTCATGGATGCGCGATCCGCGCGCGGGCGTCGATTATCTGAAGCTGGTGCACGGCGAACAGGATGTTCGTTTCCTTCATCCGATGCCGTCGGCGGCTACCATCGTCAGCAAGACGCGCGTGAGCCTGGTTTCGGACAAGGGGGCGGGCAAGGGCGCAATTGTCGAACTGAAGCGCGATCTGGTCGAAGAGGCGAGCGGCGAACGGCTCGCGGAAGTACGGCAAGTGTCGTTTCTGCGAGGCGACGGCGGCTTTAGTGCGGAATCTGGTATGAGCGACCCACCGCCCGAGGCGCTGCCACCGGTTCCCGAGCGCGCGCCAGACAGAGAATTCGTGTTCTCGACATCCACTCAGGGCGCGTTGATCTATCGGCTGTCCGGCGATTCGAATCCGCTGCATGCCGACCCCGAAGTCGCCGCGAAAGCGGGCTTCAGGCAACCGATACTGCACGGACTTGCGACATACGGCATCGCGGGCTACGCGGCGATCCGCAACTGCGCGGGTAACGATGCCGCACGGCTGAAGCGGCTTGCGCTTCGGCTCACGTCGCCGGTCTATCCAGGCGAAACCATCCGCTTCCAGTTCTGGCGCGAGAGTGACACACGTTTGCATTTGCGCGCGCGAGTCGATGCGCGCGATGTGGTGGTGTTGAACAACGGTATCGTCGAAATCAGCTGAACAAAGGCCCGGGCATTTGTCGTGCGCAGGTGGAAGGTCAAAGGAGTGTGTTTATGGATTTGCGAGAAAGTCTCGAAGACAAGGCCTTTCGCGCATCGGTTCGGGAATTCGTGGCGGCCCGGTTACCCGTGGATATCCGCGATCGCGTGCTGAATTTTCGCCATGTGCCACGTGAAGACTACGTGCGCTGGCAGCGCATCCTCGCGGCCAACGGCTGGGGCGCGCCCGCGTGGCCAGTCAAATACGGCGGCGCGGGATGGAACGCCACGCAGCGCAATATCTTCGATGAAGAATGCTTCACCGCGGGGGCGCCGCGCCAGATGCCCTTTGGCCTGTCGATGGTCGGACCGGTGCTGCAAAAGTTCGGTACGCCCGCGCAACGCAACTATTTTCTTCCTCGCATTGTGTCGATGGAGGACTGGTGGTGTCAGGGCTATTCGGAGCCCGGGGCCGGTTCCGATCTGGCGTCTCTGAAGACCCGCGCCGAGTGCGTTCCGCGTGACGGCGAACCGTTCTATATCGTCAACGGCCAGAAGATCTGGACGTCGTTCGCGCAGTGGGCCAACTGGATTTTCTGTCTCGTGCGCACGCATAGTGACGGTCGTCCACAGGAAGGCATCTCGTTCCTGTTGATAGACATGAAGACGCCCGGCATTACCGTGCGGCCGATCAAGACACTCGACGGAGGGCATGACGTCAACGAGGTGTTCTTCGAGAACGTCGAAGTACCGATTCGCAATCTCGTCGGTGAAGAGCATCGTGGCTGGACGATCGCGAAATATCTGCTCGGCCATGAGCGCACCAACATCGCCGGGCTTGGCAACTGCAAACGCTTCATGCGCCGCTTGAAGGAAATTGCGCGGACCGAGGTCAAGCACGGCAAGCCGCTAATCGACGACGTTCGCTTTCGCGACAGGATCGCGAAGGTAGAGATCGACCTGATCGCGCACGAGTGGTCGCTGTTGCGGGTAGCTTCCGCTGAATCGGCGGGGCAGACGATTGGTCCCGAAGCGTCCGTGCTGAAGATTCGCGGCTCGGAGATCCAGCAGGAACTGACGGAACTGATTATGGAATGCGCCGGCCCTTACGCTGTGCCGTTCGTCGGTGAAGCGCTGAACGCGGACTGGAGCGGAGAAACGGCCAACGGCGAGTTGCTCAACGCGCTCGCCGCACACTACCTCGACTGGCGCAAGATCTCGATCTATGGCGGCTCGACCGAGGTGCAGAAAAACATTATCGCCAAACTGGCGCTCGGCATCTGAGGATACGTCATGGACTTTACGCTCGTCGAAGAGCAACAGATGCTGGCCGACGTGGTTGGCCGTTTCGTCGACAACGAATACGGCTTCGAAGCGCGCCGGCGGCTGGCCGCAACGCCACAAGGCTGGTCTGCTGAGCACTGGTCGACGCTTGCCAAAATGGGTCTGCTGGCGTTGAACGTGCCCGAGCAGTACGGCGGCCTTGCAGCGTCGCCGGCCGAAACCATGATCGTGATGGAAGCGTTTGGCCGGGGACTTGTGCTTGAGCCATACCTTTCATCGGCTGTGCTGGGTACGAGACTGATTGGCCGCGCCGCCCATGAGACTCATAAGGCCTCATGGCTCAATAGTCTCGCCGGGGGCACCCTGAAGACCGCGCTCGCGACGCTCGAACCGGGCGCGCGGTTCGATCTGTGGAACGTGACCACGATGGCGAGAGCATCCGGTACAGGCTACGTGCTGAACGGTCGCAAAGGCGTCGTCCTGCACGGCGACAGCGCCGACGTGCTTCTGGTCTCCGCGCGCACATCAGGCGGCGCTACGGACACGGCGGGCATCACGCTGTTCGCGGTCGACGCGAAGGCTCCCGGCGTGACGGTCAAAGGCTTTCCGGCACTCGATGGTCAGCGGGTCGCGGAGATCACGCTAGCGGAGGTGGAGGTCGGTGCGGACGCAGTGCTCGGCGCGGTGGGCGAGGGCTACCCGCTGCTGGAGTGGACCGTCGATCACGGCATCTTCGCGTTGTGCGCGGAAGCCGTGGGGACGATGGCGAAACTGGCCGATCTGACCTACGACTATCTGCGCACGCGCAAGCAGTTCGGCTCGCCGATCGGCAAGTTCCAGGCGCTGCAGCATCGCGCCGCCGATATCTTGACCGCTGTGGAGCAGGCGCGTTCAATGGTCTATTTCGCCGCCGCAAAGCTCGATGGCGACGACGCGAGCGAGAGCCATCGCGCTGTCTGCGCAGCAAAGGCGATGATCGGCCGTAGCGGGCGCTTCATTGCGCAGCAGGCCGTGCAATTGCACGGCGGGATGGGAATGACCGATGAACTGTCGGTCGGCTGGTACGTGAAGCGCCTGACCTGTATCGATATGACCTGGGGCAACATCGAACATCACGTCGAACTGTACGGGGCTTATCTGTAAGCATCATTCATCTGTAGGCCGGCGCGATACCTGCTACGCCGGTACGTCCGGTCACCTCGAGAAAAGGAGACACCGAATGTCAGCAACTGGTCAAGCAGCCCTTCCCGAGTCGGCGCCGATTCCCGCACACGTACCCCCGCATCTGGTTGTGGATATGGACATCTACCATCCTCCCGGCGCCGAAGATGACTACCATCTCGCGCTGAAGAGGTTGCACGACGACGGCATTCCCGACATCTTCTGGACACCACGCAACGGTGGCCACTGGATCGCGACGCGCGGCGACGACATCTATCAGATCTTCAAGGACTACGAGAATTTCTCGTCGAAGCAGTTGACCGTGCCGCTGGTCGAGCATGCGCCGCTGCCGCCGATCTTCTTCGATCCGCCATTGCACACGGCGTACCGTGCGCTGATTGCGCCGGCCTTCATGCCGCAGGCGATCAGCAAGCTCGAAGAGAAGGCCCGCGAGATGACGATCGAGTTGATCGACGGTTTTTATCAAAGGGGCGAGGTGGAATTTGTGTCCGGCTTCGCGCAACATCTCCCGATTGGCATCTTTATGAACATGGTCGCGTTGCCGCCAGAAGATCGTGACTATCTCCTCGGTCTGGCCGACAAGATGGTGCGGCCCGCAGCGGCGCAGGAAAAACTGACGGCGCTCGGTGCGATTTTCGAGTATCTCGGCGTCAAGATCGCCGAGCGGCGCGCCAATCCAGGCGACGACCTGATCAGCCGCATCGTTCAGTCGAACATCGACGGGCGTGCGCTAACCGATCAGGAGCTCAAGGGCCTCTGCGGACTCGTGCTGATTGGCGGGCTCGATACGGTCGCGTCCGCGATGGGCTTTATCGCGAATTTTCTTGCGAAGAGCCCGGTGCATCGCAAGCAGCTGATTGAGCATCCAGAACTCACACAAAAGGCGGTCGACGAACTGTTGCGACGCTTTCCGGTGGTGAATCAGGGACGTCGCATCACGCACGACTTCGAATACAAGGGCGTGCAGATGAAGGAAGGCGACATGATCATTATTCCGACCACGCTGCACGGTCTGGACGATCGCAAGTTCAACGATCCGCTTGCGGTGGACTTTTCTCGTCCGACGCCGATTCATTCCACTTTCGGTAACGGCGCGCATCGCTGTCCGGGATCATTTCTCGCGCGCGTGGAACTCAAGGTCTTCCTGCAGGAGTGGCTCAAGCGTATTCCCCACTTTCAGGTCAAGCCGGGTGAAAAGGCGGGTGTGCATGGCGGCGTCAACGGCACGCTTTATTATCTGCCGCTGGTGTGGGACGTGCGTTAAGAAGAGCGATGGGGCGCTTCGGCGCCCTGTTGTCCTGGGGTAGCTCGACGGCCATTGGCCGTCTCTGCGCTCAATATCGAACTTGAGATGCCACGGTTTCATCGTGCTGATGTACTAGAGGCCGCCGCGCTGCTCATACGTCTCAAGATAGCGCCCGAAGCCGTGCAGGCGGCTAAAAGGGGCGTCTGAGTCTGGAGGCCAGAGGATCCGATCTTCCAATTGCCCCTGCGACGGCCTGGTCATGCAAGGTCAGGAAGTGATCGACGGGCTGCCTGTGAGCGAAGCGGGCGCGTTTGCTTCACGCGCCCACGTCGTTCCGGTCAGCCCCGTGTAGTCTGTTCAGCGGTGGCGCTGCCCGTTGCGCCAGGATTCTCGGCACGCACCGCGCGCAGCGGTTGCTGCGGCGCTTCGGCCTTCACGGGCGTCGCCGCCGCTTTGCTTGCCGCATCGGAAATGCCGCGCAGCAGGAAATGCGACAGGGCGGGAATGAGGATCAGCGCGCCGATCATGTTCCACAGGAACATGAATGTCAGCAGGATGCCCATGTCCGCCTGAAACTTGATCGGCGAAAACGCCCACGTAATGACACCTGCCGCAAGCGTCACGCCGACCAGCGCGACCACCTTGCCAGTGAACTGCACCGCATGACGGTACGCGGCCGCCAGCGGCTGCCCGGCTCGCTGATACGACAGCTGAACGCTCAGCAGATAGAGTGCGTAGTCGACGCCGATGCCGACACCTAACGCGATTACCGGCAATGTCGATACTTTCACGCCGATACCGAGCACCACCATCAACGCTTCGCAGAGAATCGACGTGACTGCGAGCGGTACGACAGCGACGATCACAGCGCGCCAGCTACGGAAGGTGATGAAGCAAAGCAGGATTACCGCTCCATACACCATGAACAACATCAACCGGTTGGCCCGCGCGACGACTACGTTCGTCACCGCATCGATGCCGGCGGAGCCGGCCACCATCAGAAACTGGTGATCCTTGTCGTCGTGTGCCCTGGCAAAATCTTCAGCGGCTGCCATGACGCGCGCCAATGTTGCTGCCTTGTGGTCCGTCAGGTAGGCAATGATCGGCGCGGTCGTACATGTCGCATTCAGCAGGTCCGGGTGGTCGAGCACGATCTGCGAGACGGTCTTGTTCTGGATGGACGGCACCCGGTCGATCGTGTACCACTTCGGGTAACCCTCGTAGAACCCGGACGTGACCCAACGGGAAAGGGCGCCGATCGAGGTGGTGGTCTGGACGCCAGGCACGGTGCGTAGCATGGTCTCAAGCCGGTCGGCTTCGACTGCAAGCGGAAAGTTGTTGCCGTCACAACTGGTTTGCGCAGACTTTCCGATGATCACGAACAGATCGCTCGATAATCCGTAGTGTGCATTGATGTAAGCGTTGTCGATGTTATAGCGGGAGTCTGGTCGCAGTTCCGGTGCGCCTGCGTCGAGGTCGCCGATCTGAAGCTTCAGACTGACGCTCCAGCCCATAACGGCGAGGAGCGCTGCGCACACAATCGCCGCAGTGGCCCAGCGACGCTCAGTGAAACGGTCGAGCAGATTCCATAGCGAACCCGTCGCATTGTGCCCCACGTTTTCTTCTTTCTCAGTCTTGACACTGCGCCGCGCAGCCGACGGGCTGACGCCGATGTACGAAAGCAGTACCGGCAGCAATAGCAGGTTCGTGAACACCAGCACGCCAACCCCGACGCTCGCGGTAAAGGCGAGATCCTTGATGACGGGAATGTCGATCACCATCAGCACGGCGAATCCGACCACGTCCGCGAGCAGGGCGGTGAGGCCGGCAAGGAACAGACGCCGGAAGGTGTAACGTGCGGCGACATACTTGTGTGTGCCTCGGCCGACATCCTGTGTGATGCCGTTCATCTTCTGGGCGCCGTGCGACACGCCTATCGCGAACACAAGGAATGGCACCAGGATCGAGTAGGGGTCGAGCACAAAACCCAGCGTCTTGATGATGCCAAGCTGCCAGATCACGGCGATCAGCGAGCAGCTCACGACCAGCAGAGTGCTGCGAATGCAGCGCGTGTACAGAAAAATCAGTACGAGTGCGATCAGTGCCGACACCCCGAAGTACATCGTGATGAGCTTGAGCCCCGATATCAGGTCGCCGACCAGCTTGGCGAATCCGACCACGTGTACGCGGACCTCGCCATGCGACTCGCGCTGCAGGACGTCTTCGATCTGGTGAGTGAGCTTCGCGTAATCAAGCGGCTTGCCAGTATCAGGGTACGCGTCGAGCAGCGGGATCTGGATCATGCTCGACTTCAGATCATTCGCGACGAGGCTGCCGACTATGTTGGCGCGCGCAACATTGGTGCGGAGCCGGTCGATCTGCGCGGCTGAGCCGTCGTAGCTTTCGGGCATGACAGGACCGCCCGCAAAGCCATTTTCAGTCACCGTATTCCAGCGCACGATCGGCATCCACAACGATTTGACGCCTGGCCGATCGACGCCCGGGATCAGGAACAAGGCATCGTTGATCCGTTTTAGCGCATTCAGATAGGTTGGATCATAAACATTGCCGTTCTTCGCTTCGACGACCACGCGGATCGAATTACCGAGACCCTTGAGATCTGCCTTGTTCGTCAGATAGTTGCGGATGGAGGGGTGCGAGAGCGGGATCATCTTCTCGAAGCTTGCATTGACTTCGAGCCGCGACGCCTGAAAACCGAGAATTACTGTCACGATTGCGCAGATCAGCACAAGCCACGGACGACGATTGAAAATGAGCCGTTCGAGTGCGTTTCCGGAACGCCGGTCGAACATAGTGGGATCAGTGACTACCGGCATCTTGTCGAATTGGGCGTTGTTACCTGCCGCCATGTCTGACTCCTGGAATGCGATGGAATAACACGCTTATTTTGTGGCGCCCGCGGCCGGGAGGTCGACACGGGATAGTCCGGCGGCGCCGGTCACGATAACCTCGCTGCCACGCGTTGTCAGGCTGAAGACAGCGCCAGGTACGGGCGCGCCGAGGCGGGTGAAGGTTGTGCCCCGGTCGCTACTGACCAGCAGCTCGCCCGCCTGCGTCGCAAGCAGTAGCCGGCCGTCTGCCAGTTGTCCGCCGGCCAGTATGCTCGCGCCGGTCGGTAGTGTGATTTTTTGCCACGTCTCGCCGTTGTCGTCGGTGCGGACCGCGTTACCCAGCAGGCCGTAGGCGATCAGCGTCGAGCCGCTTGAAACAAGGCCAAAGAAGCTGCTCTTCGACGGTGTCTTGAGCGCGACAAAACGCTGCGCGCCTTCGTCGAGCCTGAGCAGGAGACCCTGTTCGCCGGCAATATAAAGCGTGGACCCGATGCGGCGGATGGTGTGCAGGTTCAGCGCGTTCGGATTGTCAACGCGGTCGAACCATGGCTCCCAGCTCTTTCCGCCGTCCTGGGTATGAAAAATGATGTTAAACGAGCCAATCACCCAGCCCGAGCGGTCGTTGTCGAACCATACGTCAAGGAATGGGCGGCCGCCCATGTCGGCGAGAAAGCGTGCGGCTTCATCTTGTGCCGCCTTCAGGTCCGGCGAAGCGCCGGTCTGCTGCGAATAGAAGCTCTGCATCAGTTTTGCCGCCTGCATGCCGTCGAGCTGCTTGTGCCACGTGGCGCCGCCGTCCGCACTTTGCAGTACCTGTCCGTCGTGTCCCACCGCCCAGCCGTGCTGCGGCGTCGCGAACATGATTGAGACCAGATCCGAACTCACCGGGCTTGGCACCTGACGCCAATGTGCGGCGTCGTCGTCGGACAGGAGAATGACGCCGCGCGGCCCGACAGCGACGAGCCGCTTGCCTGCCTGGGCGATAGACATCATAGGTTCGTGGGCGGCATTGGGGGCCATCGCGGCAGGAGTGTCGATCGGGTCGTGAAAAGCGGCGCTCGCCTCGCCGGTCGCGAGACACGCAGCGGCCACCAGCGCCAGCGTGAGAGCCGGGATGCCCGAAACAGGAACGCGGGGTGTTCTGAGGCTCATTTCATCTCCTTGCGCCGTCGCGGCGCGCGCGGCGCCGCGACGGTCTGTCTCGTTCTTATTCTTATCCTGGTGCGGCATTGCGCGGCGACGGCAAGCCATGCGTCGCGCAATGCCTGCCGTCGTGCTCTAGCGGATACCTGTCGACTGCATCCGGTCCGGCGTGAAGTAATCCCTGGGGAAGCTGACATTGAAGAAGATCCCCGGCGACTCGGCCGGATGGCTGCCGAAGATGTATACGCCACTACCGAAGTCGTAGAACCAGTTGCCAAGCGAGTAGGGCACCTTGTAGTCGTACGCCGGCACCGTGGTTTCAAAGCCGCCTCGGTACAGCTTTCCTGACTGGTCGTAGGCATCCATCGCTCCGCCGCCGCCGTCTTCATCCATGTACATCATCTTCTTGCTGTACACGTGACGGACATTAGGCTTGAGTGTCAACTCGACGACCCATACGCGGTGCAATTCCCAACGCGTCGTGTCCGGGTTGACGAACTTCGGGGTGAGGATCTTGCTTGCAGGCGTTTCGTATTGCTGCTTGTAGTCGTTGTACGGAATGTACATTTCCTTCTTGCCGACCAGTTTCATGTTCCAGCGGTCCAGCCGGCCGTAGAACAACTGGATGTCGTCCATCGTGATTGCGCCTGAGTAACCCGGGTTAGGCGTGTCGTAGGCGAGGTCGGGTGCGACCCGCACGCGGCGCTGGCCTGGGCTGTACATCCACGATTGCTGATCGTGGTCGGCGGAATCCATGAAATACCAGAAGAGTGTCGTTTCGCCGATCAGACGCGCAGGCGCGCCGTAGTCGTTGTAGACCTGGTACCAGATTGTTTCGCCACCTTTCTTCTTGAATTCGTCCTCGTTCTTGGTGTCGTAATAGGGGTACAGGAGAGAACTCTTGAACTGCGCAGCGAGCGTCGGGTTGCCTGCGGTGTCGACCAGAAACGTCTTCACGGTGTTGCGTTGCGCGGTACCGACATAGCGCAGTTCCCAGTCCCAGATCGCTTCCTGGCCGGTCTTGGGTACCGGGAACGGCTTGCCGGCAAAGGCGCCGCTCAGGTACAGGCCGTTTTTGTCCAGCTTCGCGGTAGAGGCATTTTTCTCCGAATTTGCCAGATACCAGTCCGGGTACGATGCGCTGCGATGCGTCGGGTACACATCCATCCGGTAAGTCGGATAGCGCTTGAAAAGCTCCTGCGCGCTGGCGCTCAGTTTGTCAGCGTATTGCTGATAGTTCTGCGCGGTGATCTGCAGTATCGGTTTTTCATCGGGGTACGGGTCGGCCCATTTGCCGCTGTCGGGCTTGAAGCCCGCTGGCGCGGTGGTGAGGCCACCGGCATAGGCGGGAATGGAGCCGTCCTTGTTACCCGCGATTTCAGCGCCGAACGGCGTGAGGCCCGACTCGTTGGCGAGTGCGGGAGAACCCATAAGGGGCGCGGCGCACAGCGGTACAACGACCGCGAGCGCCTTGACGAGTTTTGATATGCGTTTCACAGCTGTCTCCATCTGTCTTAGAACGTGGTCTGGTAGGTGATGCCGAGCCAGGATTTGTCGCTATAAGGGCCGCCGACCGCGGAAGCCGAGCCGCTACTCGAGAATCCTTTCTTGTTCGTGTAGTACGTGTAGGTGATATCTATCTCATGCTTGTTGTGGATATTAAAGTCCAGGCCGATCAGGAAGGTATTGAAGCCTTGCGATTCGCCAGCGTTGTTGATTACCGGTGAGTAGCCCTTGAGGTTCAGGTTGATGAAGAGGGGCATGGTCAGATCGACACCCGGAAATACCTGATACCACTGCGGACTCGCGCCGATACCCAGGCCCATCCAGAAGCGAGACGCGCAGTTGTTGAACGGATTGTTACCGCTAGCCGAGCATTGTCCTGACGTATCGTAGCCGGACAATGCGAGATTGCCCGCATTGCTTTGCACGGACATCAGCCGGTTGAACGCGAATTCGCCCTGGATGAACATGTTGTCCCAGAACGGCGTCTTGCCGACAGACTCCGTCAGGTTGAACAACCCGTGCAGCGTGCGACCCGTCGGGGCGTTGTTGATCGTGGTCGTACTGGTGGGGCTTAGCGGCATATTCCAGCGATAGGAAATTTCAGCTGCGTATGCGGCGTTGCCGAGCGGGCCGTTGATTCCGGCGCCGACCAGATTGACGTTATTGCCATATTGCGCCTGGATGCCGGGCAGCGTAACGAAACCCAGGTTTACGCCGCGGCCGGGGGCGACCAGAGCGGCCCACGGGAATTTCATCGCAAAGTGACGGAAGGCCAGTTCCGCTGTGCTGCCGATCGCATCGATTCGCCACTTGCCCTCGACGCCGACGTCACCCGACTGGCCCTTGATCGGAGCGACCCGGTTCAGCGGTACCGGCCCAAGTCCCGGAATCTCCGTATAAGCGGCAACCGGCGGCCCGTAGAGAATCGCGTCTGCGCCACCAAAATACGTACCGCCTTCCGGAATGCGGTCGTAGTCCCATTCGAAGGTGTACTGCGCCGCGAGGGTGATGGTGTCGGTCAGTTTGGTCGACACGACCGCCTGGGTGGTCGGCAGCACCACCTCTTTCAGCGAGGCGCTCGGGCTGATGGTGGCCTTGTACAGGTCGATCGGCTGCTGGGCGAACGCGATCGAGTTTGTGCCGCCGAGGGTCGCGAAGGCGGACTGGCCCCAGGTGATGGCGGTGCGACCCAGCTTGACGTCGACCGGGTGATCGCCAAGATTGAATGAGCCAAACACGAACGCATCGCGCAGTTCGCCGCTGGGGCCCCCGTAGTATTTCTCGATATAGCTCGTGTAGGTGTTGCCCGGGTAGTTCGGAAGGTTGTTGGGCGACGGCAAAGAGGTGTTGTTGCTGACGTGATTGGTGTAGCTGGGGTCGTACCACGCGGCGGCGCTCACGCGGAACCCCCAGTTGTCCTTGTACTTGAGGTCGAACTCGCTGAAGAGGTTCAGGCGCGCCTGAATCGTGCCGAATTTCGATGTCGACAGATCGCCTTCGTCGTAGGTCGGACTGTTGGTGTAGAAGCCGTCGCGGCCTTGCAGACGCATGCCGTAATCGCCGCGCACCGTGTTGTCCCAGTGCATCTCGATGTCCGGATTCGGCGTGGTGATCTCGAAAGCCAGCCCGCTTGTGCTGTAGAGCCCGCAGGCTGCGGCCATGCAGGTGGTCCATACGGCGACACTGATTGGCGTGGGCCGCGGTCGGTGGTGTTTCATTTTGTCTCCTCTATGTTGAACCTTTTGGCCGACTGCTCAGATGTCCGATTAAGCCTGCGAAACTTCGTCCGCTTTTTTCAACGTTCGATGGAGTGAGGTCCACCGTTGACCACTGCGTTCTGCTGACCGGGCTCTCTCCAGATTGCAGGTCGCTTTCTTCGTCGCCCGAGATGGAAAAAGGTGAATAGTGTTCGTAAATATAAACGCCGATGCCGGGGTTGTCAACGTTGTTTCGGGTAGCCGGCTGGCAACCGTCCGACCCGCGCCCGGTCAGATCAGCAGATAACCTCCGTCGACGGTCACGAATGCGCCGGTCATGTAATCGGCTAGACCTGTGCTCAGGAAGTAGACGACCTTGGCGATGTCGTCAGGTTCAGCGTAGCGGCCGAGGGTCGAGCGGATCGGCAGATTGGCGATTGCTTCGGGCGCGATGCCGAGGACGGCCATGATTCCTGGCGATGCTTCGCGCGCGCCCGGCGTTGCGACGCCACCGGGGGCGACCGCGTTCACCGTGATCCCGTGTTTGCCGAGTTCCTTGGCGAGCGACCTGGTCATCATCGCGACGCCGCCCTTGGCTGAATCGTAGGGAACCAGTCCGCCAACCGGCAGCACGGCATCGACCGAAGCGATATTGATGATCTTGCCGCCTCGCCCTGCGGCGATCATCTGACGCGCCGCTGCCTGCGCCTGGAAAAACACGCCCTTTAGATCGATATCGAGCACGGTATCCCAGAGCTTTTCGTCGATCTCCATGACCGGCGAGGGGGCGACCAGTGCAGCGTTGTTGACGAGGATATCGATGCTGCCGAAGGTTTCGACCGCAGCGTTGATCGCCGTCTGGGTGTCGGCGACGCGGGCGACGTCGGCTCTGATCGCAATGGCCTGGGCGCCGGTGTCCCTGATCGACTGGGCGGTTTGTTCTGCCCGCTCACCATTGATATCGCAGATCACGACGGCTGAGCCAGCTTCCGCGAGTCGTATTGCAATGGCTTCGCCGATGCCCTGCGCCGCGCCGGTAACGAGTGCGGTCTTGCCGCGGAGATCCAGCAGCGAAGCCAACGACCTGGTGTTCATGTAAGTACTCTCTTGAGGGATTGATGACACGGCTTCGCTGCGTGACTTCGCAAGCCGCTTGCGCACGACAGAAGGGCTAGACCACTGACATCGGGAAGCAGAGGATCTCCGAGACACCGCCGTCGACCATCAGCATTTGTCCGTTCATATAGGAACTGGCTTCTGAGGCGAGGAATACGGCTGCGCCGCCAAGTTCTTCTGGACGTCCCCAGCGTCCGACGGAAATGTGCGACCGGACGATCTCTTTCATCTGCGGATTCGATGTGACAGGCTCGGCCATGTCGGTCATGAAGTAACCGGGGCAAATGCAATTACAGCGGATTCCGTGGCGTCCCAGTTCGGCGCCGAGCGCCTTCGTGAGGCCCGCCACTGCGTGTTTGCTCGCCACGTAAGCCTGCAACTTTTCGCGCCCGAGTACCGAAACGTACGAGCCGACATTGATGATGCGGCCGTGTCCGTGCTCGATCATCGACGGGGATACTTGCTGCGCAAGCAGGTAGGCCGCGGTGACATTGGTGTCCATCGTTCGGTGCCACATCTGCGGGGTCGATTGCAGGAAATCGCTCCACTCGCAGATACCGGCATTGTTCAGCAGAATGTCGATCCTTCCATGGCGCGCGAGGACATTCCGTACGGCCGTCTCAAGGCCGGGCTGATCGGTGAGATCGAATGGCTCGAAGTCGATTCGTTCGCTGCCGGCGCCAGTGGCGCTGCGAGTGGACGCGGCGGCCGCTTCGAGGCTGGCGCGCGAGCGCGCGGCAAGCACGACAGTCGCGCCGGCGAACGCGAGTGCGCTCGCCATCGCCAGTCCCAGACCGCGTGAGGCACCCGTGACGAGCGCGACTTGACCATCGAGTGAGAACATTTTCATTGGCGAGTTTGCACCAGGAACCGTCGGCTATCCGATGACGAACTGCATAGCCAGTAGATCGACGGCAGATTGGAACATTCGAACGATGTTCTACATTATGAATAATTTAAGGCGGCCGTGAAATGGGGTATACGCGGGGGCACCGGGATCGGAAACAGCGCGGATCGCCACAGGCAGGGGCCAGCCGTCCGCCCCCAATCGCTAGCCGTGCCGGATCACGATCTTGCCGAAATGGCGCTGGCTTTCCAGGTGACGCAGTGCGTCCGGCACGTCCGCAAAGGGAAATGTCGAATCGATCACGGGCTTCAGCCGGTGGAAATCGATTGCGCGGTTCATGGCTTCGAAATCCTGCCTGGAACCCACGTGAATCGGCGCGATAGACAGACCGCGCATGAAAAAACCGTCGCCGGGCGAGGGTGCACCGGTGAGCATGCCTACCACGCTGATCCGGCCGCCTTTGCGGGCGGCGGCGACCGACTGGGCGAAGGTTGCCGCGCCACCGACCTCGACGATTAGGTCTGCGCCCTGGCCGCCGGTGAACTCCAGTACGGCGTCCGCCCATTGCGGCGTGTCGCGGTAGTTGATGGTCGCATCGGCGCCCAATGCCGCGAGCCGGGCGAGCTTCGCGTCGCTCGAGGACGTGGCGATGACTCGCGCGCCGAAGAACCTGGCAAGTTGCAGGGCGAAGATCGACACCCCGCCCGTTCCTTGCACTACCACGCTCTGGCCGGGCAGGAGCGGCGCGTGCAGGCACAACGCATTCCAGGCGGTGAGGGCCGCACACGGCAGCGTGGCTGCTTCTTCGTCCGACAAGTGGTCCGGTATCGTGACCAGTTCTTCTTCGCTCAGCAGCGCCCTATCGCGCAGCATGCCTTCGACGATCGCGCCGCGTCCCAGTGTGTCGGCGTGCTGCGGTATCGTACCGCCCGTCCAGTTGTCATAGAAAGTCGCCACGACCCGGTCTCCAGGCTTCACGCGCCGCACTCGGGAACCGACGGCGACTACGGTGCCCGCTCCGTCGGAGGCCGGAATGAAGTCAGGCCGCAGCGAGTCGCCGAGCGCCCCGTTCATGAATAGCAGCTCGCGAAAATTCAATGAACTGGCATTCACTTTCATTAGCACCTGATGTGGCCCCGGTGACGGCAGATCCGGTTCCTCACGCAACTCCAGCCCTGCAATACCCTCCATCCGTGCGCAGCGATACAGCTTCATTTGTCGCCTCCGTAATTGTCTACTGGGTACCTGAATCGTCCTCCAAGGGACCTGCGTTGTCGTTGACAGCAGAGAAAGAACAGGTTCAGAATGTAGAACATTGTTCACAAAAGCGTCTGGAGAGTCAATTGAAAATACTGGTCGCGGTGAAGCGCGTGATCGACTACAACGTGAAGCCTCGGGTTAAAACCGATGGGTCCGGCGTCGATCTGGCCAACGTCAAAATGGCTATGAATCCGTTCGACGAAATCGCGGTGGAAGAGGCCGTGCGGCTGAAGGAAGCGGGGGTCGCCAACGAGGTCCTCGTGATTTCCGCTGGCACCGCCCAGTCGCAGGAGGTCTTGCGCACAGCGCTTGCCATGGGCGCCGATCGCGCGATCCTGGTCGAGACAGCAGTCGAACTACAGCCTCTCGCGGTCGCAAAGCTCATGGCCGCCATCGTCGAGCGTGAAGCACCACAACTGGTGCTGCTGGGCAAGCAGGCTATTGACAATGACGCCGGCCAGACCGGTCAGAAACTCGCCGGACTGCTCGGTTGGCCGCAGGCCACCTTCGCCTTCAGGACAGAAGTCGCGGACGGCGTGCTGACCGTGACGCGCGAAATCGACGGTGGGCTCGAACGCGTTGCGCTAGATCTTCCCGCGGTGATCACCACCGATCTGCGCCTGAACAGTCCGCGCTATGTGACGCTGCCCAACATCATGAAAGCGAAGAAGAAGCCGCTCGATACCCTGACGCCTGAAATCCTGGGTGTGGATGTGACGCCGCGCCTTACTGTGCTGGAAGTGACCGAGCCGCCATCGCGCAAGAGCGGAATGATGGTGCCCGACGTCGAGTCGTTGCTCGAAAAACTGCGCAATGAAGCCAAGGTGATCTGACCATGTCCATTCTTGTTATTGCTGAACACGACAATGCAATGCTCCACCGTGCGACGCTCAGCGCGGTCACTGCCGCGATGCAGATCGGCGGCGACGTTCATCTGCTGGTCGCCGGCTACGAAGCGTCTGGTGCGGTGGCCGACGCTACGAAAGTAAGCGGGGTGAGCAAGGTCCTGCACGTGGACGCCGCTGCGTATGCGCACGCGTTGCCAGAGAACCTCGCTGCGCTGGTGGTGTCGCTGGCGCAGCCGTACAGCCACGTGATAGCTGCTTCGACAGCCGTCGGCAAGAACTTCATGCCCCGTGTGGCCGCGTTGCTCGACTGCGCGCAGATTTCCGAAGTCGTGGCCATCAAGGCGGTGGATACTTTTGTGCGGCCGATCTACGCCGGGAATGCGCTCGCCACTGTCAGGTCGGTCGATCCTGTCAAAGTCCTGACCATCCGCACGACAACCTTCGACGCCGCGCTGTTGGAAGGCAGTGCGCCGGTCGAGTCCGTGCAGGTCGCGCCAGCCTTTGAACGCGCGCGTTTCGTCGACCGGGAACTGACGAAATCGAGCCGTCCAGAACTGGCGGCCGCCAGCATCGTCGTATCCGGCGGCCGCGGCATGCAGAACGGCGAGAACTTCAGGCTGCTCGATGCACTCGCCGACAAACTCGGCGCAGCGGTCGGCGCATCGCGCGCAGCAGTGGATGCGGGATTCGTGCCGAACGACTACCAGGTCGGGCAGACCGGCAAGATCGTCGCGCCGCAGCTTTACATCGCCGTAGGCATCTCCGGCGCAATCCAGCATCTGGCAGGCATGAAGGATTCGAAGGTCATCGTTGCGATCAACAAGGATAGCGAGGCGCCAATTTTTCAGGTCGCCGATTATGGTCTCGCAGCCGATCTTTTTGAAGCCGTTCCAGCACTCACAGAGGCGCTGGGCTGACGTTCACCCGGATTGACAACGTTCTTTACGTCAGCCTAGTATTTTGAACGATGTTCATATATACCGACCGATGCGCCACGAAGCCTTCGCGGGCCGGCGAACCGGATAACAAGAATCCAGAATCAGCAAGCAAGCCGGCGATACCACGAAGGAGATATCAATGCGCGACACGAGTTCCAGTTCGGGTGAGCATGCCGTCCGCCTCGATTTCGTTCCAAAGGATAGTTACCTTTCAAAGCAGTTCCTCGACCGGGAAACCCGGAACCTGTGGCCGCGCGTGTGGCAGGTGGCATGCCGGCTGGAGGAGCTGACTGGCGTCGGCGACTATGTGACATTCGACGTGATCGGTGAGTCGATCATCGTTGTGCGCACTGCGGCCGACCAGATCAAGGCCTATTACAACGTCTGCCAGCATCGTGGCAGGCGTCTGACGAACGGCTGCGGCAAGGCAGCGAAGTTTCACTGCAACTACCACGGCTGGCAATGGAACCTTGACGGCAGCATCGCGCGCGTGCTCGATCGCAGCGATTGGGAAGGCTGCCCCGACATGGCCGACGGCGATCTGCGCCTGCAGGAAGTGCAGGTCGATACGTGGGGTGGATTCGTGTTCATCAACATGGATCCCAACGCGGAGCCACTTGCAAAGTTCCTTGAACCCGTACCCGAAATCACGAACTGCTTCGAGTTTGAAAAGATGCGTTACCGCTGGTACAAGTCGATTCGGTTGCCGTGCAACTGGAAGGTCGCGCTTGAGGCATTCAACGAGGGCTATCACGTTTCTGCCACACACCCGCAACTGCTCGACGTGGCCGGCGACGATGTCACCCGCAGTTTTGCCTACGGACGCCACGGGATGTTCGGCTACGCGACAGCACAGCGTTTCATCGGCGCCCCTTCATCGCGTACCGGCAAGCCGATGCCTGAAGACGTGCGCCAGGGGCTGGTCAATTTCTTCAAGGTGATGGAAGACACGCTGAAGGCCATCAATTCAGCGCGCGACTACGAAGCTTCCAAACGTCTGCTGACCGAAATGGCGCCCAGCGGCAACCAGTTCGAAGTGCTGGCGAAGGCCATGGAATTCCAGCGTGAAGCAGCCGTCGCCGAAGGCGCGGGCTGGCCCGAAATCTCTTTCGAGCAGATGGGGCGCGCGGGCGCTGACTGGCACGTGTTCCCGAACCTGATCTTCCTGCCATACCCTGATGGCGCGCTGTTCTATCGCGCGCGGCCGGATGGCGACAACCCCGATTCCTGTATTTACGATATCTGGTCGCTGGTGCGTTATGCGCCCGGTGCCGAGCCGCCGCTCAAGCGTGAGTTCTACTACGGTGTCGACGACTGGAAACAGAACGCACTGGAGAATTTCGGTCTCATCCTGTGGCAGGATTTCCAGAACATGTCGAACGTGCAGCAGGGCATGAAATCGCGGGGTTTCAAAGGCTCGCGCACGAACCCGTTGCAGGAGACGTCTGTGTCCAATTTCCACCGCGCGCTGCGGGAATTCATTGCGCAGGGGGATTGAGCATGGCCAGTTGGGATGCAAGCTACGACTTCGTGGTGGTGGGCAGTGGCGGCGGTTCGATGTGCGCCGCGCTTGCGTGCAAGAAGGCAGGTAAAGAAGCCGTCATCATTGAGAAGCAGCCAAAAGTAGGAGGCTCGACGGGTTACTCCGGCGGTGTCTGGTGGCTGCCGAACAATCACGTGATGAAGCGCCACGGCGTGCACGACTCATACGAACGCGCGCGGGAATATTTCGATGCGGCAGTCACGTATCAGGGTCCCGGAACATCTCCGGCTCGTCGGGAGGCGTATTTGCGCACGGGTCCGAAGATGGCCGAGTTTCTCGAACAGCAGGGCATGCAGTTTGTCTATGGTGATGGCTGGTCCGACTACTACGACACGTTGCCGGGTGGCGAACCTCGCGGCCGCTCGTTGCTGGCCAAACTGTTCGACATCAAGGAACTGGGCGAGTGGGCTCCGAAACTCTCGCGGTACAAGGGGCCGTCGATTCCTGCGAACTCGAACGAGTTCCCTGAGTTGTTCCTGTTAAAGCGTACATGGGGCGGCAAACGCAAGGCGATGCAGCTCGTGGGCCGGATGCTGTATCAGAAGGTGACGGGCAAGGAGCTGGTTTCAAACGGTGCGGCGATCCAGGGGCGCATGCTGCAAATGGCGCTGCGTGCCGATATTCCTATCTGGACCGATACACCGGTGCGCGATCTCATCGTCGAGGACGGCCGCGTCAGGGGTGTGATCGCAGTGCGCGGTGGGCGCGAAATGCGCGTGTGTGCTCGCGAGGGCGTGCTGTTGAACACGGGCGGCTTTTCGCGCAATGCTGAAATGCGCCGCAAGTACCAGCCGCAGCCGTCCTCCAGTAACTGGACGAACGCCAACCCTGGCGACACCGGCGAGATTCTCGAGGCGGCCGTAGCGATCGGCGGCGCAGTGGATTGCATGGAAGAAGCCTGGTGGGTCGTCACTTCGCTCGGTCCCGATGAGACGCTGCCCGAGGGCGCACGTGCGCCGGACGGCACGCCGCTGCCCTTCATGCACCACCTCGACCTGTCGTTGCCGTTCTCGATCATGGTAGACCAGGACGGTCAGCGCTTTTGCGATGAAGCCGGCGCCTACATGGAGATCGGTCAGCGGATGTATCAGCGCCAGAAGGAGACTGGTAAGGCCGTGCCGAGCTGGGTGGTCATGGACAGCCGTCAGCGTAAGTATTACCCCTGGGGCACCGCGATGCAGGGGCAGATCCCGCAGCAATGGCTGGACAGCGGTTACATGATCAAGGCTGGATCGATCGACGAGCTGGCTGCGAAATGCGGTATTGATGCCGCCGGCCTGCAGGCAACTGTGACGCGCTTCAACGGTTTCTGCAGGACGGGCGTGGACAGCGACTATGGGCGAGGCTCTCGGGCTTTCGACCGCTGCCACGGCGACCCGACGATCAAGCCGAACCCGAACCTCGGCCCGATCGAGCAGGCGCCGTTTTACGCCGTCCGCATGTATCCCGGCGACGTCGGCACGGCTGGTGGACTCGTCACGGACGAATACGCCCGCGTGCTCAAGGACGACGGTTCGGTGATTCCGGGGCTTTACGCGACAGGCAACTGCACGGCGTCCGTGGTAGGCCGCTGTTATCCCGGCGCGGGCAGCAGTATCGGCGCGTCATTCGTATTCGGCTACATCGCCGCGCTGCATGCCAGCGGCGCACAAACGATCTGGTGATCGAAGGAGACCTTCGCATGAAAGTCCATCAGCCGCCCAGCAGTGAAGTACTGGTCGATATCTATCGGCGCATGACGCTGATCAAGCAGAACGACGAGCGTTTCCGCTCAGTCATCAAATCCGGCAAGCTGGTCATGCCGTACTACTCGCCGCGCGGCCAGGAGGCGATTCCGTCGGCAGTGTCCGTCTGTCTGACCGACGACGATTACATCTGCACGATCTATCGCGGCGTGCACGACATGATCGCCAAAGGTGTGCCGCTCAAGGATCTCTGGGCCGAACTGGGAGGACGCGTCACCGGCACCTGCAAGGGCAAGGGCGGCCCGATGCACGTCACCCACCCGGCTTCCGGCGTGATGGTTACAACCGGGATTGTCGGCAGCTCGATGCCCATCGCGAATGGTCTTGCGCTGGCCGCGCAGATTCGTGGGGAATCGCGCGTGGCGGTCGCCTATTTCGGCGATGGCGCGGCCAACATCGGCGCGTTCCATGAGTCGCTGAACATGGCGTCGGTCTGGAAGCTGCCGGTTGTTTTCGTCTGTCAGAACAACGGCTATGCCGAACATACGAAATACGCTTACGGTACGTCCGTGCCGAACATTGCCCAGCGTGCCGTGGCGTATCAGATGCCCGGCATCACCGTCGACGGCAACGACCCGATCGCGATGCACCGAGTGGCGCGCGAGGCTATCGAGAGGGCTCGCGAAGGTGGCGGCCCGACGTTGATCGAAGCCAACACGTTCCGTTTTCACGGCCATGTGTTCGGCGACCCGGATGCGTATATGGACCAGCACGAAAAGGCGGCGTGGGTGGCAAAGGATCCGGTGCCGCTCTTCCGCGCATGGCTGATCGCAGCAAAGCATGCTACCGAAGCGCAACTGGCTGAGATGGAAGCCGCCCACGACGCGGAAATTGACGCGGCCGTCGAGTTTGCACTGGCGAGCGACTATCCGGACGTCGCCGAACTGCGGCGCGACATCTTTAAAGACGAGGTGCTTGCATGAACCAGATGCAGACTGACATCAATACGATTCAGGCCGTCAATCTTGCGCTTGACGATGCGATGGCCGCCGATGTCAATGTCATCGTACTCGGCGAGGACGTGGCCGACGGGCAGGAAGGCGGCATTGTTGGTGTGACCAAAGGTCTGTCGACGAAATATGGCACTTCGCGCGTCCGGTCGACGCCCATTTCGGAGCAGGCCATCATCGGTGCGGCGATAGGCGCGTCGATTGTCGGCATGCGCCCGGTGGCCGAGATCATGCTGATGAACTTTACGACGGTTGCAATGGACATGATCGTCAACCACGCCGCGAAGTTGCGCTTCATGTCGGGTGGCCAGACGCATGTGCCGCTCGTGATTCGCACGATGACCGGTGCAGGGTTCGGCACCGGCGGCCAGCACGCCGACTATCTGGAAGCGTGGTTCGCGCATGTCGCGGGCATCAAGGTGGTTGCGCCGTCCACGCCCGCCGATGCCTACGGCCTGATGCTTTCCTGCATCGAAGATGATGATCCGTGCCTCTTCATCGAGAACATGCCGAGCTACTGGAACCCGGGCAAGGCTCCCGAGCGCGGCGTGCGGATTCCGCTCGGCAAGGCCAACGTGGTGCGCAGCGGCACAGACGTGACGGCCATCAGCTATAGCCGCCGCGTGCACGACGTGATGGCGGTGGCGGAAAAGCTTGGCACAGCCGGCATCTCATGCGAGGTGGTCGATTTGCGCACGATTTCGCCGCTCGACACGGAAACGATCCTGACATCCGTGGCTAAAACGGGCCGCGCCGTTGTCGTGCACGAGGCGGTGAAGCCATTTGGTGTGGGCGCGGAAATCGCGTCGCGTATCTATGAATCGCTGTTTCGTGAACTCAAGGCGCCCGTGCAGCGAGTCGGCTCACAGTTTTGCCCGGTGCCGTTCTCGAAGCCGCTTGAAGACGCCTTCGTGCCCGGGGCCGCACAGATCGAGGCAGCAATTCGCGCGACGCTGGATGACGCAGGGTCGCGAGCCTCCTCCCAGTTTTCCTAAACTTAAAGAGAACATTTATGTCCACACAGGTCTTGCTTCCGAAGCTGGGCTTCTCAATGAACGAAGGCACGCTGACCGAATGGCTGCTGGCGGATGGCGAGACAGTCACAGAGGGCCAGGCGCTCTATGCGCTGGAGAGTGACAAGTCGGTGCAGGAAGTCGAGTCGCCGGCGTCGGGAACGCTGCGGATCGTCGCTCAGGTAGGCGAGGTGTATCCGGTTGGCACGGTGCTGGCGGAGATCATCTGAGCCATTGCCCGTCATTCAGGTTGGTTGAAGCAGTCTAGCGAGGCGTCCGTCATGAGTGTCGAATCCATCTCATCCCCAGTACCCACAACTGCGCCTGCCGCTGTACCAGGTTCAGCGCCAGCCGGGATCGGCGCGAATCTGCCGCCGTGGCCGCAGATCGACTTCGCCGAGTTTGGAGAAGTCGAGGTTACGCCGGTTTCCCGCATACAGAAGTTGACGGGGGCATTCCTGTCGCGAAACTGGCTGGCGATTCCGCATGTAACGCATCAGGACGACGCCGATATTACGACCCTTGAGGCTTTCCGCAAGGCGTATAACGAAGCGGGACCTTCGGTGAAGCTGACGCCGCTGGTGTTTCTCATCAAGGCAGTGGTGCGTGCGTTGCAGGCATTTCCGCAATTCAACGCATCGCTTGACGGCGACGGCAAGAACCTCGTGCTGAAGAAGTACTTTCACATTGGGGTGGCGGTAGACACGCGCTTTGGCCTGCTAGTGCCCGTACTACGCGATTGCGACAAAAAGAGCGTCGTGCAGCTGGCGGTGGAACTCGCGGCGGTGTCGCAGAAGGCGCGTGAGAAAGGCCTTTCGATGGCGGAAATGTCGGGCGGCTGCTTCTCGATCAGTTCGCTGGGAGGATTCGGGGGCACGGGTTTCACGCCGATCATCAACGCCCCTGAAGTCGCCATTCTCGGGGCGACGAAAACCCGGCTGACGCCGCAGCCCTCGGCTGACGGTGGAGTGGATTGGCGCAAGATGCTGCCGCTGTCGCTGAGCTACGACCACCGCGTGATCAACGGAGCGGACGCAGCTCGCTTTACGGCCTGCATTGCCACGATGCTCGCAGATCCGCAGGCACTCGCAGCCTGACGCCCAGGCAGCAGACACACAACGACAGGATCGAGATGAAAACGCTTGGGGAGATGATAGAGCGCAACGCCCGCTTCTATACGGACCGGGAAGCGCTGGTTTTTGGCAACCGGCGTGTGACTCACGGCGAGATGGCGGTGCGCGCCCGCCGCTTTTCGGATGCGCTGTATCGGCAGGGTTTGCGCCGCCAGGACCGGGTTGCGGTGCTGGCGATGAATTGCGCCGAATACTACGAGACCTACCGCGCCTGCGAATGGGCCGGCTTTCTGCTCGCCACGGTCAACTTCCGGCTCGCGCCCGCCGAAATCTCGTACATCCTGAAGGACGTCGCGCCGAAGGCGCTCGTCTTCGAGGCACAGTATGCCGCCCTGGTGGACAGTCTGCGCCCGCAGATGCCGGACATCGAACGGTACATCTGCATCGGTGACGCGCCGTCGTGGGCGATGTCATTCGAATCCGTCATGGAGACCGGATCAGCTGACGGGCCGCCCATCCGCTCGCAGCCCGACGACTTCGCGTACCTGATCTACACCAGCGGCACGACCGGGCGCCCGAAGGGCGTGGTGCGCACGCATCGCGCGATGTGCGCGACCGCCGATAGCTGCGCGCTTGTCACCGAATTCACCGGGCACTCTCGGGTGTTGCAGACCACGCCGGCGTTTCATGTGGGTGGCATCGGTTATGTGAACGCGGTTGCATGGGTGGGCGGCACGACCGTACTGCACCGCGGCTTCGAACCGAAGGCGATGCTCGACACCATCCAGGCCGAGCGCATCACGTTCACGTTCCTTGTCTCCGCGATGCTGCAGGCGTTGCTCGATGTGCCCGAATTGCGATCGTACGATCTGTCGAGTATCGAGAACATTACGACGGCGGCCGCACCTGTGCCTGTGCCGCTGCTCCAGCGCGGCATCGAGGTGCTTGGCCCGGTATTCGCGGTCCAGTACGGCATGACCGAAAGCAATGCCTGCTGGCTGCCCGCACATGAAGTGCGGCCGCATGGCACCCCTGAAGAGATCCGGCGTCTGGCTTCGGTTGGCCATCCGTGCCCGGGCATTGAATTGCGCATCGTCGACGATAACGGCATCGACCTTCCGCAGGGCCAGACGGGCGAAGTGTGGCTGCGCTCCGCGACCCAGCTGACGGGCTACTGGAACAACAGCGTGGCGACGGTCGAAGCGTTGCGCGACGGCTGGTATCGCAGCGGCGACATGGGCTATCAGGACAGCCACGGCTATGTGTTCCTGGTGGACCGCAAGAAGGACATGATCATCTCGGGCGGCGAAAACATCTATAGCCGCGAAGTCGAAGAGGCGTTGCTTCAGCATCCTGCCGTGATCGATGCGGCAGCAATCGGGGTGCCGCACGAGAAATGGGGCGAATGCGTGAAGGCGATTGTCGTGCTGCGCGCCGGCGAAATGGCGCAGGAGACCGACCTGATTGCGTTTTGCCGCGAGTTGATCGCCAGCTACAAATGTCCAAAGTCCATCGAGTTCGTCGACGAACTCCCACGTCTGCCCACCGGAAAGATCAGCAAGGTCGTGTTGCGTCAGCGGTTCGGCAGCTGAGAACGCGTGGCGGCCACGCCGCCTTCTTCGAATGAGAGTGAATCATGGGCAAATGGCTCGAAAGTACGGAATGCGTTCAATTCGACGTGGCCGAGCGTGTTGCGCGAATCACGCTGAATCGCCCGGACAAGCGGAATGCGATTAACGGTGTCCTGTTGCGGGAACTGAAAGAGGCGCTGCTCGAGGCGGACGATCTGAAATCAGTTAACGTGATCGTATTGTGCGGAGCCGGCAAGGACTTCTGCGCCGGTTATGACCTCGTCACGACGTATTCGGACCGGGCGGCGGAGCAGATCGATCCGGGTGACTATCGCGGCACGGTACGCAGCTTCGATGACGACTGCTGGTCGATGGAGCGGCAGGCCGAAACCGTCAACCTGATGGCCGAGATCCACAAGCCGATTATCGCGCAGGTGCATGGCAACTGCCTCGCGGGCGGCACTGATCTGGCGCTGGCCTGCGACATGGTGCTTGCGGCGGACAACGCGCGGATCGGCTTTCCGGCGACGCGTGCCAACGGCTCGCCGCCGGCGCACATGTGGTTCTATCACGTCGGTCCGCAGTGGGCGAAACGCCTGTTGCTCTCAGGCGATTCGTTGACGGGCCGCGATGCCGCGAAAATCGGTCTCGTGATGGACGCTGTTCCGGCCAGCGAACTCGACGCCGAAGTAGCGGAACTGGCACGCCGGCTGTCCTTTGTCGACGCCGATCTGCTGTCGGCCAACAAACGGATCGTGAATCTCGGTCTTGAACTGGCGGGCGCACGTACGCTGCAGCGCCTCGCGGTCGAGAACGATGCTCGCGCGCATCAGAGCCAGGGGCCGCGCCGCGCGCAGTTCAAGGCGGATATGGAAGCCAATGGTCTGAAGGAAGCGCTCAAGCGTCGTGATGAGCCTTTCGGGGACGGCATGATCAAGCTGCATGCGCGCGGTGAATGAGGCGGCCGCTCGTCATGCGGCCCCATCCGAACCATCCGACTGACTCACTGAAAAACCGCAATCATGGATGTCGAACTTTCATTGAAGGGCACGGTCGCCACGCTGGGCCTGAACCGTCCCGAGAAGCTCAATGCATTGACGCCTGACATGCTGGCCATGCTGATCGAACATCTCGATCGCATCGAGCGCGATCCGGAAATCCGCGCAGTCATCCTGACGGGCGCAGGACGAGCCTTTTGCGCGGGCGCTGATATCAAGGGCAGCGGCGCAGCACCGCCGCGGATGAGCGTGTCGCATGCGCGCCAGTCGATGGCCGTCTATCAGCAGATTGCGCTGAAGCTCTACAACCTCAACAAACCCGTGGTCGCGGCGGTACGAGGCGTGGCGGTGGGTATTGCATGGAGCTATGCGCTCTGCGCCGATATGCTGCTGGTGTCGGACACAGCCCAGTTCATTCCGGCGTTCCTGATGCGTGCGACGTTGCCGGAGGGCGGAATGGTGCATCTTCTTGCGCGTCACTGCGGCGAGTTCCGCGCGAAGGAGATCATGTATCTCAATCGCAAGCTGACCGGGCAGGAGGCGTTTGAGTGCGGCCTCGCAAGTCGCGTCGTCGAGGATGCCAGGCTCATGGAAGCCGCTGAGGAGTTGGGCGCCGAACTGGCTGCGATGCCGACCTTCTCGATCGGACTGACCAAGCAACTGTTCCGTTTGAACGCGGGCAGCATGGAAGAGTTTCTTGTCCAGGAACTGAATTCCGTTGCGCTAGCAGTGAATTCCGAAGATGCCGCCGAAGGACGACTCGCTGCGCGGGAAAAGCGGGCGCCTTCGTTCAGGGGACGTTAGGCCAATTACAGAACCCGACGCAAGCGGCTGTGGACCGGAGACACAGCGAGCCATGGCAGGACCTTGCGAGCGGGGAAATAGCGGGAGGAGTCAGGCATGCATTTCGCGTACAGCCCGGAAGACGAAGCGTTTCGTCAGGAAGTCAGAAAGTTCTTCAAGGAGCAGTTGCCCCCAGCGATCTCGCATCGCTGGACGATTGGTGCGCACCCACCGTTGAAGGAAGACATCCGCGCGTGGCAGCGCATTTTGCATCAGCGCGGTTGGGGCGCGCCGCATTGGCCAGTGGAGCATGGCGGAACGGGATGGACTGCGTTTCGCAAGCATATTTTCATGGAAGAGCTGTACAACGCGGACGCGATGGATTACGGCTGGCAAGCCGTGCATATGGTTGCACCCGTGATCATCGCGTTCGGTTCGGATTGGCAGAAAAAGCGCTTTCTGCCAGCGATTCTCTCCGGAGAGGAATTCTGGTGTCAGGGCTTTTCCGAGCCGAATGCGGGTTCGGACCTCGCGGGTCTCAGGACGACGGCGGTACTCGACGGCGACGAATACGTGATCAACGGTCAGAAGATCTGGACCAGCGACGCCACGATTGCCGAGTGGGGATTTTTCCTCGTCAAGACGGACACGACGGTCAAGCCCCAGCGTGGCATCTCGTTTCTGCTCGTCAAGATGGACACGCCGGGAATCACGGTGCGCCCGATCGTTTCAATCGAAGGCGGAACGGGGCTGAACGAAGTCTTTCTCGAGAATGTCCGCGTGCCGCGCACGCACCTCGTCGGTGAAGCTGGCATGGGCTGGACATACGCCAAATATCTGCTCGAAAAGGAGCGGACGACGAGTGCCTTCCTGTATTTCAACAAGCGCGAATTGCAGCGCGCAAAAAGCATTGCCGAGCAGGAGAGGGTGGATGGCGTTCGTCTGATCGATACTCCGGACTTTGCCCGCAAGCTGGCTTCGGTTGAAGTGGATCTGCTGGCGCTTGAGTGGTCGGTATTGCGAATCCTCGCCGAAGAAAAGAACACACGCGATCTCGATGCGGTTGTGTCGGCGCTCAAGATCAGTGGCTCGGAGATGCAGCAGCGTGTCACGGAACTGCAGATCGACGCTCTCGGTCCGCGCAGCATGCGCTTTCAGGAGCACGGAGACTGGCCCTTTGACGAGCCGTCCGCACATGACGCATGGCCCGTCTACGTGGCAGGCCGCACGACGGGGTATCTCATCGCGCGTGCTTCGACCATCTACGGCGGCACGCGGGAAGTGCAGAAGAACATTATCGCCCGGCTCGCCTTTGGACTTTGACCATGGACTTCAATCTTTCCGAAGAGCAATTGATGTTGAAGGACGGCGTGGAGCGATTCATCCAGCAGCAATACGGATTTGAAACGCGCCGGGCGATTGCCGCGAGCGACGAGGGCATTAGCCGTGCTCGCTGGCAGGATTACGCGGACCTCGGGTGGCTCGGCCTGACGCTGCCCGAAGATGTCGGCGGGCTAGCCTGCTCGTTTGTCGAGACGGCCATCGTGATGGAAGCGTTCGGGCGCGGCATGGTGCTCGAGCCATTCGTTCAAACGGCGCTGCTGTGCTCGACCATCATCGATCACAGTGACTCGGAGGCTAAACGGCAGGCTCTCCTGCCTGCCGTGATCGAAGGCCGGTTACTGCTGTCGTTGGCTGACAGTGAAGCGGGTACGCGGTTCAGGCTCGGTTGTGCCGAGCATACCGTTGCGCACAAGACGCCGGACGGCTATCTGCTGAGCGGCGCCAAGACGCTGGTAAGCGCGGGCGGTTCGGCGGACCAGTTGCTCGTGACCGCGCGACTCGACGATTCAGTGAAAGAGCCAGGGATTTTCGTCGTGGACCGCCGCGCCGCGGGCGTGACCTGCCACACGTATCGTCTGCTCGATGGTTCTCGCGCCGCCGACATCGAATTTCGCAACGTCGAACTGGATGAATCCGCGCTGCTCATCGTTCCGGATCGCGCACGCGAGGTGCTTGAAGGAGCGACTGGACTCGCCACGCTCGCCAGCGTGGCCGAGATCCTCGGCGTGATGGAAGCGGTGATGGAAATCACCGCCGGATACATCAAGGCCCGGGTGCAGTTCGGTCAGCCGATTGGCAAATTTCAGGCGCTGCAACACCGCATGGCCGAAATGTTTGTGGCCGTGCAGGAGACCCGCTCGATGCTCTATTGCGGGATCGCCCATCTGGATCGGCCGGCAAACGAACGCAGCCGCGTGATTTCGGCGGCCAAGGCAGTCGCCGGGCGCGCGAGCCGATTCGTGTGTGCGCAAGGCATCCAGTTGCACGGCGGCATGGGGATGACCGAGGAGTATCAGGTCGGCCACTACTTCCGCAAGATGACGATGATGGAAAAGATGTTCGGTGACATCGACTTTCACCTCGCGCGTTTTGCGGCGACGCATTGAATCGGGCCAGATGTTCATTCACGAGGATTTTCACTTATGTCGCGACTCAAAGGCAGGATCGCCATCGTCACGGGCGCAGCGTCAGGTATCGGTGCGGCGTGTGCCGCGATGCTCGCTGTTGAAGGCGCGCAGGTGGTCGTGGCGGACCGGGATTTCGACGGGGCCCACGCGCAGGTCCGGCGCATCGAGCAGCAGGGTGGGCAAGCCATGGCCGCGCGGGTCGATATCGGCGATGAGGCATCGATAGCGGCATTGTTTGCGCTCACCCGCGAAACCTGGGGAGGCCTCGACGTGCTGCACAACAATGCGGCGGCAACGTCGCTGTCGAGCACCGTCGATGCCGCCGTGGAAACGGTCGATGTCTCTGTCTGGGACGACACGATGCGTATCAACCTGCGCGGCACCATGCTGGCCTCGCGCTATGCCATCCCGCTGATGCGCGCACGCGGTGGCGGTTCGATCATCAACACGTCATCGGGCGCGGCTCAGGCGGGCGCGCTCGGGTATAGCGCTTACGGCGTCTGCAAGGCAGGTATCGAAGCGTTGACGCGCTATGTGGCCACGCAGCACGGCAAGGAGGGCATTCGCTGCAATGCGATTGCGCCCGGACTGATCGTTACGCCGGCTACAGTCGGCCATTACGCGGGACCTGCGGGTGAGATGATGCTCAGCCATCATCTCACTCCGCGGCTCGGTCAGCCCGAAGACATCGCCCATGCTGTGGTGTATCTGGCGTCCGACGAGGCGGCTTTTGTGACGGGGCAAATCATCAACGTGGACGGTGGGCTGCTGTCGCATCAACCGTACTATGCAGATGAAATCCGCGCCCGCGCGCAGGTAGCGTGACGAAGGGCGTGAGGAGGACGACATGACCATCACGCCCGACCTGCTCGCCCGGATCGACCGTATCGAAGCGCAACTGGCGATCCAGCAGTTGCCCATTCGCTATGCACTCGCCGTCGATTCGCGTGACCTCGACAGCCTTGTTGCACTCTTCATCGACGACGTGAATTGCGGCCGGTGGGGCACCGGCCGTGCAGCGCTGAAAACGTTCTACGGGTCGGAGCATATTCTTCGCAGCTTCTACCGCAGCATTCACCAGATCTGCGGGCACGCCATCGACCTGGTCGACCCCGACCATGCGACGGGCCGGGTGTATTGCCGCGCGGAGCACGAGGACAACGGCAAATGGGTGGTGATGGCAATCTGCTATTTCGATCACTACGTGCGCCGCGATGGCGCCTGGTATTTTGAGCGCCGGGACGAGCGCCACTGGTATTCGACCGACTGGCTGGAACGGCCGGGAACACCGCGTTTTCAGAACTGGCCCGGCAAGTACGATAGGGACAAATATCAGCCGCGCCTTCCGCAGTCTTTCCCGGCGTGGGCGTCGTTCTGGGAAGCTTGCGATCCGGCCACGATCGACACGCTGACGCGTTGGCCCTGACGCTACCGCTACCGCCGGCGCTGCCTCCGGGCGGAGCGGCTGGCAGCGGAGCCGGGCGCGCCGCTGCGCTCTCTCAGGCCGTGCTCGGCAGCCGAACCACCAGACCGTCAAGTTCCGGTGTGACGTTGATCTGGCAAGTGAGCCGGCTATGCTCCCGTACGTCCATGGCGCACGTCAGCATGTCGATCTCATACGGCTCGGCGGGTGGCATTTGGCTAACCCACGCTTCGTCGACATAGGCGTGACAGGTTGCGCAACTGCAACTTCCGCCACAATCTCCAAGGATGCCAGGTACCTGATGGCTGATGGCGGTCTGCATGACGGATTCGCCGACGTTGGCTGACGCGACGGTCTCGTGCCCGTCGGCCTGGATGAAACGGATAATAGGCATGATGTTGTTGAGTGTAGAAAGGTCGATCAGGCTGCAGGAAGCAGGCTTTTGAGCGGGATCGAATCGTCGGCGAGTTCGATCGCTCGCACGGGAATCCTTTCGCCAACGAAACGCTTGGCCAACATGAATTCCTGTGGACGGCTGACGGTATCGGCGGCGAGCACCACGCCTTCCTTCAGATAAAACGCCGAGAACGAGCGGCTTTCCGGTGCGCCGCGCAGCACGAGTTCGTCATAGCCCTGCGACAGGCCCACCATCTTCAGCTTCAGATCGTATTGATCGGACCAGAACCATGGCACGCTGTTGTACACGCGTTCCCTGCCGCACAGCGTGGCCGCAGCCGTGCGCGCCTGTTCCATCGCGTTCGGCACCGACTCGAGCCGCAAGCGCCGGCCAAGCAGTCCGTTGGGGTGATTGGTGCAGTCGCCGATAGCAAAGATGTCGGGATCTGACGTGCGGGTACGCTCGTCCACCACGATGCCGTTGTCCACGGCGAGGCCCGCCGCTTCCGCAAGATCCGTGGCGGGCTGCAGTCCGACACCGACGATGACGAGATCCGCCGGGATACGCGAACCATCTGTGCAGACGACTGCCGCGACCGCATCGCCCGACGTGTCGAGTTCGAAGCCGCTAACCGCCGTGCTGGTGCGGATGTCGACGCCAGCCTCACGGTGCACGCGTTCGTAGAAGGCTGAAAGCTCCGGGGCCGTGACCCTCGCGAGCACGCGCGGCAATGCTTCCAGAACAGTGACGTGCAGGCCACGCTTGACAGCGATCGCGGCCACTTCGAGGCCGATATAGCCGCCACCGATGATGACGAGGCGCGCGCCGGCATGGAACTGCGTGCGGATGCGCGCGACGTGGTCGAGCGTGCGCAGATAGTGAAAGTTCGGCTGCCGCTCGATCGCTTCGATACCCGGCAAAGCGAGCCTCCGTGCGCGCCCGCCGGTGGCGATCACGAGCTTCGTATAGGCGATTTCGCGGCCGTCCGACAGGGCAACCGTGTGCGCTGCGCGATCGATGCGCTCAGCTCGGGTATTCGGAATGAATTCGATCCGGGCCTTGTCGTAAGTGGCTTGTGGCTTAAGGTAAAGTTGTTCAGCGGTCAGTTCGCCCGAAAGAAAAGCCTTTGATAGCGGCGGCCGCTGATAGGGCAGATGCGCCTCCTCTCCGACCAGCACGATGCGGCCCGTCCAGCCCTGATCGCGAATGCTCGTTGCGCACTCGCCGGCTGCATGGCCGGCACCGACGATCAGTGCGATGTCTTTTGGGTCTACGGTGGTCATAGAGGCGAACTCCTGTCTCGCGTTGTCATCGCGCGCCCTGCGATGCCAAAACAATCATTTTATTTTTTTGAATAGCGTTCTTAAGTGTGAACGCTTTGTCGGTCGACTGTCAATGCTCGGGATTCCCGGGTGGTGAGCCCGGTCGTGCAAGCGCATCGATGCCACCAACGGCGAAGCGGATGAGATACGTGCGCATTCGTTCGACCTCCCTCGGTGAAAGCGGCGGTGCGCTGGCGTTTGCACCTGCCTTCGCGGCGCGCGCGTACAGCTCATTCAGCACCAGATGAAATACCGATTCGACGAAGCTCTGCACCAGCCTGACCGTGTCGGTATCCGCGTTGGGTAGCGCGAGCGCAAACGCCTCGCGATAACGCGCTGCGGCCGGTGAATATTGATCGTAAAAGGGCGCAGTGAGGTCGGGCCGCTCGAGCAGACAACTGTTCTGGGTCAGCAGGCGCAGGTAGTTGTGCCAGCCGCGGTCGCCGCTCTTCAGGTGCTCGAATGCAGGCGTGGACAGTGCAGTCACGATGGCCTCGATGCCGGGCGGCATGTTGCCGGTGCTTTCCAGCAACGCATCGAGCGAAGCAATGACCTGCTTGCTGATCTCTCCTGCGCGCCGTCCGATCGCTTCGCGGAACAACGCGTCCTTGTTCCCGAAGTGATAACGCGCGAGGCTGAATTCCAGTCCGCAGGCTTGCATGATGTCGCGGATCGATGTGCCGAAGTATCCGTGCAATGCGAAAAGTTCCTCGGCGGTGTCAAGGATGCGCTCGGGCGTTGTGCGTCGGGCGACCGCAACTGGCGCGGCCACCGTGGCGGGTCTGCCCGCGGCGGTGGTGCGCGTGGAGCTGTTGCTGTTAGACGGCATGGCGTACTTCCCTGTTACTGATACCAGAGGGGCGACGCTGTCCCGTATCCGGTGACATCGACGCCATCTTCAGACAATAAATGCGTCTTGCACAATCGTGCAAAATCGAACATAGTTCGCATATTAGCACTTGGCGACGCGTTTGCGCGCAGGCCTTATGCGAACTCATAAACAGGAGACAGCATCATGGGTGACCGGCTGCGACTTCAGGATTTCGACGATCCTGCGTTCAATCCCTTTTTCGAGGATGCTCTGGCCTACGGCGCGGATAGCGATCCTTATCCGCGTATTGCCGGGTTACGCGTGCAAGGCTCAGTGCAGAAGGGAGACTATCGTGTACTCATGGGCACGCATGCCGACCTGACAATGGCCGACGTCGCGCATTATTGTGTGTTCGGCTATGACGAGGTTTCGCAGGTGCTCGGCGATCCGGCGACATTTTCGAATCGGTCTTACGAACGCAATATCGGTATCAGTTTCGGCCGCAGCATCTCGACCATGGACGCCCCCGAGCATCCCAGGTACCGGCGGATTTTCCAGAAGGCCTTCCTGCCCAATACGGTGGCTGCGTGGGGCGATACGCTGGTCGACCCGGTGGTGAGCGACCTGATGGAAAAATTCGCCGGTCGCGGCCGTGCCGATCTCGTGCAGGAATTTACGCTGCACTACCCGTTCAACATCATTTACCGTCAGCTGGCGCTGCCACCGGAAGACGTCAAGATATTCCACAAGCTCGCCATCGCTCAGACGCTCGTCTCAGTCGATATCGAGCACGGCGTCGAAGCTTCTACCAAGCTGGGAAGTTATTTCGCGCAACTCGTCGCGCAGCGCAGAGATAGCCCCGGCGACGACCTCGTCAGCATGCTGGCCACGGCTGAGGTCGAAGGCGAGTTCCTGCCAGAAGAAGTCGTCATTTCATTTCTCCGGCAATTGGTGAATGCGGGCGGCGACACGACCTACCGTGCGACCAGCGTATTGCTGCTCGGACTGCTGAGAAATCCGGATCAACTCGACGCCGTGCGCCGCGACCGCACGCTTGTGCCGCGTGCCATTGAAGAAGCCTTGCGCTGGGATGGCCCGGTGTTGATGCAGTCGCGCGTGGCGGCGCGCGATGTGACGCTGGGGGGTGTCGATATTCCGGCGGGAGCGTTTCTCGACGTGGTGGCGGGTAGCGCCAACCGCGATCCCAGCCGCTTCACGGATCCTGACCGGTTCGATATTTTCCGCACCAGCACGCACCGGCATTTCGCGTTCGCATACGGGCCGCACGTGTGCATCGGTCAGCATCTGGCGCGCGTCGAGATGACGCGTGCACTCAACGCGATCCTCGACCGGTTGCCGAATCTGCGTCTCGATCCTGCGGCTCCGTCGCCCCTCATCAACGGCATCATGATGCGCGTTCCGCATTCGATTCCGGTCGTATTCGATTGAGTGCAAAAGGCGCAGGGGTCCACCCGGCCTATCGTGCTGGACCCTGTCTCTATATCCATAACAACACGCGGCCGCGAATGCCGCTTGCCGGAAGCGAGATCGTTCGGCCGGCGGTCGGAGACTGAACTGATGACCGAATTCGACTATATCGTCGTGGGGGCGGGGGCCGCCGGATGCGTGCTGGCAAACCGCCTGTCGGAGAGTGGGCGCCATGAAGTACTGGTGATCGAGGCGGGCCCGGAGGATACGAGCCCCCTCATCCGGATGCCAAAAGGGTTCGGCAAGCTGCTTTGCGATCCCACTCACGCGTGGTTCATCCCGGTGCAGCCGGATAACGGCAATGGCCATCGCAACGAAGTCTGGTTGCGCGGCAAGATGCTCGGCGGATCGAGCAGCATCAACGGCATGGTTTACATGCGCGGCCATCCCGAAGACTATGACGGGTGGTCGGCGCTTGGCGTGGAGGGCTGGGGCTGGCAGGACGTGGCTCCGTGCTTCAGGCGCATCGAAGACCACGCGCTGGGCGCGGATGAACTGCGTGGCGAAGGCGGTCCGTTGAAAGTGTCGCTGTACGCGCAGCGCAACCGTCTCGGCGAAGCGGTACTCAACGCCTGTCAGTCGCTCGGCGTGCCACGCCTCGAAGACATCAACAGGCTCGATCACGAAGGCGTGGCGTACCTGACCTACACGATCCGAAATGGTCGTCGGCAAAGCTCCGCTGAAGCGTTTCTCAAGCCCGCGAGGAAGCGAAAAAACCTGGTGGTCGTCACGGGCACAGAAGTCAGTCGGGTCATATTCGAAGGCACGCGCGCCGTGGGCGTGCAATGCAGGCGCGCGGGCGTCGAGATGACATACAAGGCAAAACGTGAAGTGGTGCTGTCAGCAGGTGCACTCGAGTCGCCGCGGCTTTTGCAGCTGTCGGGCGTGGGTAATCCCGAGCATCTGCAGTCGTTGGGCATCCGTGTGGTTGCTGCGAGCCCCGGGGTCGGCCTGAACATGCGGGAACATTTGCTGTACATGATTCAGGCACGCCTTAGGCAATCGCGCGATTCGCAGAATCGGGAGTTTGCCGGGGCGCGCCTGTGGCGCAATGCGCTGCAATATTTTCTGTTCCATAGCGGCGTCATGGCGCTTGGCTCGTATCAGGTGGGAGGGTTCGTCAAAACTGCGCGCGATGCCACCCGGCCTGACGTGCAATTGATGATGGCGCCGTATTCCCTGGATTTTGGCGCTGCCGGGTATGGTTTCGAGCCGTTCCCCGGCATGCAGCTTTTCAGCTATCCGCTCAGGCCCGAGAGTCAAGGGCACGTGAGGATTGTTTCCGCCGACCACAACGCGCCACCGGAGGTCGTCGCCAACTACCTCGCCGATCCCTATGACCAGCGGATGGCGATCAACGCGTTCCGGCTGATGCGCAAGGTCTTCGCAGCAGAACCGTTGGCGAGCCTGATGGATGGCGAAACGCGACCCGGCTTCGCCTTGCAGTCCGACGACGAGATCCTGGATCTGTACCGGCGCGAAGGCCAGTCGGGCTATCACGCTTGCGGCACCTGCAAGATGGGCACCGATAGCCTTGCCGTGCTCGATTCGCGGCTGCGTGTTCGGGGTGTTGGCGGCTTGCGCGTGATGGATCTGTCCATCACGCCGACGATGATTTCCGGCAACACGAACGGCCCGATGATGGCTATGGCATGGCGGGCCGCCGATCTGATCCTGGAGGACGCACGATGACCCGGCTTGACGAGTATCGCGAACGTTACGCAAACATTCATTTCGACAGGCAGGATGGCATTCTCCTGATCCGGCTGCATACCGAAGGCGGTCCGCTCAGATGGGGGGCACTCGACGGCAGCATTCATACGCAACTCGGCGAGGCGTTCTACCAGGTCGCGCGCGACCTCGAGAACAAGGTGGTCATCCTGACCGGCACCGGCGACGTGTTCTGCGACAACATGAATTACGCGGAACTGCCGTCGGAGCCGATGTCGAAGGTCTGGCCGCGTCTGCAGCGCGAGGGGCAGGACCTTCTGATGCAACTGCTCGATATCCCGGTCCCGGTGATTGGCGCGATAAACGGACCCGCGCACATTCACGCGGAGTTGCCCGCGCTGTCCGATATCGTTCTGGCCTCGAGCCATGCAGACATCGCCGATCAGGCGCACTTCATCCATGGCGTGGTGCCGGCGGACGGCGTGCAGGTTGTGTGGCCGATGCTGCTCGGCCACAACCGCAGCCGCTATTTTCTGCTCACGGGTCAGCGTCTTTCGGCACATCAGGCGCTGGAACTCGGTGTCGTCAGTGAAGTGCTGGCGCCTGAGCGCCTGCTTGAGCGTGCCTGGGATCTCGCGAGAGAACTGGCGGCAAAACCGGCCGCAACACTGCGGTACACGCGCACGGTGTTTGTCCAGCCGTTCAAGCGCCGGATGCTCGAGGAACTGGGCTACGGCCTCGCTCTTGAAGGGCTCGGCAGCGTTGCAGCGCAGGCGTGAACGGCGCGGCAGCACCCACGGAATCTTGATCAAGGAGATACTGCATGAACGTATCGGCGCAAACTTTGAACGATACCCAGATCGTCCAGCAGGCGCTGGGCTACGCGACTCGCGAAGGTGGCGAAATCGGCGTCCAGGTCGCCGCTTATCTGGATGGCAAGCTGGTGATCGACGCATGGAGCGGGGTGGCCGATCTGGCGACCGGACGCCCGGTGGACGGCGAGACGCTGTTTAATGTCTACTCGGTGACCAAGGCCGTCGCGGCGACCGCATTGCACATCCTGGCCGATCGCGGCCGCATCGACTATGACGCGCCGGTGGTGCGCTACTGGCCTGAGTATGGCGCGCACGGCAAGGCGCGCACGACGGTTCGGGATGTGCTGACGCATCGTGCGTGCGTGCCACAGATGCCCGACGGCGTGACGCCCGAGCGAATGTGCGACTGGGCCTGGATGACCGCTGCGATCGCCGACCTGAAGCCGTTGGCGGAGCCTGGCACGAAGACGCTCTATCTTTCGATGACCTTTGGCTGGATCGTCGGCGAACTGGTGCGGCGCGCGGATCCGCAGGGGCGCTCGCTGGGGCGCTTTGTGCGTGAAGAAATCGCAGAGCCGCTCGGTATTTCGGACCTCTGGATCGGCATCCCGGACGCCGTCGAGCCACGCATCGCGAAACTCACCGACGCGATGGTGCCAGTTCCGTCCGAATATCTGCCGCCGCTTTTCCTGGCGTCGATGCCCGAGCAGGTTGCGCTGAATCCCACTGTGTTCGAACGGCCCGATGTGCGTCGCGCGGAGGTGGCCGGTGTGGGAGGCATATTTAACGCACGCAGCGAAGCGCGCTTCTGGGCGATGCTGGCTGGCGGTGGCGAGATCGACGGCGTGCGGCTGCTGTCGAAAGAACTTGTCGCGACATTGAACACGCCGCGGGCGAACAGCGAGGAACCTGATCCGGTCATGTTCGGATTTCCGATACCGATCACCATCGGCGGGTTCTGGTTCGGCGGCAATCATCCGCCGGTGACGGCGGTTCAGTCGCCGCGCGCATTGTGTCATCCGGGGCAGGGGAATTCGATCGGCTGGGCTGATCCGGACATCGGTCTGGCCGTTGCAATCTGCCACAACAAGCTGTTTAACCCAACATCGCCGGAAGAGGATGCCCTGTTGCCGATCGCGCAGGCGATCCGCCAGGCATTGAACCTGAGCTAGTTGATGTCATGACAATAGATCTCGCTCATTTACAGAAATGGATCGGCAGGAGCGAACGTGTTTCCGACACGCTTACGCTGACGCCAATGGCCGCGCTCGCCGCTACGCTCGACCACGACGGTTTGCCAGTCGCGCCAGGGGATGCGCTGCCACCCCTATGGCACTGGCTCTATTTTTTGCCGGTGCACCGACAGTCGCTCATAGGCCCGGACGGGCACCCGAAGCGCGGCGGTTTCCTGCCACCGGTGGAATTACCCCGTCGAATGTGGGCGGGCAGTCAGCTCGCGTTTTCGCGGACGCTGAGGGCCGGCGATGCGGTTACCCGTCTGTCGACCATCGAGGACGTTACGCACAAGCACGGCCGCAGCGGCGACCTCGTATTTGTCAAGGTGCTGCATGAGATCAGCGACGCCGCAGGCGTGGCGATTACGGAACGCCAGGACATCGTCTATCGTGATCATCCCGCTGCCAACGAGGAGTCGCCGGTACTCCGACTCGCACCGGAGGGCGCGCAGTGGACGCGCGAGATTCGTCCCGACCCGGTGCTGCTGTTTCGCTATTCAGCGCTGACATTGAATGGTCATCGCATCCATTACGACCGACCGTACGCCACGGAGCAGGAGGGCTATCAGGGCCTCGTCGTGCATGGCCCGCTGCTGGCGACGCTGTTGCTCGATCTGCTGCGCCGTGAACGGCCACAGGAGGCGGTCACGGCTTTTTCGTTTCGCGCAATGAGCCCGGTGATCGACACGAGTCCATTTTTTGTTTGCGGGCGGCCCGAAAGCGAGGAGGGTAAAACGGTCAAACTGTGGATCGCCGGCAGTGATGGCACATTGCGCATGGAGGCCAACGCTGTTCTCGCGTAGCTGTCTGCTTTGTTGCCTGATGTAAATAGCGGTCACGCGGGTATCTGACCTTCATTTTTCCTGGGGTGTTATGCGCTCGTTTCTATTTGTTCCCGGTATCCGGCCTGAGCGCTTCGCCAAGGCGCTCGACTCTGGCGCCGACGCGGTGATCGTGGATCTCGAAGACGCCGTTAGTGAAGCGGACAAGGGGCCGGCTCGCCAGCATGTCGCAGATGCAATGGCGGCATTCGCCGCATCGACCACGCGCGTGTATCTGCGCATCAATGGGTTTGGCACGCCATGGTTCGGTGAAGACCTCTCGTTGCTGGCGTTGGGCGGCCTCGACGGCGTCGTATTGCCGAAGGCGGAGAGCGCTTTGGCCCTCGAAGCTGTCGCTCGCGCGACCGCCAGGCCGATTCTGCCGATCATCGAATCGGCGCTTGGCGTATGGCAGGTACTCGAGGTGGCGCAGATGCCTGGCGTTGAACGGCTCGTGTTCGGCTCGGTCGATTTCGAACTCGATGTAGATTGCTCGGGTTCTGGGGAGGCGCTGCTCTATGCGCGTTCGCGGATCGTGCTCGCGTCTCGGGTGGCCGGGTTATTGCCTCCAGTGGATGGTGTGACCGTGACGCTCGATGACGCCGCTCAACTCGCGACCGATGCATCGAGTGCGAGAAATCTGGGATTCGGCGGCAAGCTTTGCATCCATCCAAAACAGATCGCCCAGGTCAATGCCGCTTTCAGCCCGAGTGAAGAGGACCTTGCGAAGGCGCGAGAAGTGGTCGAAGCGTTCGCGCGCGCAGGTGGCGGCGCGGTATCGGTGAACGGCCGGATGGTGGACCTGCCGGTTCTCCTCAAGGCGAGGCGCCAGCTGGCAATGATGGAGCGCAGGTCGACGGGCGCGTAGGTTGCAATGCGCCAGCCGGTACCTGCGCCGGCGAAACGCCCGTTGCAGGCAGGCGGGTGTTAACGCGCCTGGTTGAACTCCAACCTGGCCAGCCGCAGATGAGCGGCTGACCATGGAGGTCGCTGTAGTTGGCGGCGGCCTGTTGCATGCAGACCGTGTGCGTTAAACCGGGTCCCAGGGCGTAAGGGTGAGCGACGGTACGTTCGGGAAGAAGCTGGACTCGAACGCGGGCATGACCTGATCGGCGATCGATTCCGGCGTCCAGCCGCCGTCGCGGTGCAACGAGCGGACCATGCGGATCTGGTTGAAAAAATAGATTTCGTTCGCGCGCACGCCGAAGATCTGCCCGGATACCTTGGCAGCGCGGTCCGATGCCAGATAGACCGCGAGCGGGGCGACCTTGCGGGATTCCATCTTCTTCATGATCTCGACGCGGGCCTTTTGCTCCGGCGTATCAGACGGAATCGATGCAGTCATCGCGGTCCATGCCCACGGCGCAATACAGTTCGAGCGCACGTTGAATTTCGCCATGTCGAGCGCAATCGACTTCGACAGTCCCACGACGCCCATCTTGGCGGCCGAGTAGTTGGCCTGGCCGATATTGCCGATCAGACCGGAGGTGGATGTCATGTGGACGTAACTGCCGCCGTTTTGCGCCTTGAAGTGCGGCGCGGCGGCCCGGGCCACAAAAAACGAACCGTTCAGATGCACGTCGACGACGGCCTTCCATTCTTCCGGGCTCATATTGAAGAACATCCGGTCGCGCACGATGCCCGCGTTGTTCACGACGCAATCGATCCGCCCGAAGGTGTCCAGCGCGGCCTGCACGATCTTCTGCGCCGAATCCCATTCGGCGACGCTATCTGTACTGGCTACTGCCTCGCCGCCTGCTTCCTTGATTTCCGCCACGACACGATGGGCCGCGAACTCACCGCTCTCCGCATGGCGGCCCAGATCGTTGACCACGACCTTCGCGCCAGCCGCCGCAAACTGGAGTGCGAAATCGCGGCCGATGCCGGCCCCCGCTCCCGTTACGACCACAACCTTGTCCTTCACGATATCGCTCACTGTCGTCTCCATTCGATACAGGCGTTGATGTAGAAAATCCATCGGCCTATAATAACAAAACTGAACAGCGTTGCATATTATGAACTATGCGCGGCGCGATCCCAATCTGCGAGGAGACCACAAGATGACATTGCCAGAGAACTGGAGCGTGCCGGACCATGTACCGCATGAGCGAGTGGTGGATTTTGACTACATGAATCCACCGGGCGCCGCCGATGACGTTCATCTGGCATGGAAGGCGTTGCATGCCGGTCCGGACATCGTGTGGTCTCCATACTATGGTGGACACTGGATCGCAACGCGCGGAGAAGACATCGAAGCGATGCAGAAGGATCATACGCATTTCTCGCATCGCAGCGTCAATATTCCGCCGTTGAGCCAGGTGCAGCTCGTACCGCTCGAACTCGATCCGCCCGAGCATACCGCTTATCGGAACTTGATTACGCCGTCGTTTCTGCCGAAGGCAATCGCTTCGCTCGAAGATGATGTACGCGCCCTCGCCGTGGAGTTAATTGAAAAGCTGGCGCCGCGCGGCAAATGTGAATTCGTTTCCGAGTTCGCCAAGATCTTGCCGATCGTGATTTTTCTGCGCCTTGCCGATCTACCGCTGAGTGACCGTGAACGGCTGCTCGAATGGGCTGAGATGTCGGTTCGCGGCAAGCTCGAGGAACGTATGGAATCGCAGAATCTGCTTGGCGCCTATATCTCTACCTGGGTGGCGGAACGCCAGGCCAACGCGGGCGGCGACCTGATCAGCCTGATCGCGAATGCGCAGATCGACGGCGCACCGATGCGGCCCGATCGCATGTTCGGTATGTTCATCGTTGTGCTGTTCGGCGGTCTCGATACGGTCGCTTCGCTGATGGGCTTCATCGCCCGCTTTCTTGCCGAGAACCCGAGCCATCGACGTCAACTGATCGAGAATCCCGAACTGATGATTTCGTCTGTCGACGAACTGATTCGCCGGTTCGGCGTGGCGAACACGGCGCGGCTCGTCACCGAAGACATCGAGTACAAGGGTGTGACGCTGAAGAAGGGCGACCAGATCCAGTTGCCCAACTCGTTGTTTGGTCTTGACGACCGCAAATTCTCCAATCCGCTCGATGTCGACCTGACCCGCAAGCCGGTGCTGCACGCTGCATTCGGCAATGGACCGCATCGCTGTCCAGGATCGTTCCTCGCGCGCACCGAAATCAAGGTGTTTTTGCAGGAATGGCTGAAGCGCATTCCCGATTTCAGGATTCGCGAAGGTGACAAGCCGCGTTGTGGCTCCGGCGCCGTGAACGGGATGCTTTATCTGCCGCTTACATGGAAAGTCGCGTCCTGACTCTCTTCCCTTATCCATGACAGGACGAAAACGATGAAACAATGGCAATGTATATTCTGCGGCTTTTTCTACGACGAAGCAGTCGGTCTCCCGGCGGAAGGTTTTCCATCGGGCACGCGTTGGGCCGACATTCCCGACGATTGGGCTTGCCCGGAATGCGGTGCGGCGAAAGCTGAATTTGTGATGATTCAAGTCTGATGCAGGCTGCCGGGCGCGCTTCTTTCGACCTGCACTGCGTGTCCGCTGATTGGCTAGTGCTTGCGCGGGCAATAACTGTTTCAAACTCGATCGCTCAGGCGGACCTTGCTCATACCTGTCATCACAGCATGCGCCGAACAGTGACAGGCGGCCCGAGGTCCGAACCAGACGAGGGGCGCGGTGCAGCCGTCAGTGGCCAGTATTAGTGCTGAGCCGGTACGCTATGTTCGCGCCGGCGATGTCGCAACTATCACGATTGACTACCCGCCAGTCAATGCGTTGAACGTCGTGGTGCGAGCCGGTTTGATACAAGCCTTCGAGCGGGCTCGAGCAGACGGGCACGCGAAGGCGGTCATTCTGACCGGGCACGGCAACGGCTTTTGCGCGGGCGGAGATATCCGCGAATTTGGAACGCCCGCGGCTGCCGCACCGCCCGGACTGTCGATGCACATTCATCCGCTGATCGAGTCAATGAACAAGCCTGTCATCGCCGCCATTCATGGCATGGCGGTGGGTGGTGGCCTGGAAACCGCGCTGGTGTGCCACTATCGCGTCGTCGAAGCCGATGCGCGGATCGGGCTGCCGGAAGTCGGGCTCGCCACCATTCCGTTGTCGGGCACGCAACGCATGCCGCGCGCGGTCGGCCTCCGGCGGGCCATCGACATGATCCTCTCGGCGCGGATAGAACGGGCAGCGTCGTTTGCCGGGACCGTTTTGTTTGATCGTATCGTCGAGCCTGGTCAGGCTCTGAATTCCGCCAGGCGGGTGGCGCACGCACTGGTTGAGCATAACGACCTGTCGCTGCCTTTGATCCGGAATCTCACGGTATCCAGAAGTCACGCTACACAGGTTCTCGCGACGGCGCGCGCGGGACTCGCGGCAAATGGGGGGAATACTCACGCGCGCGCGCAGGCGCTGGAGGCGATCGCCGCTTCGGTCGAATGTATCGACTTCGAAGCGGGCATGCAAAGCGCGCGAGCCATTTTCGATGCTTTGATGACCTCCGACGAAGTGCGTATTCAGCGCGAGCGCTTTTTCAATCAAGGATCAAACGGACCGCCGTCGGGGCCGGATTGATTGGCAAGAGACCCGATCAGCGCAGCGGCGCGCGCGGTCGCGCGCCGGATCCATCAGATCCCCCCGTTTTGTCACCACTGCTGCAATAACATCGCAGGCGCTGCTCAAGCCCGCTCGAATAGCGCGGCGAGACCCTGGCCGCCACCGATGCACATTGCCGCGAGACCATAGCGGCCCTTGCGACGTTGCAGTTCGAAGAGCAGGGTGGTCATCATGCGTACACCCGTTGCGCCGATAGGATGGCCCAGTGAGATGCCCGAGCCGTTGACGTTCAGACGGTCCGGATCGTTCCATCCCCATCCTTTGAGCACGGCCAGCACCTGGCACGCGAAGGCTTCGTTCAGTTCGACAAGATCCATCTGATCGATCGACAGCCCGGTGCGCGCCATCAGTTTCTGTACGGCGGGTACCGGGCCGATGCCCATGCGCGAAGGCTCGCAACCCGCTGCGGCCCAACCGTTGAACCAGGCCATCGGCTCCAGACCGAGTGCTTCGAGCTTGTCCTCGGCGACCACAAGGCAGGCGGCTGCCGCATCGTTCTGCTGGCTGGAATTGCCTGCCGTGACGGTGCCACCCGGGATCAACGTGCGCAGCTTGCCGAGGCTCTCCATGCTGGCGTCCTCGCGGAAGCCTTCGTCTCTGGCAACGAGCAGTGGTGTGCCTTTTTTCTGCGGCACAGTGACGGCCACCGTTTCGTCCGCCATGCGGCCCGACGCCCACGCTTCGGCCGCCCGTCGATGGCTGCGCACCGCATACTCGTCCGCCTGTTCGCGGCTGATGTGATAGTCGTTCGCGAGGTTTTCGGCCGTTTCGATCATGCCCGGGATATAGCCGAAGCGTTCCTCGGGTTGCGAGCGTTCGCGGCCACGCGCGAGCCGGTCATGAAATTGCACTGAACCCGCGCGCGCGCCCCACCGCATGTCGGTGCTGTAGTACTCGATGTTGCTCATGCTTTCGACTCCGCCCGCGAGCACGACATCGGCGGCTCCGGTCTGGACCATCATCGCTGCTGTCGCGAGTGCCTGCAGTCCGCCGCCGCAGCGTCGATCGAGTTGCATGCCGGGCACCTCCACTGGCAGTCCCGCCTGCAACGCGACCCAGCGCCCGACGCAGGGCGTCTCGCTATTCGCGTACGACTGCGCGAAAACCACGTCGTCGATGCGGGCGGGATCGAGCCCGATGCGCTTCAAGACTTCTCTGATGACCAGAGCGCCGAGTTCTTCGACCGGCACGCTGCGCAGACTGCCGCCAAACGTGCCAACGGGGGTGCGTACAGGAGAGACGATCGCTGCTCGCTTCATATGAGCTCCTTCAAATGGCGCGGAAAGTGCTGGCTACCATACCAGGTTTGGCCGGCTGCATCGTCCTGACCGGATTGCTTCAGGCGGCTCCGCTGGTGGAGTGTTCGAGTACGGCCCGGTAGTCGGGATGCGCAATTGCCAGTAGGCGCTCGCGTCGCTGCGTGAGGGTGAGTCCGCGTAGATCCGCGACGCCGTATTCCGTCACGATGATGCCGGCGTCGCTGCGCGGCGTGCTGACCGGGCCACTGAGCGTCGACACGATGCGGCTCGCGCCCTTGCCCGTTGTCGAAGGCAAGGCGACCACGGGCAAGCCGCCTTTGGCGCGCCGTGCAGCGCGCAGGAAGTCGAGTGCGCCGCCGACCGCGCCGACATAGCCGCCGCCCGCTATCTCTGCGTTGATCTGCCCGCTGAGATCAACTTCGAGCGCTGAATTGAGCGCGACAAAACGGTCGATGTGGGCCAGCACGTCCGGATCGTGTGTGTAGCTCGTCGAGCGAAACTGCACGGCACTGTTGCGATGCGCGAAGTCGTGAATGCGGCGGCTGCCCATCATGACGCCAGCCACCGTCAGCCCCCTGTCAACGCTCTTTCGCGTGTTGTTGATCACGCCAGCGTCCATCAAATCGGCAACCTTGTCGCCGATCGTACCCGAGTGAACGCCAAGGTCCCGCCGGTCCGACAGACGCGCGAGCACGGCTTCAGGAATCGCACCGAGACCGAACTGTAGCGTCGCACCGTCTTCGATCCAGTCAGCAACGTGACCGGCTATCGCCAGCTCAATGTCGCCAGCTTTTCCTGGCGCGTTTTCGAGTGGCGCGCGCGATGTTGGCAGCGTGAAGTCGAGATCGTCGTCGCGCAGATACCGCTCACCATACGTCCACGGCGCCTGATCGTTGATCTCGGCGACGATAATGCGGGCCGTGTCGAGTGCCGGAATCAGATACTCGTGTGCGATCGACAGACTGTAGCGGCCTTCCTCATCCGGCGGCGCGAGTTGCAGCAGTAGCACGTCTACCTTGAGCGCACCGGAGCGGATCATCTGCGGAAACTGCGAATAGTGGCACGGCAGGACATCGAGCGCGCCCGCGCGCGCCAGTGCGCGATTCGTGCCGGTGCCGCAGTAGGAAACGAAGTCGATGCAGTCGGCGTGCTCGGGCTTGCAGGTATCGGTGGCGCCTGCGCCAAGGAACACGCGGAACTGGCCGATACGGTGTCGTTGCGCGACGAGCGCCTGGGTCAACGGCACCGGTTCTGCGTTTGCCTGACCCCACATAATGGTGTCACCAGGCAGAACGATGGACGCGAAGTCGATGGACCCGGGTTGCAGGAGCTTAGGCATGAGGCTGTAAGGTCGCGAAGGGCAGGGGCGGCAGGTTGCTGATCATGACATTGGCGAGGGCATGACATTACGCCTTCGCGGTGGCGTTCTGTGCGCGGATGGCGCCGGATGAACCGAGTGCGGCGATGTGTTCCGGCCCATAACCGAGCGTGTTGAGAATCTCCGCCGTGTGCTCGCCGATGGCGGGTATCGACAGAGCGGGTTGTGCTGGATCGCGCCGGAACCGAATCGCGCTTGCGCCGTGCTGGCGGCCGGCAGCGTCCACTTTCACCATCTGACGGGCGTGAGTGTGCGGATGCGCGAGCGCCTCACGTAACGACAGCACCGGTGCGACGCTCACTCGACGGCCTTCGAACCAGGCGAGCCATTCGCCCAGCGTGCGCGTCAGAAAAACCTGGGTGAGGAACGTACGCAGATCGGCCTGTGCTTCGCCGGCGGCTCCGACCGCGACGGCAATCAGATCCGGCCGGCCAAGCGGCGTCAGCAGATTGGTCGCGAAGTCGAGTTCGCGGCCGCCGAGACATAGCCATTGCGAATCGGCCGTCCGATACGCGGCGAGCAGGGCAATCGCATTGCCGCCATGCGCGGTTTCGACAGCGTCCCCTTCAACAGGGTTGAGCGCGCGTCCAGTCAGATGCGGTTGTGCCGTCAGCGCTGCGTCGTAGAGCGAAATGTCGACGAAGTCTCCCCGACCTGTTTCGCGCGCGTGCAACAACGCCATCAACACCGCTGACAATGCCGTGAGCGAGCCCGCCAATGCAGCGAGCGATGCGCCCGACGTCACGGGCGCGCCGCGCTCGTCGCGTGGCAAGGTTCCCGCCAGGGCCTGGATGACGGGGTCATGCGCCGGCATATGCGAAAGGGGGCCTGTCTGACCGAAGGCTGTCAGGGAACAGTAGACGAGACGAGGATTGGTGCGGCTCACCGCGTCGTAACCGATGCCCAGACGCGCCGCGACGCCAGGCCGCGACGACTCGATCACGATATCGGCCTCGTCGATCAATCTCAATGCGACGGCAAGACCATCGGGATGTTTCAGATCGAGTGCGATGCTCCGCTTGCCCCGATTGAGCGCGACAAAAAACTCGCTGTCCGATTCCAGCGAGCCGCGGGCGGCGTCGCCTGTCAGCGGTTCGACCTTGATGACGTCTGCGCCATGATCGGCAAGATTCGACGCGAGCATCGGCCCCGGCATGAACTGCGACAGATCGACGACGCGAACGCCCGAAAGCTTCATGCGGCAGGCACCTTGAACGGGAAGCCGCGTTGCGCAATTTCGGCTGCTTGCCGCATGATTGCCGTGATCAGATCGGCGCAGGTCGGCAGATCGTGGATCAGGCCCGTCACCATGCCAGCCGGAAAGGCACCGCCTTCGACATCGCCACTCGCGAATGCGTCCATCCAGCGGCTCGCGCCGGTCAGCGCATACAGATCGGCAGACGTGACGCCACGTGCGCGCTCCAGTTCGACTGCCGCCAGACTGACGCTGTTTTTGATCACGCGGCTCGAATCGCCGAGCGTGCGTCCAACCAGCAACGTATCCCGCTCGGTTGCTTCCAGCAGGCGCTGTTTGATGGCCGGATGAACACGTGATTCCTGCGTGAGCATGAAGCGCGTGCCCATGTTGATGCCGTCCGCGCCAAGCGCGAGCGCGGCCATCAGGCCCCGGCCATCGGCGAACCCGCCGGACGCGAGCAGCGGAATCTTCAGCTGGTCAGCAGCGGCGGGGATCAGGATCAGCCCCGGAATATCGTCTTCACCCGGATGCCCCGCGCATTCGAATCCATCGATACTCACCGCGTCCGCGCCTAGTGCTTCGGCTTTCAGCGCATGCCGCACGGCAACGCACTTGTGGATTACCTTGACACCGCCAGCCTTGAACATGGCGATGTATTTCGCGGGATTGCTTCCAGCCGTTTCAACGACGGGCACGCCCCGTTCAATGATCGTGCGCGCGTAGCCTTCATAGTCGAGCCCGGCGTTACTGCCGAGCAGCGTGAGGTTTACGCCGAACGGTTTGTCGCCGAGCGCGCGCACTCGGTCGATCTCTAGCGCCAGCGCGTCGGCGTTCGCATGCGTATGAGCGGAAATGAATCCGAGCCCGCCAGCATTGCCGACTGCGGCCGCGAGCTCCGCGCGAGCCACCCAGCGCATGCCTCCCTGGATAATCGGGTAGTCGATGCCAAGCAATTCGGTGATGCGATTCTTGTGAGGGTTCATGGTCGGTCGTAAGGCCATATGGGCGAATGACAGGTTGAATTGGAATCAGTCGAATGCATGCGCTTCAATCGATCCTGACGAAGGCGGATGCATGCCCGCGCCTGATTATCAACAATTGCGAAACACGGGCTGACGCTTTTCCGCGAACGCGGCCATACCTTCCTTGCGGTCTTCCGTTGCGAAGGTTGCGTAGGCCATGCGTCGCTCGAACAGGATGCCTTCGGCGAGACTGGACTCGTACGCGCGATTGACACATTCCTTCGCGATCGCAACGACGGGTTGCGAGAATCCGGCGATGGCGTCCGCCGTTTTCAGCGCTTGGTCCACCAATGCGTCGACAGGCACGATGCGGCTGACGAGGCCGCAGCGTTCGGCTTCGATGGCATCCATCCTGCGACCCGTGAGGATCATTTCCATCGCCTTCGATTTGCCGAGTGCCCGGGTGAGACGTTGTGTGCCCCCAGCGCCCGGAATGGTCGCGAGCGTGATTTCGGGTAATGCGAAGCGGGCGTTGTCGGCAGCGAGAATGAAGTCGCACATCATGGCCAGCTCGCAACCGCCACCCAGCGCGAGGCCGGCCACCGCGGCGATCACCGGCTTGCGGCAACGCGCCGTGCGTTCCCAGTTGGAGGTGATGAACTGTCTCTTGAACACGTCCATGTAAGTCCATTCGCCCATCATCTTAATGTCGGCACCGGCAGCAAATGCTTTCTCATTGCCTGTCAGCACGATTGCACCAATCGCCTCGTCGGCTTCGAAACCATCGAGCGCGGCAGTCAACTCGTCCATCAAGAGGTTGTTCAGCGCGTTGTATGCCTGCGGTCGGTTAAGCTTGATGAGCCCCGTTTTGCCGCGCGTTTCGACGATGATCGTTTCGTAGGCCATGAGTTTTCCTTACATGAATGCGGACGAACACCGATGCCAGCCTGCCGCAGTTGCAACAAGGCAGGCTGACTGTGCGCACCTGCTTCCGGTGCTGCATCGCAGCACCGGGCTGGGCGAGCCGGCATGGACCGGGCTTGCCCGTATTTTGAACGATGTTTATAATTCTGAATGCGCGACGGGGCTTTGTCAATTGAGCTTCGGGTCGACGCTTCATCAAAAGAGGCAAGGAGGCACAGCATGACGACACGCCATGAGGACGGACAGATCCGCGTGGAACAGCGCGGCCATATTCTCTTGATCGGCATCGACCGTCCGGAAAAGCGCAATGGCTTTACCCCCAAAATGTTCGAGGAACTGGCGAGGGCGTACACGCGTCTCGAAGCGAGCCCCGATATTTTCTGTGGGCTGCTTTATGCGGAGGGTGATCACTTTACCGCCGGCCTCGACATGCCGAAGATCGTGCCGTTGCGCCGCGAGGGTAAGCCGCTCTTTCCCGTTGGCGAAGTCGACCCGTTCAATCTGCGCGAACCGCTGCGCAAGAAGCCGGTGGTGATTGCACTGAAGGGCATCAGCTTCACTGTGGCCGTCGAACTGATGCTGGCCTCAGAGGTGGCCGTAGCCGCGGATAACTGCCGTTTCTCTCAACTGGAAGTCAGGCGCGGCATCATGGCAGGCTGCGGCGCGACGATACGGATGGTGGAGCGCGCGGGGTGGGGCAACGCGATGAAGATCCTGCTCACGGGTGACGAGTTCACGGCACAGGAGGCGTATCGCATGAATTTCGTGCAGGAAGTGGTGCCGGCGGGCGAAGAATTTAAGCGGGCGCTGGAGATCGCGGAGCGCATCGCCGCCCAGGCGCCGCTGGCCGTGCAGGCTACCATGGCAAATGCGCGTCTGTCGCTCGGGTCCGGCTGGCAAGACGCATACTCGAAGATCCAGTCGACCCAGCAGGTTCTCTACAACACGGAAGATGCCAAAGAGGGTGTCCAGTCGTTTGTCGAAAAACGCACGGCAAGATTTGCCGGGCGCTAACCTGGCAACAAGCTGGGCACTGGCGGGCGGCATCTGGTGCCGCTGTCACGCCTGGTCGAAAGGTCTGGACGTTGCGTCCGGCATGAATTCAACGGAAACGGTTCGATATGACAAAAGGTGCGTTGGCCGGGATTCGCGTGCTCGATCTGAGCCGCATCCTCGCAGGGCCATGGGGTGCTCAGATGCTGGCGGATCTGGGGGCGGAAGTGATCAAGGTCGAGCGGCCGGGCAAGGGCGACGACTCGCGCCAGTTCGGGCCGCCGTTCCTGAAGGACCGCGATGGCAACGACACACGTGAATCGACTTTCTTCATCAGCGCGAACCGTGGCAAGAAGTCGATTACCTGCGACATCGCGACCCCCGAGGGTCAGGCGTTGATCCGGTCGCTTGTGGTGAAATGCGACGTGCTGCTGGAAAACTACAAGGTAGGAGACCTGATGCGATACGGTCTCGATTACGCAAGTCTTAAGCTCGTCAATCCGCGTCTCGTCTACTGCTCGATCACGGGTTTCGGCCAGACCGGACCGTACAGTCCGCGCCCTGGCTACGATTCGATTTTCCAGGCGATGGGCGGCCTGATGAGCATCACGGGAAATGGCGACGACGTGCCCGGCGGCGGTCCGATGAAAACCGGACCGAGTCTTGCCGATATTCTCTGCGGGCAATATGCAGCGTCTGCTATCGTAGCGGCGCTCTATCATCGCGACGCCGGCGGTGGACCGGATCGCGACGGACAATATATCGACCTCTCGCTGCTGGATTCCATGATCGCCGCTACCTCGCACTACGCCAGCCAGTATCTGGTATCTGGCGAGGTTCCAGTGCGACGTGGCACCGAGGGCAACGGTGGCATGCCGTCGCGCATGTTTCGGTGCGCGGACCGCGACATCATGATCGTGGCGGGTAACAACGAACAGTATGCGCGGTTGTGCCAGGTGCTGAACCATCCGGAACTGGCAATGGACCCGCGTTTTAGTGAAATCGCACTGCGGGTCAGGAACCGCCGGGCGCTCGGCGAGGTGTTCGAGCCGCTGATCGTACAGTGGCAGAGCGACGAGTTGCTGTCTGCGCTCGACGCCGCGGGCGTGCCGGCAGGTCCAATCAATAACTTGCAGCAGGTGTTCGCTGATCCGCATGTTCAGGCGCGTGGCATGTGCGTCGAAGTCACGCATCCGCTGTCGGACCAGGCCGTGAGAATGGTCGCAAATCCGGTGAAGATGTCTGGCACGCCGATCGATTCCTGCACCCCGCCTCCGATGCTCGGCCAGCATACCGATGTGGTGTTGCGCGAGCTGCTGGAGATGTCAAGTGCGGATATCGACGCGTTGCGTGCGCGCAAGGTCATCTAGGCTCATCGCCTGATCCGTCAGGCGCTGTCATGCGGCGCACTCCTGGCAAAAAATGGCCCTGACTCCGGTGAAGGAGCAAGGGCCAAACTTCATCGCACTCTCGCGAAGTTCGATGGAGGAGAAATCTGCGTTGCCAACCGGCGTTGCGCGTTGAAGATCTGGGAGTCGCCTTGCGCATCTAAAGCATCGACTGACCGCCATCGACGTTGATGGTCTGGCCCGTGACGTAACCCGAGCTCTCGCTGCATAGAAATGCAACTACGCGTCCAATATCCTTCTCGGGGTCGCCAAAACGACCAAGCGCAATCTCGGACAGATAGCGCGCGCGTTCGCTGGGATTCGCTTCCAGATATGTGTTTGCGGCAGGTGTCAGCGCAGCGGGGCACACCACATTGACCGTAATGCCGTAAGCGCCCCATTCGCGTGCGGCGACTCGCGACAAGCCGCGGATGCCCTCCTTGGCAGCCGCATACGGACCGAATCCCTGTGTGCCTTCGATGCCGGTACGCGACCCGAAATTAACGATCCTGCCGCTACGCTGATGCTTCATGTGCGGCAAGACGGCCTGCATGAAATACAGTGTGCCGTAAAGGCCGGATTCGAGCGTTTCGCACCAGTTTTCATCGGTGACCGCTTCCAGAGGCACTCCCGGCGTGCTGCTTTGCGCGTTGTTCACGAGCGCATCGACGCGTCCGAAGTGTTCGATTGCGAGTGCGACCGTGTTGTCTGCGTCGGCGCGCCTGCGCGTGTCCCCAGGCACCACCAGTACTTGAACGCCATGCGCCTTCATTGTTGACTCCGCCTGTCTGAGCTTCGCTTCGGTGCGTCCCGTCAGGACAAGGTTCGTGCCTTCTCGTGCCAGCGCAGTCGCGATACCGAGCCCTAATCCTTGCCCGCCGCCGGTCACGATCGCAACACGGTTCTGTAGTCCGTTCATTAATCAACTCCTTCGTAACATGCCGATGGAAAACGCACACACGCCACAGATCAAACCGGCCCACAATATTGTGCGATGTTGTCATGGTCAAATTTGCGAACGTCGTTCAATTATATAGAGAATGGGCCGTCTCGTGGCCTTGGCGTTATCCCGGATCCCCAAAGAATATGTGTGCTAAACCGGCGACCGACGTGAGACTATGTGAATGGTTCATTTATAATGAGTTGAATTAAATGGAAGGGGAGTGATATGTCGAAAGAAATCCTGGCCTCGGCAGACAAAGATGTCACCGGACCGCGTTCGCTGACTCGCCTGCTCGGGCTGTTCGATGTACTGGCGAAAGCGCCGGACGGGATGTCTCTTGCAGAACTGAATGTCGCACTGGAGTCGCCCAAAAGCAGCCTGCTCAACCTGTTGCGGCCGCTAGTGGCAGAAGGATTTCTGATGCACGACGGCGGCCGGTACCGGTTGGGACCGTCCATCTTCCGGCTGTCGGCGAATGTGATGGCGGTGTGGAATTTTTCGAAGATGCTGCGTCCGTATTTGGTCGAATTGTCGGAGCGCACTCACGAAACGGTCTATATCGGCGTGCTCGACGCGGAGCATAAGGTCATTACGTACGTCGACGTCATCGAAAGTGCACAGTCTGTTCGATATTCGATGCTGGTCGGGATGCGTCGCCCGCTGTATTGCACCGCCGCCGGGCGTGTTTTGCTGGCGTACCAATCGGAAGATTTTCTGGCCGAGTACCTGCGTACCGTCAAACTCGAGCGCCACACCGAGCACACAACAGTCAACAAGAAAGTCCTGCGCGAGGAGCTGCAAAACATTGTTGAGACAGGTTTGTCGGTCAGCCGCGGCGAGCTGCTGCCCGACTCGGCAGGTCTGTCGTCGCCGATTTTTGGGCCTGATGGCGAAGTGATCGCGGCGATGGCGGTCGGCGCGCCGCTTGAGCGATTCGATCGCGAACGGGAACGCCTGGAGGAACATATGCTCGTCGTTGCACAACGCGCGTCGGCGTTGGGCAAAGTGAGCGAAGAAGAGTAACGCTGCTGACGCGCCCGCGTGCGCAACATTTCTGGCACCTTACGGCGGCGTGCGGCAGCGCCGGTCACACACTCACCGCGTGCGTGCCGGGCCGCTCAATCCTCCGCCGTCCGTAACGCGGGAACGACGGCCCGGGTTGCCCTGCTTCGGTAACGCATACGCGACAACGAGTCCCACTAGCGCACTGCCGGCGACATATCCGAACACCGCCACATAGCTTTGCGCCGCCGGGAAGGACGCGCCGCCTTCACTGACGGATGCGCCCTGCAGCAGCGTGAATACGGCTTGCGCCCCGACCGCGAAGAAACACGAGAAAAATACATAGAGCAGGCCGGTCGCCTCGCCTGTCTGTTCGGCGGGCGTCGCTTCGATGATCAGGTTGTAGACGGCGGTGTGCGCAAAGGCGAGGCCGAACGAGCAGAGCATCGCGCCCGGAACGAACAGCAACATACTGCGATGAAGCAGGATCAGGGAGGTCCACGTGATCACCAGCATGGTCATGCCCATCAGCGCAGCCCGACGCGCCTCGTAGCGAGTAGCGATGCGCCCGCTCCACGGACTGGCAACCATCGCAACAATGTTGATGGTGAACATCAGAAATCCCGCCTGAGTCGCGGTCAGTCCGAAGCCTGCATGCGTCCACGCCGGCTGCTGTAACAGCAGCGAGAAGACCTGTCCGAGTTGCATCGCGCCGATCGCCACGCACATCATGCAGGCATTCGCGAGAATGACCTGACGTTTTGCCAGCAAGCGGATGTTGATAAGCGGAACCGTTACCCTGCGCTGATGCCTCGTCCAAAGCCACAGCACCACCAGACTGGCCGTCACCAAGCCCCATATCCGCGGATCCTGGAGTCCCCAGGCATGGACCTGCTGTACCGCAAAGAGGATCGCGCACAATGCCGGAGCGAAGGCGAGGCCGCGCACGAAGTCGATTCGCGCGCCTGAGCGGCGATGCGATTTCGGCACGCAGCAACGCACCGCCGCGATCGTCATCGCACACAACGCCACCTTGAGCCAGAACCCGCCTTGCCACGAGTAGTGATCGACTACAACACCGGCGCAGATGTAGATCAATCCGGCCGACACCATACCTGCAGCGCTGATTAACCCGACCGCAGAAGGGATCTGTCGAGCGGGCAGGTTTTCGCGGACGAGCCCCATCGAAAGTGGCGTGATGCCAGACGCGATCGACTGCATTGCGCAGCCCGCGATCAGCACGGCAATACTGGGCGCGCAGGCCGCCACCACGCCTCCCACGGCAGCGATCACCAGCACGATGAGCAAAACGCGCCGGTAGCCTAGCAGGTCACCCAGGCGCCCGCAGATAGCCGCGAAGATTGCCGCGCCAAGCCAATAGACGGTGACGGTCCAGCCCACCGACGCCGACCCGGGAAAAACCCGATACAGCGTCACCAGCATCGTGTAGATCACAGTGATGCCGGACGATGCCGCCACGGCTGACATCAGCACCGCGAGCAGGAACCAGCGCCGCCGACCTTCTGTGAGCGGCTCGCGCCAAGACGATTGCGGCGGTGCGTCAGCCAGCATGGGATGTCCCCTTGGATTGGATTTTTCGTATCCTCTCATAGTTGAACGATGTACGTATAGTTGTGTTTATTGAGGGGGCTGGCGTTGCTTCGGTGCGGTCGCTTTTTTTGATATCAATCCGGTATTGCGATTTCTCGTCTCGATATGGAGGTTTGTGCGCCAACTGCGTGCACCGATACTTTCATTCAAGGGTACGGTTCTTATCGCTCGTCACATAAACAGGAGACTTTTTCATGCAAACTTTTCAAGGAAAGATCTACGACGCCGACACGCACTTCTACGAAGTGGAGGACGCGTACAGCCGCTACCTGCCAGAAAAGTTCAAGAAGGAATGGGGGTTCACAAGCCGGGTCACCCCGGAAGGCAATCGCTGCATGTACGTCGGCGATCGCAAGGTCGAGATCAGTGAAGGCTACACATCAGCTGAGGGACTGGTGCCGCCGCCCGGGAAACTGCACGAATGGCTGCGGGCGATGAAGGACGGCAAGGATAATGTGGAAATGCGGGTTCCTCCCACTGCGGACATGTTTAACCGCGACGCGCGTCTGAAGAAGATGGATGAATTCGGTGTCGAGGCGTGCACGATGTATGTCGGCGAAATGGTCGCATGTATTTCCTATCTGAACGAACCGGTCGCTGCAAACGCCGTGCTGCACGCCTACAACCGCTGGATGCTGGATGACTGGACCTTCAACTACAAGGATCGCATCTACAGTACCCCGATTGTCACGCTCGACGATCTCGACGCCGCTGTTGCCGAGGCGAAATGGCTGGTGGCAAATGGCGTGCGCGTGATCCTGATGCCGATGGGACCGTTCAATGGACGCGCACCCGCCGACCCGTATTTCGATCCGTACTGGGCGATTCTCAACGAAGCAGGTGTGCGCGTCACGTTCCACGTTTCCGAAGCGATTTACATGAAGGACCATATGGCCGTATGGGGCGAGCCGGTGCAGCAGTCGCGCCAGCGCCAGACTGCTTTTGTATGGATGCATGGTTACGGCGAGCGTCCAGTGATCGAGACGCTCTCGTCGTTCATCTTCTACAATTTCTTCGAACGTTTTCCGAACGTCAAACTGTGCAGCGCGGAAAACGGTGCCGAATGGGTGCCCTCGATGCTGGTCAAGATGGACAAGTGCCGGGGCATGTCGAAAAACGGCTACTGGCCCTGCGGTCAGCTGAAGAGCCGGCCGAGCCAGATTTTCAAGGAGAATGTCTTCGTGGTAGCGTATCCAGAAGACGACCTCGCGCAGATCGTCGCGCAAACCGGCTCGGCGGACTTTCTGTTGATGGGCTCAGACTACCCGCACGCGGAAGGCGTGCCCGAACCGAACGATTTTGCGCGTGAGGCGTGTGAGCCGTTGTCCGCACAGGACACCCAGAAAATCATGTACGACAACGGACGCCGCTTCATGCCGGTCCGGGCGTAACTGCAGAGTGCCTGAATAACGGCGAGGCACGTCGTCAGGTGTGCCTCGTGCGGTCTTTTGTTTGATCAAATGATTACGGAAGCGATCGTGGGAGAACTTGCAATGTCCCGCGCGTTTGCGTCACTGTGGACAGGCAAGCCATGAATTTACTGGACTATCAGGCGTTGTTGCTGGAGCGCGACGGCGGCATCCTCACCGTTACCCTCAACCGCCCCGATACGTTGAACGCGTTCGACGAACAGATGGACATCGAAATGTCGCGGCTCTTCGTCGATGTCGCGGAAGATCCCGAAACGCGCGTCGTTGTGCTCACGGGAGCGGGTCGCGCGTTCAGCGCTGGCGGCGACATCGAACACATGCAGCAGGTGATCGACGATCAGTCGTTGTTTCTCGCCGGCATGCAGCGAGCGAAAAAAATCATCTTTTCGATGCTCGACTGTCCGAAGCCCATCATCGCGAAGATCAACGGTCATGCCGTTGGCCTCGGGGCGACCATCGCGCTCTTCGCCGATCTGAGTTATGCGGCAAACCACGCGAAGATTGGCGATCCACATGTGAAGGTCGGTTTCGTCGCGGGGGACGGGGGCGCGGTGATCTGGCCGCAACTGATCGGCTACGCCAGGGCCAAGGAATACCTGCTGACCGGCGATCTGCTCGACGCGCAAGAGGCGGCTCGCCTCGGGCTGATCAATCATGCCGTTCCTGCAGACGAACTCGATGCGGTCGTCGCCGCAATGGCGAAGCGCCTCGCAACGGGCGCGTCACAGGCTATCCAGTGGACCAAGACATCGATCAACATTGGTCTGAAGCAGCTCGCTCATTCGATACTCGATGCGTCCATTGCGTATGAGGCGCTGTCGAATCAGACCGAGGATCACCAGGAAGCGGTAAATGCGTTTCGCGAGAAGCGCGAGCCGGTGTTCAAGGGCCGTTAAGTCATGCTCGCCTGGCTGCGGCATGAACGATCCAATCGCGCGCAGCCGTCGAAACAGGAGTGTTCCAGATGCAACGTGTAGTCGCGATTACAGGAGGGTTCGGCACCCTCGGACGGGCGGTTGGCAGCGTATTTGCCGCTGATGGGTGGAAGGTTGCATTGCTGGACCGGGCGCCGGCGCCTGATATTCCAACCCCGGACGGGCAGGACGCGCAATGGCCGCTGGGCGGTGTCGATCTGACCGACCTCGGTAGCGCGCGGAAGGCCATGTCGTCGGTGGCCGAACAGCTCGGCCCCCTGAACGCGCTGATCAACGTGGCCGGCGGCTTTCGCTGGGAAAAGCTGACGGACAGCAATCTGGAGACGTGGGACCTGATGTACCAGATGAACGTCCGTACGGCGGCGACCGCGTCGAGGGCAGCGCTGGAGCAGTTCGCGGATGGGCCGGAAGGCGGGCGCATTGTCAATATCGGCGCAGGCGCTGCGCTGCGGGCTGGCGCGGGGATGGGCGCCTATGCAGCGTCGAAGGCCGGTGTGCTGCGCCTCACCGAGGCCCTCTCCGATGAGCTGAAGGATCGCGGGATTACCGTCAACGCGATCCTGCCGGGGATCATTGATACGCCGCAGAACCGCAAGGACATGCCCGATGCCGATTTTTCGCGCTGGGTGCAGCCCGCAGACATCGCAGCGGTTATTCTCTTCCTCGCTTCGCGCGCTGCGTCTGCCGTGACGGGCGCGTCGATCCCCGTCACCGGCCGCTTGTAGATCACGCGGCGTCGAGCCGCTCGTTGTTGCGATCAACCTGTGCGACCCGAACAGACCGACAGCGGATTGGACCTCCGTTCCGCTGTCGGATTGAAGACTCTGGTGCTCAGGTCAGGCTCGTCAGAGAATCCGTGCTGAAACCAAGGAACGGCTCGCCGAGGCGTGCGCGTCGGGCCCACTGCGCATCGTGCAGCAACGATCGTCCCACGCCGATCAGATCGAATTCGCCGCTAAGGAAGCGAGCGAGCAAGGGGGCGAGGTCGGGTTGAGCAATCGTTTCCGCGCCCGCCATCGAGTCATAGTAGCCCTTGTTGATCCCGATTCCGCCGACGGTCATCGACAGCTTGCCAGTCACCTTTTTCGCCCAGCCGGCGAGATTCATATCCGAGCCTTCGAACTCTGCGCGATTGAAATACCGTGTGCTTGCCTCGAAGATATCGACGCCAGCCTCGGCGAGCGGGGTGAGAATCTGTTCGAGCTCGTCGGGCGTGGTTGCAAGTCGCGCCTTGAAATCCTGCTGCTTCCACTGCGAAAAGCGGAAACTGATGGGGATCGTATCGCCGATCTCCGCACGGATTGCGCGCACCACCTCCGCGGCGAAACGGCTCCTCGCGGCCCGGTCTTTGCCCCACGCGTCGATGCGTTGATTGGTTTCGTTCCACAGAAACGAATCGATGAGATAACCGTGGCCGCCGTGGAGGGCGATCCCGTCGAATCCCGCAGCTTTCGCATACGACGCGCTGCGGCGATAGGCGGCGATGACATCGGCGATCTCTTCGTCGGTCATTGCGCGGGTGGCGGGTTGCACGCGAGTCAGATAGTTTGCGTCGAGCGAGGTCTGGCGACCCGCCGGGCCCCACAGTCCAGACGGACGCATCGGCGGAGCAGTGGGGACAGGCCCGGTATTGGCTTCCTTCATCGGACCCATATGCCACAACTGCGGGAAAATCACACCGCCACTCGCGTGAACCCCATCCGTCACGCGCCGCCAGGCTTCGACCGACTCTGATCCTGCCAGCGTCGGAATCGAATTCTCTCCGAGTCCGGCTTCACCGAGCGCCGATGGATGATCGATGCCGACGCCTTCAGTGATGATGAGTCCCGTCTCGCCTTCGGCGCGCCGCTGGTAGTACGAAGCGACATCGGGTCCTGGCAGGCCGTCAGGAGAGAAGCCCCGGGTCATGGGCGACATGACGACACGGTTTGCGAGCGTGACTCCGCGGACCGACAGTGGTGTAAATAAGGGCGCAGTGATCAACTTCGTCTCCGTACGTATAGTTGACTTGTGTGCGAATAATGATACGCTACATTTTTATCATGAAGAAGCGTGTCGTCCCGTCGCAAGGCACAAAAAGGCGCGCAAGGAGAACGTTTGATGCAAACCCTGATCAATGCTGTGGCCCGCGTTGCGGAGGACGACGTCGATGATGTCCCCGAGGGGTTCGAACTGATGCCGGCGTTCGGGCCGTTCCACGAACTGGTCGGCGCGACCTGGTACAGGAAAAGCGAGCGGGGGCCGGTGGTCGGGATGCGTGTGCGCGAGCAACATTGCAACCTCGGGCAGATGATGCACGGCGGAATGGTCTGCATGCTGGCGGATACCGCCATCAAATGGGCGAGCAAGTATTCGCGCGAGCCCGCACTCAAGGTTTTGACCACCAGTTTGACGGTCAATTTTCTGGGTAACGCTCAGCCCGGCGATTGGGTCGAGGCTCACGTGGAGGTGCTTCGAACCGGTAAGCGCGTGGTGTTTTCTGATTGTTCGATCTGGGCGAACGGTCAACGTATCGCTCAGGCATCAGCGCAATTCCAGGTGATGGGGCAGATGGAGGCGTCGGGCGGCTGTCGGGCGCTAGGTCTGCGCGGCGTCGGTCTGGCTGGGCGCTTTGTACCTCCACGCCAGGAGCAACAACTGCTGAATGTGCGCGGCGCGCTGCAAGCGTTGCGCGCGTGTGGTCGGAATACCCATCAGCACTTCGGTGCTGCCGGCCACCAGCGTTAGCAGGTCGCGTGCGGCATCGGGTGCGTCGGGTACGCTGATCGTGCCGTCGCGGGCAGCGGAGGCAATGAAGTCCGCCACCGGCTCGAGCATCGCGTTCACATATTGAAGGAATCCATTCGCCACGTCCGGAAAGCGATTCGATTCGCCCACTACCACACGGGTGATTTCGATCGTGTCCGTGGACGCCATATGTTCAGTCAGCGTGCTCAAAAGGAGCGACAGCGTCTTCGCGAAGTGGCGGCGCGGTATGAGCAGTTGCTCGATCCTGCCACGCAGATCCTGCATGCCGTGCCATACCGCGGCGCGAAACAGGTCCTCTTTGGTGCCGAACTGCCGGTAGACGGTCGTTTTGCTGATTCCCGCGCGCGCCGCGATCTCTTCGACTCTCGCCGCGCCGAAACCCTCTGCACGAAAAATCTGCGTAGCCGCCCTTAACAGTCTTTCGCGCAATTCGGCGGCAGCGTCCTGCGTGGGCCGCCCAGCCGCGCGCGGGGTGGCTGGGACCGCCACGGCGCCGACAGAAGGGGCGGGCGAAGCTCGAAGTGCCGGCGATTTGGCCATGGGCAAGGGGCGACCAGTGAGAAAGGTGAAAGTGTACTCACGTCCCTTGCGGTCCGCCAGTAGGGCGGACGCGAGGGCTATTCGAGGGCGAGGCGATCATCGCGAGCGGGGTCGCGGCGCGGCCGGTCTGGAAGTGGAACAGGCTTCGCGCAGGCTGGCGCGTCAGACGTCGATCATGCCACGAACGTAAGACTCCATCGTGCCCGCGCACGACAGCTTGTCCTCGCCTTCCTCGAGATCCGCATAGCGGCCGACCTGCCTGACGAGAGGCCCCTGAAGGCCGTCAGTGGGATCTTCGGGCGAGAAGTCGATCGTGACCTTGTCTCCAGCAATGAAGCCGCCCCAGTACCCTTCGGCAAGCAGATCGAAAAATGCGAAGCGGCCTTCGACGCGTCCCTTCCCGTCGGCGGGGTTTAGCAGCTTTTCGCCCGCCTTGTCGAGCACAAACGGAACGATCCATGGACAGACTGCATAGCCTTGCGCCACTTCAGACCATGGGCCGGTGCCGATCATTTCCGACATGCCATAGCTGTTCTGGACGTTCTCTGGCTCGATGCCGTAAAAGGCAATGATCTGCTTGCGGAAATCGGCGGGCGCCTGGGTGCCTTTCAATCCGCCGCCTGTGGTGATGACGGTTTCGGGATGACAGATGCCATCCGCGACGCCGCGCCGGCGTGCGTGCTCGACCAGCATCCAGTGCAGCGACCAGTTGCCTTGCACAAGCACAGGTACGTCGCGGTGAGCGAGTAGCTTGTCCAGAAAGCGGTCGATCATCGCGCCGGTGTGTCGCTGACGCGATGCTGCCTTTTCCTGGAATGCCGCGATCGCGCTCGGCTTTGCACTGCCGTCCGCGATCGCGCGACGCATGCGGCCCATCTCGATCGTGGACGATGCGAGCGCCGGATCGTCGAACATCAACGTGCTTTCGCTTCCGAGCTGCGCGGCGGCGCTCAGTACCGGTTCGACATGACGATGGGCACCGCGCGGCGGCATCATCAAAAAGACTGGACGCTTGCCGAAATCCCGCTCGATGAGCTTGTTGCCAAACAAGCCAAGTTTCACGCAGGACGCCGTCACACGGTCCAGGTCGGCGCGCGTCTGACTGATGAAACTGCATTTGCCGGAAGTGCCACTGGAACTGAACACATAGTGCCCGGCACCGCGCAGGCGATCCATCCATGCATCGACGTTGTCGACGCCATCGACATCGACGTCGGTCACGGGTCGGCTCGTCAGCGTTTGCAGCCAGGTGTTCAGGTGTTTCCAGCGGCCGTTTTCCACGAACTGTTCTGGGTAGCTCTTGTAAATTTGATGCGCGAACAGCAGCGGCACCATATCGGCTTCGCTGTGAACCGCATCGACGCCCATGTCAGCGGCACGGCGACCCAGGAGCCTTATCTGTTCGCGGCGCTGCGCAAAGCGCTCCTGCATCGCCGCCAGCTGGAGCGCACGCAGATTGTCGGGATGGCGGCGAAAAGGATCGGCATCCTGTTCAAGCAGGTCGTAAAAGCATTCGAGGGTCGACATGGTGTCTCCGGCGTATGGATGCGGTACTGCGCTATTGATCGAAATCCGTGGCGGTCGAGACTTCGGCCCACGCGTCGAGGTTCTTCTGCAATCCCGCAAGTTTGTTGCGCGCCACGCTGACCGCATCGGGTCCGAGGGCTAGCCTCAAAGGCGGTTCGTCGGCCTGGACCGCCTGGATGATCGCAGCAGCGGCCTTGGCCGGATCCCCTGACTGGGTGCCGTGATAGTGGGTCATCTGCTCGCGCATCGTGCCCACGGTTTCTGCGTACGCAGGTACAACGGCTTCGCTCCACCGCAGCGAGCTACCAGCGAAATTCGTGCGAAAGCCGCCTGGTTCAACCAGCATGACGCGTATGCCGAACGGCTTGAGCTCTTGCGCCAGGGACTCGGACAGGCCCTCGACTGCATGCTTGGACGCGCAATAGAGGCTGCACCCGGTGATGCCGATCAAACCCGCGACTGACGACAGGTTGACGATATGTCCGGCGCCTCGCTCGCGGAAGTGCGGCAACACGGCCCGGACGGTGTTCACAGTACCGAAGAAATTGGTGTCAAACACCTGTCTGGCCTCGGTGTCGGACACCTCTTCGAGCGCACCGAACAGACCGTACCCAGCGTTGTTGACGAGCACGTCGATCCTGCCCGTGCGCTCGAGCGCCTGCTCGATTGCCTGCGGCACCGCCGACGCGTCGGTGACGTCGAGCAGCACCCCGTGTGCCAGGCCGGCCGGCGACATCTGCTCGAACGCCGCAATCTGCGACGGGTTGCGCACGGTGCCGACCACCTGGTCGCCACGCGCGAGTACCGCTTCGGCGAGGGCTCGGCCGAAGCCGGACGACACACCCGTGATTAGCCAGACAGCGGCGGATGTCGATATGGCAGTCATTAAAACTCTCTCTTGTGAATTCAAAGGGGATATCAGGCGGGACGGGCTGCTTCGACCATGTCGCCCAGCTCGCCGCGTACATAGGCATCGAGGGTGCCGGCACACGACAGCTTGTCGTCGCCGCCCGGCAGGTCCTTGTAGCGCATCACGTCGCGGATGACAGGTGTGCGCACGCCATCGATGTCATGGCCGAACTCCACAACCACCTTGTCGCCGCCGATCACGCCGCCCCAGCGTCCATCGGCCAGCAGATCGACGATCGCGAGTCGACCCTCGACGACACCTTTGCCATCGGGCGGATTGAGCAACCTTTCGCCCGTGGAGTCGAGTACGAGCGGCACAAGCCATGGCGGTACAGCCCACGCGTTGGCGGCGTGGAACCAGGGGCAAAAGCCGGATATCTCGCCCATGCCGTAGCCGTCATTGAAATTGGTCGCGTTGAAATTGAAGAAGCGCGCGCACTGTTGCTGGAAGTCCTCGGGGAGATTCGCGCCTTTCTTGCCGCCGCCGATGGTGATGACCGTGTCCGGATGAAAATCGCCGTCGGGTATGCCGCGCTCGCGGGCGGTCGCGACAATCTGATACAGCATGCCCATCATGCCCATGATAAACATCGGTTCGTGGCGCCGCTCCAGCAGCAGATCAATAAACCGACGGAAGTCAGCCTGCACACGCTCGCCGCGTTCACGACTCTCGGCCTGGAAGCTGGCGATCTCACTGGGCCGGGCCGTGCCGTCGGCGATGGCGCGGCGCATGCGCGCCATGCGCGTGGTATGCGCCGCGCTTTGCGGCACGTCGGACATGTAATGAATGTCGCCCGGTATGGCGATCGATTCCGCGAACTTCGACATCCGCTCCGTACCGGTATAAGAACCGGACGAGGGCGTCAGCAGGAACACTGGGTAACGGCGCGACGAATCGCGCATGGCGCTCGCCGCCCAACGGATGCCTTGTCCCATCAGCCGCCAGCCGAGTTCGCGGTCCACGCCGCTTTGGTAGATAAACGATTGTTTGCCCGACGTGCCACTGGAGCTCATTACGTAGTGGCCGTTGCGGCGCAACTCGTTGATCCAGTCGTCCATGTCCGCGACGTTGGCGTAATCGGGTCCCTCGATTTTCCGCGCCGTAAGCGTCTGCAGCCATGCTGTCAGACGGCTCCACTTTCCCTGTTCGATAAAGGACTCGGGATAGCTCTTGTACACTGCGTCGGCAAACAGCAAAGGCACCGCATCGTCGAGACTTGACAGTTCGGTGACGCCTGCGTCGGTCGCACGTTTGTCGAGAATGCGGATCTGTTGACGCCGCTGCACAAACCGCTCGCGCAGGGCCTGCAACTGGATGGCCTGAAGGTCGTCGGGGGCGTTGCGAAACGGATCGGGATGATCGGTCAGTTGCAGCAGGGTATCAAGAGCTGGCATGACGGCGTCTCCAATCAGATGTTATCGCCCGCTTCTTCGGATACCCACTTCATGAAGCGGTGTATGGGAAACATGCCATCATGCGGATAGCCGCCGACGCCGTCCGAAATCGATTCGCCAAGCGCCACCATGCGCTGCACGCCGGCACAAGCAAGCGCGTCGCGAACTTCATCGACTCGGTGCGGCGGGTAGATGCCGACAGTCTGGGTCGCTACGGTTGCAAAGCGGGTCGCATCACGCAGACTCTGCACGGGCACCACGTTCACGGTCTTGCAGATGGGATGGAAGTCGACCAGTTCGTCCGACCGGACCACGAGGCCTTTCCCGTCGTAACCGCCGAACACGCGATAGATGGGTTCCATTTCGCGCAATACATTAACGGCCTCGCGGATGTCGTTCGGTACTACTGGGCCCTGGCCATCGCCGTAGCGGAAGTCTTCGCCGAGCGCGGCCGCAAGGTATTCGCAATAGCGGTCGGCATCGTCCTCGTCGCCTTCGATGAACTGATAGCGGCTCGCATTGCACGCGTCCTGGTTGAACGATTGCACGTCGGCCGCGCCAGCGCGCGCCACCTGCCGAAGCAGTTCGTCCGAGGCGAATGCCTCTCGCCCGATCAGCGAGATCGATACCTTGGGGTCGAAAGCGACCAGTTCAAGGCCGGGGCCCGCGTAACGCATCACGTGACGCACGGCGCTTTCGCCGCCCCACACCACGAGCTTGTCGAAGTACTGCGGGCGGTACAGGATCGACTCGATGTTCTCATCTCCACCGCGCCAGTAAGCCGCCGAAAACGACTGCGTCAGCGGATGCGCCGGATCGATTTCGGCCATCGTGCGCAGGATCGCAGTCGCGGTAAACAGGTCGTTGGAGGGCAGCTTCAGTAGGTGAACACCTTTGGTCAGTGCAGCGCGCATCACTGTCATCGCCGCCACCATGGGCGAATTGCCGGCGAGTATGTGGACGAGGCGCGGAGGGAACGCGCGCAGACGGCTGGGACGGCCGCGCAATGTGCGCGGCACCCAGCCGTCGATCACATGGGTATCGCCGAGGCTGACGCGCAATTCATCTTCGATCACGTTACGAGCGAACAGATTCGGAATATCGCGGTAGCAGTTTTCCAGAATACGGCGGCCGAGCGGGCTTACTTCGATCATCGATTCCAGTGCCTGTTGCATCAGCGGATTGACATCCAGATGCAGACGTGGACCGAGTTCAACGAGAAAGTCGATAACCTGATCGACCGGTAATTCAAACGCCGGACCGGCCTGCGTGCGCGGCCAGATGAGATCATCCAGTTCTACAGCCGGCGTGCAGAATCCCTTGCCGAGATCGCGCGACACATGGGTGAGCGCATCGCCCGAAACGGTACGCCCGCGATAGACGTGCGGTACGGGCAGCGGTGGGGTGGCACCGTGATGCGAAGGCCCGGTTTCCCGGGTGGGGGCGTCGATGTGATTCATATGGCATTCCTTCTCGATTCGGTAAGGTGCGATTCTCGCGTCCGGACGAACCCGCGAATGAGGGGGTTAGGGTGGTCCTGGTCGGCTAAGGTTGGCAATCATGCGATCCATGAACTGCTTCAGCGCTTTCACTTCATCACCTGTGAAGCCGTGCAGCTGCCGGTCGTTCGTCTCGACAATAAGTGGAAGCGTTTTGCAGGTCACGGTGCGGCCAGCGTCGGTCAGCACCAGATAGACGCTACGTCTATCCGACTCATTGCGCTCGCGACGCACAAACCCGCGCTTTTCAAGGAAATCGAGCTGGCGGGTCATTGCCCCACTATCGGACAGCAGGATGCGGTACAGCTCGGTGGGCGTTCTTGCGCGGCCGTCGAACAGCGCTTTCAACACACCCCATTGCAGCGCGGACAGGCCACTTGCCGCGAGTTGTGCGTCGATTGCGTTGCACAACAGAAGGCGTACCTGGTTCATCCGGTACGCGACGCTTTCCTCTGAGCGGTAGATATTCGAGCCTTCCACAGACGCGGGTTCAACATCCGCCCGGTCGTCCTCAAGCTGCAGTTCTGACGAGTGATCCACTGGATTTCTGCCGAAAAAGTATCTGCGATTGGAGGCAACTATATGTACACTGTTCGAAAAGTGCAACGTTTTTCATCGTGTGGTTTTCCCCATGTTGTCAACGACAGGCCGTCTGCGCGACGATGCGATCACATATTCGGGCGAGGGCGGAATTGGATGGTCTAGTGGTGGAGTAGCGAGACGGCGACGTCGTGACACTGATGCTCAACCATCAGGATGATTTGCCGTTCACCGATATGAACACGCCTCGCTGCTTTGATGCGGGCACGGATCCTTCTGGTTGGAAATCGGCGAGATCTCGCCTACGGCTATTTCATCTTTGCTATCAACGAGACGCGCTTTCAGACCGAGGCAGTGGATACGGCTTATGCCTCCCGTTTCGGTGCCGCAGTGCTGGAGCGCGGCACGATGCCGCGATGGCGGGCACGCCTTCGAGACGCGGGGTGGCGGGTGCCCGGATTTTCGGCACGACCAGAGCCGGAATGTCTAGTGCAGTTAATGCAACTGATAGTTGCATTAACTTGTCGTCAAGATTACACTGAATTCGAGCCCTTCGGGTGGAGATGTCGACCGTGCGAATAAAACCACGGCGAATAACAAGGAGACGAAATGAGTACAGTGCTTGTTGCTGGCGTACTGCCGGCCATGCAGGAACTGCACGTATCGAACGATATTCTTGACGATCACGCAGCACTCCAGGCAGCCTGGGAGCGCGATGGCTACTGGTTCTTCCGCGATGTGCTGGATACGGAAGCGGTAGGGCGGTTGCGCAGCGTATTTCTGGACGAGCTTTCGCGGCTGGGCGTGATTGCGCCGGGCGATCCGGTTGCGCGATACAGCGGCAAGAGCCTTGATGACTTTCCGTTCCGCATGGAATCGCTCGCGGCGCGCAAGACATGGAAGCCGTTCGTTGCTGAGCCCGCCATTCATCGATTTTTCAGCCAGTTACTTGCCGACGAACCGTTCTGGATTCCTACGGTTGAGTACCGCGCTACGCCGCCGGCGCAGGATAGCACACGTCCCCGCTTCGACTACGTCCATCAGGACGGCTTCTACAACGCGGGGATTCCGTTCGCTATCTGCTGGATTCCGCTCGTGGAGATCGACCCGGATGTCGGCGGTCTTGTTCTTGCCGAAGGGCTGCACAAGGGGCCGTATCTGCACGATCTTTCTCAGCCACCGCTGTTTCCCGTTCCTGACGGCGCTGTGCCAACGCACGCATGGCGACGCACGACGTATCGCCCGGGCGATGTCGTCATCATGCATCTGAACACCCCGCACACGGGGGTGGCGAATTACTCGGACCGTTTCCGGCTCTCGATGGATATACGGGTGATGGCTGCGTCCGGCGACACGCCGATCATCGGCAAGATCACTTCGCTCACGCATCGTGAGGTAGCGGTGCAAGGAGAGGACGGCCGCAGCGGCACGTTCGCACTCGATGAGAGCACGTACAGCCGGGGGATCGATGGCAGGAAGGTCCCGCTCGACGAGATTCCGATGCACTTTCACACGGGTGATGAGGTGATTCTGGCATCACGTGATGGGCGGGCAACGGTCTTGCGTCCGCCGCACTGACGGCTCAGCGCGCAAACTCACATCGGGTAGAAAATGCCTTATCCAAAGACATTCCGCCAGCGTCTGGCGGGCAAGGTCGCAATCGTGACTGGCGCTGGTTCGCAAGGCGATGGCGTCGGTACCGGTAAGGCGATCGCTTGCCTTTTCGCGCGCGAAGGCGCGTCGGTTTGCCTCGTCGATCGGGACGAGGATCGGGCCGCTGGAACGCTCGCGATGATCCTCGAAGCAGGCGGCAATGCGTTCGTTTGTGCCGGCGATGTCACCGACAGCGACGCATGCGCACGCGTCGTCGCGGCCACTGTGGAGCGCTATGGCGCGCTGCACGTATTGGTCAATAACGTGGGAGTGGCAGGCGCTGGCGGCCGTTTCGAGAATCTTGACGAAGCCTCGTGGGACCGCATCATCGACGTGAATCTGAAGAGTGCGTTTCTGATGAGCCGAAGTGCGGCACCTCATCTGGTTGCCGGTGGAGGTGGTGCAGTGATCAACATCAGCTCGACAGCGGGTATCCGGAGTCACGGGGCGGCGGCATATGGGTCGTCAAAGGCGGGCATGATTGCGCTGACGCGTGAACTGGCGGTGGTATACGGTCGCGACGGAGTCCGCGCCAATGCCATCGCGCCGGGGCATATCTTCACACCGATGGTCGAGAGCATGCTGGACGAGCAGGCAAAAGAGCGGCGCCGTAAAGTTGCGCCGCTCGCGATCGAAGGAGATGCCTGGGACGTTGCGTCAGCGGCCTTGTTCCTCGCGAGCGATGAGGCGCGCTTCATTACCGGCGTGTGTTTGCCGGTAGACGGCGGGGTGACTGAGATCGCGGCACTCTGCGCTTACGATCTGATGCAGCGGTGAGGTTGGACTGGAAAGAAAGCTCGATATGGTTTTGCTTCACTGGGTGTTGACGTCCTCCCGACCGACAACCATGGTTCCTGGGTGTTTGGACCCAGCAGCGTCTTCTGCGGCCTGAAGATGCTGTAATCGACGTGTTCGTGCACCCCTCCCGAACAGTACAACCAGGGCACCGATATGAATTCACGCGAAGCAATCGATGCGCGGCTTGCGAGCACGTTTGGTCTGGAAGGCAAGACCGCGATCATCACCGGCTCCGCCTCGGGACTTGGTCGCACGACGGCGGCACTGTTCGCCGGGATGGGCGCGCAAGTGGTGATCGCAGATCTGAATCTCGAAGCGGCGCAGGCTACCGCCGATGCAATCGAAAGTCATGGCGGGAGTGCAGTCGCAGTACAGGCGGATGTGTCGGAGGAGGCGTCCGTGAAGCAACTGTTCGCGCGCTCCATCGATCACTTCGGCGCCGCGGATATCCTGGTGAACAACGCGGCGGATCGATCGAAGGCCGAGTTCTTCGATATGAGCGTGGAACAATGGGACCGCATGCATCACGTCACTGCGCGCGGCACCTTTCTTTGCGTCCGCGAAGCCATCCAGCACATGCGCTCGGCCGGAAAAGGCGGAGCGATCGTCAATGTGTCGACGGTTGGGGCAGTACGCACGACGCTATGGGGAGTCAATGTGCATTACGATGCCGCGAAGAGCGGAGTCGACAGCCTGACGCGCACGCTCGCCAGCGAATTCGCGGCCGACAACATTCGCGTCAATTCGGTGCTGCCCGGCGGTATGCGCACGGAAGGTGGTCAGAACATTAGCCATACCTTCAAGATTCGCGGGCCGATTATTGGGGAAGGCCGGATTCCGCTTGGACGAATGGCTGACCCGCTTGAAGTCGCCAATGTAATTCTTTTCCTCGCGAGTTCGGCCTCGAGTTATGTGACGGGTCAACTGCTCGCGGTCGATGGAGGCTTCATGGTGAGTTGATACAGGGCGAGGACATGCGCATCACGCCGCCGATCGACGTAGCCTTAGGCGGACTCGTGCCGACGTTTTTCGCATCTGGACGCTGCCGATACCTCCTGGAGCGCTGCTGTACCGCCTGAATGCAGCAGGCAATCTCCATCGGAACGATTCCGCTGCGACGAGGTTGGATGAAAGGCTCGCAACGAGATATTTCAGACGAATTCTGCGTCACATCGGTTGCCTGGCGTTTCCAAACCGTTAAGACGTCTCATGGCGATTGCAGCATCATCGATAATCTCGTCAAAGATCGCTTCCACAGGCTTCACGGCATCGGCGAAGACGACAGCGGGACCATAATCCAGCATGCCCTGACTCGTGTCCCCGCTCAAATACGCTTTGTGCGCAAGCGCCCCCATCACGTGGGGACGAAACTGTTCAAAGTCGGTGATTTTTGCATCGTCGAGTGTGAGTACGGCGCGAGCGCTGTCGTTGAGAAGGACGCGATGGGGATCATCAATCGCACGTTTCACCACGACGGTCTCCGTGCCGTCTCCACGCACGACTTTCGCTTTGTAGGTTTCGTGTATCCACAGCTCTTCCGCAACCATCATCCGGGATCCCATGATGATGCCTTCTGCGCCCATGGCCAGTACGGCAGCCATTTGCCGACCTGTGCCAATGCCGCCACCAATCACCATGGGCAGGTCGATGACCGAAGGGCCATGCGCCCCCTGCACCATGCTGCTAATGCCAAAGAGGCCCGGGTGCCCTCCGCAATCGTTACCCACCAAAATGATGGCATCGACGCCCAGACGGGCGGCGCTGCGGGCATATTTGATGGCTGGGACCTTGTGCAGGATCTTCACACCTGCCTCACGCAAGACAGGGATGACGGGCTCTGGACTGGCGCCGGCAGTCTCCACGCAACAAACCCCTTCTTCGATCAGGATGCGAATCTGCTCGGTGACCCTGGCAAGTCCACCGCTTTGCCGTGAGATGTACAGATTGACGCCAAAAGGCTGCCCTGCCGTTAGTTCGCGACAGCGCTTGAGTTGCACGCGGAATTCGTCAGGGTCTGCGAAACCCGCCGCCACGATAAAACCCACGCCGCCGGCATTGACCACGGCGGCCACATAGGCCGCGTCGGAGACACGCGGACCGAGGCCACCACACAATACCGGATGCCGGATACCAAGAAGATCAGTAATACGCGTTCTAAAAAGCTGAGGGCGCATGAAATACTCCGGATTGCAAGCTAGCTGCGCGCTTGCCTAGCCAGAAATGCCCGGGCCAGTTGATGATGTTCGTCGCTTAGCGTCGCGGAAAGCTGAGTCGCCAGCGTGGTGTCGAGAACATGCGACGCGCTCTGACGCAAGAAGGTGTTCATGATCTTCTTGGTTTCCCGCAGCGCAATTTGTGGCTGCGCGAGTAGCTTGTCCGCAAGTTTGCGGGCCTCGTCCATCAACTGGTCAGCGGTGACCACACGGTTCGCGAGGCCATACTCGACCGCCTGCTGTGCCGTGATCCGGTCGCCGGTGAAAATAAGTTCTTTGGCGCGCAACAGGCTCATGTACAGCGGCCACGACACCGAGATTCCGTCACCCACTACCAGCCCGATATTGATATGGGGCTCGGCGAGGAACGCGCGGTCCGACATCAACACGATGTCACAGAGCGTTGCGAGGGTAGCGCCGAATCCGACTGCCGGTCCATTGACAGCGGCGATGATAGGGATCGGCAAATCAATGATGCTATGAATCACACGGCGCGCATTCTCCTGAACCTCGCGCGCGAACGCCGGATCATCGAGTGTCTTGACGAAGTGGTGGAAGTCTCCGCCTGCGCTGAATGCACGTCCCGAGCCAGTCAGGATCGCGACACGAGCTTCGCTATCCTTCGCGAGCCGGGCAAATAGATCCGCATAGGCAAACAACATTTCAGTGGACGATGCGTTCAGTTCGTCCGGCCTGTTGAGGGTGATAAACCGCAGTGGGCCGTCAGCCGTGACCTGCAGTTGGGGAGGCATTCCGTACATGCTAGCGGAGCTGTCAATCACTTGAGTGTCTCCTTCTGTGTTCTGGTTGTCATGAGCCAGCCAGTTGCAAATTGACCTGCGCACGCAGGTCGCCTTTACGTACTTTCCCGGATGCCGTACGTGGCAATTCTTCGACGATAAGCAGATTTTCGGGTGTCTTTTGCCGCGCTACTCCTGCCTCGGCGAAATGTCTCTGCACCGTGGCGAGGTCGAGCGTGGATCCCTTCTGGAGCACGACGACAGCGCATACCTTTTCGCCGTACCGCGAATCGCGTTGGGCCACCACGGCCACGTCCCGTATCGCGTTATGTGTGGCCAGCACACGCTCGACCTCCTGTGATGAGATGTTCTCGCCACCACGAATCACAATGTCTTTTTTACGGTCGGTTATCGTCAGGCAGTTCGCCGCATCGAGCTTGCCGATGTCGCCTGTACGAAACCAGCCGTCGGGGGTAAAGGCGTTTGTACTGAGTGACGGGTCCGTGTAGCCGACAAACAGTTCGGGACCCTTTGTCAGAATCTCGCCCTCACTTCCGGTTGCCAGATCACGGTCCAACTCGTCGACGATGCGCACTTGGCTGCCAGGTTGCACGCGACCGTCTGTGCACGCGCGCTCGGTGAATGGGCTGTCGCACCAGCCGGTACTGACCGTCGAGTGTTCGGTCAGGCCATAGGCGCGCGTGCCAGCGAAGCCGGCGCGGTCGGCTAGCGCGACGTGTTCGGGCGTGACGCCGGTTCCCCCCAGTCCATAAGTGGCCAGAGATGAAAGGTCGCGTCCGCTGTGACGTGCTGCTTCGAGCAGGCCCTGCAGATGGAACGGTGTTCCCCCTGACAGGCGAACACGGTAGTGCTCGATCAGTTCGACCGCAAGCGGTGCGTCCCAACGGTCCATGAACACCATGTCAGTGGCGGTCACGAAAGGACGGAGCAGGAAGTTGAAGCCGGCGATGTGGCCGGCGGGGAAGGGGGTGAGATAGGGCCCCGAGCCGTCGATGAACGGAATCGACCACTCGGCCCCGACAGTCTGGTGAGTGTGCTGAACGCCCTTTGGGGCAGCCGTGGTTCCTGAGGTATAAAGCAGCAGGCAAACATCCTGCGGCTGCGGGGGCGACGCATCGACGTTGATTTTCCTGTCCAGCGAAAGTGCTTCGACCGCCCTCAGCGTGATGCCGTTTTGAGGCGTGGAATCACCCACAACGATTACACGCTCCAGATCTGGCAGGCTGCCGAGCGCCTCGACACGCTCCAGAAAATCGATCCCACGCCAGCGCTCAGGTACACAGAGGAATCGCGCCCGTGACTGCTTCAGAATAAACCGAACTTCGGCAGGTCCGTAGATGTGCACAACAGGTACCAGTACGGCACCGATCTCCAGTGCAGCCAGGTAGAGTACCGCGGTTTCCCGCTGCGTTGGCAGTTGCATGGCAATAGCGTCGCCGCGACGCAGACCGACGGCGCGCAGGCCGCGAGCGAGTCGAGCTGCGTGCCTGGTCAGCTCTAACGTGGTGACGCTCGTCACGCCTTCCTCAGTGTGAAAGTGCATGCGCGTCGCAGGGTTGGCCTGAGCAGCCCTCGACAACAGTACGTTCAACGGGACATCAGGTATCCAGTCACTGTAGGTAGCCGTCGCTTTCATGACGATTGCTCCAGCAAACTCCGCAGCAGATCGACGAGTGCCAACGGGTGATCCAGCATAAGGTGGTGGTGAGCCTGAGCCATAGTGACGGGTCCCCGCGCATTGGGGATGGCTGCGACGATTCTGTTGGCCCTGTCGGCGCTGACGACCGCGCTCATTTCCGCGTGTACATAGGTCACGGGGACCGTTATGCGGCTCAGCAGACTCTCATCACCATCGACCGGCTGAACGTGGCGCAGCGATGGGTCGAAGCGCCAGGTCCAACCCGCCTCAGTTTGACGCAGGGAGGTCCGGGCAAGGTGATCGATCAACCACGGCTCGCAGTCCTGTCCAGGGATAAGCCGGAAGTGCGCCATGCCGGTATTGGCGTCGGGATACGGCCGCGGTGCGGGGCGCCTGTCGATCACGGGACGTAGATCGCCAGGCAGCATGTAGTATGAGTCGAGCACGATTGCGTGGCGGATCAGTTCGGGGAATGTCGCGCACGCCTGCAGGAGGCGCGAGCCGCCAAAACTATGCGCCACAATAACGCCGGGAGCGATGGCAGCGGCCTTAAGCACGGCGGCGAAGTCACGAACAAAACTGTCGGATCGGTACTCGTCGCGATGACCACTCTCTCCCATGCCGCTGAAATCAAACGCGAACACGCGAAATTGCTCAGTGAAAAATGGAGCGATAAAGTCCCACCAGTGGCTGTGCCCCAGGAAGCCATGCGCGAACAGCAAGCCGGGCTTGTGGGTGTCGCCCGCGTTCCATGATACGTGATGGATGCGTGTGCCGCTGGCATCCGTGAAATGCGACTGGCGTGGCTGTTGCAAAGCCCATTCGAACCACGAAGGCACCGCACTCGTCATCACGCAGACTCCATCATTGTTTGAAGTCGGGCGTGATGCCAACTCGCCAGCGGCATTCGCGGGCCGGCGTTCAGGCCCGGTGTCGTCAGGTTATTCATGGGTAGGGGCGTTGGATGCAGGAATGCAACTGCCATGCGCCTCGGCCCATTCCCGCAGAGACGTCAGCGGAAGTCCATACGACTTCACCTTGTCGATGTCGACGCGATAGCCTACCTCGTTGATCCATTCCTGCGTGTTCACCCAGCCCGGAGAGATGCCGCGCGCGATCGTATCCTGCGGCCTCACGTGCGTCGCCCTGATATTTATCTTCAGCGCATTGGCGAGTGTCGCGGCTACCTGGGACATCGTTAGCGATTCGGCGGCGAGCGGGATACTCTGCTCATGCCAGCGCGCCGGGTCAGTCATCGAAGCCGCAGCGAATGCACCCACGTCATCGGCCGCAATGAAGTCCAGATTTGTGTCAGGCAGAAGCGCGGTTAGCAACTCGCCTTCGTGCAGATGAGGAAACATAAAGCCGACCTTGGGCCGCGCCAGATTGTCCATCATGAAGGCGGGCTGCAGCACGGTCCAATTTGCGAAGCCCGCGGTGCGCACGGCGTTTTCGACCTCCCACTTATCGGTCCAGTACTTTTTCGACCAGCGGCTGCTGTCCCAGCCAGGAAAGCTCGTGTGGTTTCCAGATTGCGCCACTGACGTGTGAACGAATTGCGGCACACCGGCGGCCCGCGCCGCGTTGACAAGCACGAAACCATGGCGGCGTTCGCTGTCTTCGCCCCTGACGTCGGGCAGTTGAACCGAAAAGACGGCATCCACCCCTTGTACTGCCGCTGCAACGGCCGCGGCATCGCCAAGATCTCCCGGTGCGGCATGCGCGCCCTCTGCAACGAGGGCGCGCGCGGCCGCAGACTGTGGATCGCGTGTGAGGAAGCGTACGCGGCGTCCACTGCCCAACAAGTGCCGTGCGGTCGCGCCACCCTGCGCACCGGTTGCACCGGTGACGAGGACTGTATCTGCTGATCGAGTCATTGCGTCTCCTTGTCGAACTTCCATCCGGAACTCAGGCCGACTTAACCAGGCGCTGAGTCGAGCGTCACGGCATAAGAATGTATCGAGTGCGCCCTTTTATACACTGTGGATGACAGTGCCAGGCGTTCGCATTATCATACATTGTTCACATTGTTAACGTGTGCTTTCGTGCAAACTCGCCATGAGCCCCACGTCGTGCAGGTGGTTTCAGTGGCCCTTCGTTAACCGAGGAATCCATGTCTTCGACGCTTTTCGATTTGAGTGGTAAGGTGGCCGTCATCACCGGGTCCAGCCGCGGCATTGGTCTTGCAAGTGCGCGTCGTATGGCGGAGTACGGTGCGAAAGTCGCGATCTGCGGCCGTAAGGCCGACGCCTGCGAAGCCGCCGCAGCCGATATCAATGCCAATCCCGGCTCGGAAACAGGCGAAGCGATTGCCGCACCCTGCAACATTGGGCGTAGGGACGAACTGCAGAGGGTGATCGATACCGCCAATGAGCGGTGGGGTCGCGTCGACATCGTGATGGCCAATGCAGCAATCCACCCCTGGGTAGGCAGCGTGCTCGATCTGAGTGACGAAACTTTCAACAAATTCATGCAGGTCAATGTGCAGAGCAACGTCTGGCTCGCACAGATGACCGTGCCGGGCATGATCGAGCGCAACTATGGGCGCTTTATTCTCGTGGCCTCGATTGTCGGCTTGCTTGGCGACCCGCTCACAGGCACGTACGGCCTGACCAAGGCAGCCGACATGCAGTTCGTTCGCAACATGGCGATGGAATTTGCGAGCAAGGGCGTGTGCGCCAACTGCATCGCGCCCGGCACCTTCAAGACCGAGATGGCGCGCTCTCAATGGGAGGACCCCGCTATGGTCGCGTGGTACGAGCAGCGCAACCCGTCAAGGCGCTTTGGTGAAGTAGATGAAATCGCCGGGCTGGCCGTCATGCTGGCTTCATCGGCAGGTGGCTACATCAATGGCCAGACCATTGCGGTGGATGGCGGCCACACCATTTCTTTCCGTTAGACCCCGGGGGCGTAAATGATCGGGTTGAGAGAGGTTATCGAACGCAACGCCGCGCTTTATCCGGACGCCATCCACAGCGTTTTCGAGGGGCGTCAGCTCAGCTTTCGCCAGTTTGCGGACCGTGTGCGGCGGCTGACCAGCGGGCTCTATAAACTCGGAATGCGCCATCAGGATCGGGTAGCGATACTGGCGATGAATTGCACCGAATATCTTGAGGTGTTCGGAGCAGCTGAATTTTCCGGATTCGTGGCAACGACGGTGAACTGGCGCCTGACTGCCTCGGAGATTGCATACGTGCTGCGCGATGCCGTGCCACGGGCGCTCATTTTCGAAAGCCAGTACGTGTCGATAGTGGACGCCCTGCGTACGAAATTGACCTCGATCGAGCATTGGATTTGTGTGGGTGCCGACGTTCCGGTGTGGGCACAGCCTTACGAGGCGGTTATCGCAGATGGAGACGCAGCAGGCGCGCCATTGCGCCCGTCGCCTGACGACCTGTTGTGTCTGATCTACACCAGCGGCACGACGGGCCGCCCAAAGGGCTGCATGCTCAGCCACCACGCGCATGCGTTCATGGCCGATCAGTCCGCCGCGTATCAGGCCATGCTGCCGGGCGATCGCGCTCTGGTCATCGCTCCTTTGTTCCACGTCGGCGCGCGCTCGCAGCAACTGCCAATGCACCTGCGCGGCGGAACCGTCGTGTTGTTGCGGCTTTTCGACGCGGAGGAGGTACTACGGACCATTGAGGCTGAGCGAATCACCCATGTCCACATGGTGCCAACCATGGTTCAGAGTCTGCTCGATCTGCCCAACCACAAGCGCTACGACACGTCGAGCCTGAAGTGCATCATCTATGCCGCTGCACCTATGCCTTTGCCTGTGCTGCGCCGAGCAATCGATCGCTTTGGTCGCATCCTGATCAATGGCTGGGGTCTTACCGAGGGCGGCAATGGTTCCGTGCTGCCTCAGCATCTTCATCGACCCGATGGAAGTAATGAAGACATCGTGCGTCTGGCGTCGGTCGGACAACCGGCGGTTGGCACAGAAGTCATCGTCGCCGATGATGACGGCCATGAGCTTCCTCGCGGGCAGGTTGGCGAATTGCTGGTGCGTTCGGCCAGCAACATGATGGGCTACTGGAACAACCATCCAGCAACTGTGGAAGCGCTGCGTGGCGGTTGGCTGCGCACTGGTGACGTCGGGAGGATGGATGAACTGCGTTTCGTCTTTCTTGTCGATCGCAAGAAGGACATGATCATCACCGGCGGCGAGAACGTGTATTGCCGCGAAGTCGAGGAGGCGTTGATCGAGCACCCGGGCCTTGCGGACGTGGCCGTGATTGGCGTGCCCAACGATCGCTGGGGCGAGGCGGTCAAGGCTGTGGCCGTGCGTTCGTCCGAATCCACCGTCACCGAGGCGGAGTTGATCGAGCACTGCAGGCGACTGATTGCCGGCTACAAGTGCCCGAAGAGCATCGACTTCGTCGACGCGCTTCCGAGATTGACCAGCGGCAAGATCAGTAAGGTGGAATTGCGCCGCTCGTATGCGAAGGCGAACTCGTGAGGCTAGATCAGGGTGGATTCAACGTGATGAAGTTCGGGGATGAGCGTCGGCAGTGCGTGCGCCAGGTTGTGCGAGAGAGAGGCGCCCGAAGGCTCTTGGTGATCACGACGGAATGGTATCGATGGCTTGGAGAGCGTAGGCGCGCCAGCGTCAGCGATGGCCATACGACTATGTTGCCTTGTCGATCCTTGCCCCGGCCGCCAAGCCTGGCAATTCCAGCCGAACGAAGATCTCGACAAATATCCGCGCACGCTCGAAGCCGATATCGAGAAGCTGCAGAAAGAGAACGTCTACCTGCTGTTTGCGCAGACCGAGCGCGACCTTTACCCGGAGCCGCAGGGATACCGCGTGCATTCGCCGCACGATCTGGGCGACATCCTCGAGGGTGAGTTCCGACAGAACCCCGCCGAGCGCGTCACGGTCCGCTGCAGAAAATGGCCGTGAGCAAGAGGGGGACAACTTGATGAATGACAGCGCCGCTTCCGGCCTGGCGCACGTGTGCTTCTACTGACTCGGCGGGGCCGAGTACTACCACGCCATAGGCTGAGTCCGTGACGGGCTGGCCATCTCCGTGTTTGAACAGTGCATCGTCGTGTTCATACCCCAGGACGGCGTAGACGGGAAAGCCAAATGCCATCAACTTGCTGTCGTGCGCCGGTCGAAATGCGTTGACCGAGTTTGCTTCGACGCGCATCGGATTCGAATCGATATACCGGCTCTTTAGGAGCGGGGCGATGAACGCGTGTGCGTTCGATCTACAGTCGAGTTGCGGATCGAGCGCGTAGGCGTAGGACGAGCCCGGAGGGAGCCCAGCGGCGATTGCAGCAAACACCGTTACCCAGGCGTAGATTGCGGAAACCTTCATCAGTCTCTCCACTCAATTGAACTTGCTCCCCGGTGTGGGCGAATACGATCCGGCACCAGGGTGTCCTGCACGCACTCCGGTTACATGGCCAGCGGCCAGATGCGCATTCCCAGGTCAGGGAGAGGGCCTCCCTGGCGGCGCTCCGGCACCATGTCTTCAAGATGACGATGACTCCCCGCACAGGCGGCCACGACATCGAGACCAATCGGATTCCTCATCATTCGCCAATGCCGATTTCAACGCATGAACAAAACGCTGAAACGCATCCAGGGATCCATGGACGCTTCGGTACTCGGTGCGACCGATCCTGCCGTCAAGTACGACCAGCATTCCGGAATCCCCCGCCAATTCCAGGATGTTCATTCCGTTCTCCCGTGTTATCACACGGCCGACCAGGCCAGCCAGACTTCCCGTTCGTACGTGCGAAATCTGTCTATTCAGTTCGTGGGTAGGTATGCATCACCGGCCCTCTGGTCGCGGGCGGGAACACGCACCACGATCCGTCGTCGTGCTGGAAGAAGAAAATCGCCAGCAAGCCTGTCGGACGCAATGACTCCACACGTACGCAGCGTCTCTGGCGCGAGCCCGCAAGACCGTATCGGATCAGGCGAACTGGCATGGCCGGCGTTGGCGCCAGCCATTTGTCGATCAGCCAACGCAAGGACTTTTGATCGGTGTTCATCTGCTGCTCCTTCAACCACAGGGCCGTTGCCCGGCCACGCCCCTCGTCGTGCGCCGTCACGCCGCCACGTCTTCGAGGAATTCGTTGTGCAAACCGGCCGCTGACTCGTCACTGGCGCGCGCTTCGTGCTGATAGATCAGGTCGCGAAGTTGCGGATAGATCGCGGTGCGCCAGGCATTGCCCGAGAAAATCCCGTAGTGGCCGCAGCCGCGCGCCGTCAGGCGGTGTCTGAGCGAGGCGTCGAGTCCCGTGCACAGATCGTGGGCCGCGTGGGTCTGGCCCCGCCCGCAGATATCGTCCCGTTCGCCTTCGACGGTGATGAGCGCCGTGGCCTTGATGGCGCCCGGGCGAACGTGCTCGCCACGCACCCGCCAGTCGCCGCGCGCCAGGCAGAACTCCTGAAAGACCACCCGAACCGTCTCCAGGTAGTATTCAGCCGTCATATCGAGCACGGCGTTGTACTCGTCGTAGAAGCGGCGATGTGCGTCGGCCGCTTCGCTGTTGCCGGCCGCCACGTCGCCGTAGTAGCGCAGGTGCGAATCCAGGTGGCGCTCGGGATTCATCGCCACGAAGGCCGCGTGCTGCACGAAGCCGGGATACACCTTGCGTCCGGCACCGGGATAGTTACCCGGCACGGTATCGATCAGTTCGCGCGCGAACCAGTCGAGCGGTTTGCTGAGGGCGAATTCGTTGACGGTCGTCGGACCTCGGCGGGCGTCGATCGGGCCGCCGATCAGCGTCACGCTTCTGGGTGTCGCTTCGCCATGGGCGGCCATCAGCGAAATAGCGGCCAGCACCGGCACGGTCGACTGGCAGACCGACACCACGTGAATTTCCGGGCCGAGGAAGCTGATGAACTCACGCACGTATGCGACATAGTCGTCGAGGTGGAACGTCCCCTCGGAAAGGGGTACCTGGCGCGCGTCGACCCAGTCGGTGATGTAGATATCGAAATCCGGCAGCATCGCCGCCACGGTGTCACGCAGCAGCGTCGCGTGGTGGCCCGACAGGGGTGCGACGACCAGCGCGACGGGATGCCTGTGGGGCGTGGCGCGCTGGAAATGCAGCAGCCGGCAGAACGGCTGGTCCACCACTACAGTTTCGGTCACCGCGACCCGTTGACCGTCGACGACGGTGTCGGTCAGGCCGAATTCGGGTTTCGGGTAGCGCTGGCAGAGCCGCACCAACAGGTCGCAGCCGGCCGCGATCTGACAGGTGGGCAGTGCGGAAGGGGCGTGGTCGGGAGATGTAAAAAAGCTGGCGGTGGCCTGCAGCCAGGGAAGGAACGGCGCCCAGATCGCATTTTGCAGCTCGCGCAGGGGGTAGGACATCAACACGTCAGCTTCTCCTTCACTACAGCAGCCGCCTCGACGCATCCAGCAATCGGGCCTGCTGAAATAGGTCTTATGACCAAATACTAGTGGTCGAAAGACCGATAATCAAGCCCGGTAAAGGGAGGGGAAATACCAATAGGTACGAGGATTTAGTGACAGTTAATGGGTCAGACCTAGACAATTGGTCGTTACGCTTCTGCTTGGCAGTGTGTTTGCTATGCTTAATTGGTTTTTTGACCTACCATGTATATGTCGGATGACACAAAGGGACGGCTGCTTCGGCTTCGGCTTCCGCTTCCTGGTGGCCCGGAGATACCCACTGAGGAATCGCCGCTTGAGCCACGCGCGAGCTGAGTCGGGCGCACCATTTGGGCTGCCGGAACGCACTGTCCTGCGGAGATAACCCGTCACTGAGGAGTTGGGCGCAGATGAAAGAAATGATCATCACATCGGCGGAAATGCTAGGCTCTAGAGCGCCAGAGGAGCCTAGGCGGCGAGGCAACAGAACGACCCGCGTGCCGGAGATCCTCGAGGTGTCGATCAGCGTTTTCGCTAGCGAAGGTAACGCCGGGTTCACGCAACGCCGGGTCGCGAGCGACGCGGGGGTTCGCCTGAGCACCCTGCAGCACTACTTCGGTACCCGGGAAGACCTGTTGCGAGCCACTTTGAAGGCGATGGCCAACCGCTACCTTGAGCTTTATCGAACGATCGCCAGGGATAAGCTTCGGTCGCCGGAAGCCCGCCTCGATGCCATCGTCGACGAGGCGTTTGCTGCACTGACGGGGCCTGGCACAAACGTGAGCGCCTTCGCCCTCGAAAGTTGGAGTCTGGCTGAGCACGAGGCTTTTGCGCGCGATTTGACGGCTGAAATCACGGGGGAATTCCAGGAAATTTTTGCGACCCTTGTCGCGAAAATAAACCCGGCGCTGACGTCTGGAGAATGCGCGCTGCGTGGTGCCTTGCTCATCTCGCACTTGCAAGGCCTGGTCGTTTTTATCCGTCGCGCTGGAGAAAACGCGCCCGATCTGGACGCGTTTCGGGCCGCCGCAAAAGTGGTTTGGAAAGCGCTGAGCAAAGCGCCCCAATAAGGCCGCACTCTTAGCGCCCGTCCCCAGCCCTTCTGCGACTATTGCGGCGCGGAGGCAGCACTCGTCAAATCGCCTCAAGCAGGTGTGGGATGAGTCCATCGCGTCGCGATCGACCGCACAGGCCGACCCAGTGGCCGAATTGCCGAACGAGGTCGCTGAGGAAGTCGCGGCGGTATGTTTGAGCGTCAGCGTGGCGAGAATCTCCGGAGCAACCGCGCTGACGTTAACTCGCTGTCCGTTAGATCTGTCAGCAAAGGCTATCCGAACGTCGTCGAGAGCGTGCAAAAGCTGGGGAGGCTCCCACGGAGGAGCCACTTGTGCGTTCGGTGGCGTTGCCCGTTTGGCATGGAGTACGCTAATCGCTCTCGCAACGGTGGGAGCAAGCCATGCGGTTGATCATCGAAGCACGATTGGTCGACGGAGACAGTGACACGCTCGAGGAGGGCGACGGAATTCTGGCCGTCGTTGAGCGCCCTGATTGCAGCCTTGCGGCCCCGGGCCTGTCTCTCGCGGAAGGGCGGTCGCTGCTGGCGAAGGTGCAGACCGAACTTATTTCGAAACAGGTACAGCGGTGGTTCGCAAGCCAGACCCATTGTGAGAGCTGCGGTGCCGCCCTGAGGCACAAACACAGCCGCTCGACGGTGCTGCGTACCGTCTACGGCAAAGTGACCGTGAAGAGTCCGCGGTTGTAGTCGTGCTCGTGTCAAGGGGCTGCGCAGACGGAGCAGCGCGTGATGCACCCCTTGTCGAGAGCGCTAGCCAGACGCGTCACGCCGGAGCTGGAATACCTTGAGGCGAAGTGGGTAGCTCATTTGCCCTACCGGCAGGCGACGGCCATGCTCAAGGAACTGCTACCGCTGGACAAGGGCATCTCGTCGAGTGGCATCCGCGATCGGATTCTTGGCCTTGGAAAACAGCTCGACGCTGATATCGAGCGTGACATCGCGCAGCTGCCCCCGGCTGTTGCAGACGAACAGGTTCGCGAATGCAGTCATGTCGCCGCCGTGAGCGTCGACTCGGCATGGCTACGCAATTGCGACCCCGGGCGAGACCCTGGCCGCCACGTGAACATCGTCGCGGGACGGGCGACGTTCACTGACGGTCCCCCAAAACTGTATGCGTATGTGCACAAGGAAGTAACCTCAGCGGCAGCGCGACTCGATCAGTTCCTCAGCCGGAACGGTGTGGCGAGCGATGAACGCGTGACCGTGATCAGCGACGACGCCGGTGAATTTGGGAAGACGGTCGAGGGCAGTCAGCTGGCTCGAGGCCGGATCCTCGACTGGGCGGTTTCAAACGTGAAGCGCAACACAAGGCTTATTGAACGGAAGTATCAGGTCGAGAGGCAAGTGCAAGCATGGTGGCGAAGACTTCGAACGGCGAGTGGAATGCGTGTGTGGCACGGGGCCGGCCGTTGAGGCTGTCGGCGATGACATCGAGGTCGTCCTGACTGTAGACCGAGAGATCGGTGCCATTGGGCAGATACTGGCGTAGCAGGCCATTGGTGTTCTCGCAGGTGCCACGCTGCCATGGGCTGTGAGGATCGCAGAAATACACGCGCACGCCGGTGGCGGCGGTGAGTTCCGGATGCCGCGCCATCTCCTTGCCCTGATCATAGGTCAGGCTCTGACGCAGTGGCGTGGCGATGGAGTTCAGTTTGGCGGTGAAGCCGGCCAGCGCTGAGGCGGCGGTGGCATCCTCCATCTTCGCGAGCAGGACAAGCCGGCTGGTGCGCTCGACCAGAACTCCCACGGAGGACTGGTTGCCCGCACCCTTGATAAAGTCTCCCTCCCAGTGCCCGGGCATGACCCGATCGTTCACCTCAGGCGGGCGTACGTGGATGCTCAGCATGTCGGCGATCTTGCCCCGTCTGTCGTTGCCACGACTGCGTGGCATTCGCGTGCTGCGAGCCTGGCGCAGACACGAGATGAGCTGGCGGCGCAGTTCGCCGCGCGGGTGTGCATAGATTGCGTTGTAGATGGTCTCGTGCGAGACGTGCATGGAAGGGTCATCGGGCCACATGCGCGTCAGCGTACCGGAGATCTGCTGCGGCGACCACTTCCAGCTAAGCAGACTGAGCACAATGCGCCACAGTGCGCCTTGGGGATTCAGCTTACCCGGCGTGCGCGCTGCAGCCCGCCGGTTCGAACTGATGGTCTGCGCGACTACCGAAGCGTAGCCGCGCACCGGACACGCATTACGCGCCAGTTCACGGCTGACGCTCGCCGATGCGCCGACGATGTTGATTGCGCGAACCCGCGTCGCGCAGGCAAAGTCGGACGTCGAGCTTGTGAGAACGGGGTCGAGCCTTCAGGTGGTGGCGCTTGCCTTGCTGGATCGCGAGCACGTTTCCGCGAACGGCTTTCTCGGCCCGTTCGCGATGAACGAACCTGCGTTGGGGCTGACGGGCCCCTGGTACACCGAGGGCATCGTCGGGCTTGGCGCAAGTCTGAACGTCGACATCTGGGGCAAACAGCGCGCGCAGGTCGCCGCGTCGCTCGGCGTGAGCAATGCGCGGCTTGCCGAGACGTCCGCCGTCGAACTCGAAATCTCGACCGACGTCGCGCAGCTGTACTACGGCATTCAGACGACTTACCAGCTTATCGATCTGCTGAACGAATCGCGCGAGGTAGCGGTGTTCTCGGTGGATGCACACGACGCGCGCGCGGTGCGCGGCCTGGAGCCCCGAACGCAGCTCGAAGAAGCCCGTGCGCAGCAACTGGCCATCGAACGGCAGATCGTTTCGGCGCAAGGCCAGATACGGCAGATTCGCGAATCGTTGCGAGCATTGATCGGCGCGGGACCGAACGGCTTGCCCCCGATCGAGCCCGTTGCGTTGCCGCGCTCGCAAGCGGCCTTGCCCGCGACGCTCTCTTATGAACTCCTCGCCCGGCGGCCCGATCTTCAGGCGATGCGCTGGTACGTGGCGGCATCGTTCGACCGGATCGACGCAGCGAAGGCGGCGTTCTATCCGAGCTTCGACATCAAGGCGTTCTTCGGCTACAACGCATTGCATCTTTCCGACCTCTTCACGCATGCAAGCCAGCAGATCAACCTGATCCCTGGCCTGTATCTGCCGATTTTCGATGGTGGCCGGCTCAACGCGAACCTTGGCGGCGCACGTGAGGGCAGCAACCTGTTGATCGAGCAGTACAACCAGGCCGTCCTGAATGCGGTACGCGATGTCGCGCAGACGGGCAGCCGTCTGCAGGCCCTCGATGCGGAGACCGGGTTGCAGAAGCAACGGATCGAATCCGTCGCGTTCGCGCGAGACAGCGTTGAAGCGCACTATCAGCGCGGACTCACCAGCCGCCTGGCGGCGCTCGAGGCACGTCAGCCCGTGATCGCGGAACAGGTCGCGCTGCTCACGCTCAACGGCCAGATGCTCAGTCAGGAGATCGCGTTGACGAAGGCGCTCGGCGGCGGCTATCGCGCCGATCCGCCTGTCGAACTCAAGCCGCGATGAATGGGGAAATGAGCGGCTCGTGAGCGGGTTTCAGAACTGCTGGGCGCGCAGCGACGCGAATTCCGCGTGGCACAGGTCGCCAAACTTGCCGAGGATGTCGATCGAGCCGTCCGCGAGCATCTCGCGAATCTCGATTTGCGCATAGAGGAAGGGCCGGCCCGCGCCAGTGCATCCTCGCAGTCCTGAGCACGACGGCCCGGCACCGTCGGCAATCCTCCACATTGCCCGCGTCCGCCCACCATTGAGTACGCGCGAATGGTGTACTTCATGCTCACACGTGGCGAAGCCTTCGTCAACGAGGGGCAGCAGCGCTACGAAGAACAGCAGCGCTACGAAGAACAGCAGCGCCAGCGCAGCATCGAGGCGCTCAGGCGCCGCGCTACTGCGCCTGGTTTCCAGACTACCCCAACGGCGCAAACCCTCTGAAATCCATCGATATCGTTCCCCAACCTCGCCTCGTTGGACATCACAGACCAAGCCGCGAAAAAGTGTTCGTCCTCACGAACCAGGTTGTCGGGGCGCTCACAAGCAGTAACCGCGTCTACAGTTGCTTACACCTGGGGCGCGGCGACACCTGTTACCTTGTGACAACCCAAGATTCGGTGAACGGAAGTCGTGGCTGCGGAAACCGGACCGCTTCTACGCGGAGCGAACTGTCGCGCTATCTGGCGTTTGGGCGGAGGTCACTGCTGCGGGAGTGACTGCATTTTGACGCGCCTTGAGGTGGACAGCGCGTGGAACTGGTCGGCTGTTCATCGCTTCCTGGCCCCTTGATTGGGTTGGAAAACTGACGAGTTCAGAGAACACTCGAATCTCTTGATTCGGCTGGACAAGAGCGATTAATTTCACAAGGAAACTAGCATGCCAATTGAACGTCATTCATCTAACTCTTCCCGTTCCTCAGTTGAGTCTCTTTCCTCATTTAACTCCCACGGAGAGTTTGATGAGGATCCAGAAAAGAAGGTCAAAAATCTGGAAGGCAGTAATAAATTAAATGTATCAGAAGTACTTGGCGGTCTGGTAAAGGCAGCGTCATGAAAATTTAAATCAAAGGCACATAAAGCGGTTCGTAACATGCCCGCTGTTGATGAATACGCGCATTCCGAAGCACACCAAAAATCACAACCACCCATCGATCAAATCATAGATTCGTACTATCTCATACCCAATTCCAATGGGGAATTTGATGCCGAAAACAATCCGCACCTAGCTCCGGCTAAACATGAATCTGAATCTGAACTCCCAACTCCGCCACACGACCCGAATTCTCCCTACCATTGGGTATAGATCTTGAAAATGCTTTTCCATTGAAGCGGCGAAAGGTCGATGGAAGATTGAGGCGACCTGGGGGCCTCAATTCTTTCAAAAGCCAGTATGTCGCCACCAGAAAACCAACGGCCACCAACGCGGCGCCCCCTTGTTTCATAGACAAGACACGGGGCGACCGCCGCTGCCGATCCGCTCCTCCGCACGCGCGAGTCGAATCTGAAATGTTTTGGAAAATCCACGTGCCACGATAGCTTCGCTTTTACGAATAGGAATTCGCGCATTGGGCGTCAGGAGTTATCGGTTTCGTTCAAACTTTGGAAATCTCATTACCTCAGGAGCTGCAAATGACCACGATTTCCAGAAATTATTCAAGTAATTCAATTTGCTGCGCGGATTCCTCACGTGACCTCAACGAAGATACGCCTCCACCCAGCCGCAGCACTTCCCCTGCCACCCGCGATGACGCGCTAGTGGCAGGACTCCAACCACTAAACAGGAGCGTAGTGGCAGTCGCCATCACTTCGGAGAGCGAATTAGCAGCCGTTATAGACGAGCATATTGCCCGGATGGACAAATTGCATCAAGACGATAACCACGGGCTCGCGCTTAGCAAGCATTCAACCAACCTCTATCGATATGTTAAAACGTTAGGCAAAGAGACGCGAGCGAGCATCTCTGCTCGCCTCGAAGAGATGTTCACCGGATCGGAGAACTCACACCCGGTCGACCCCAAAAGAGCGGTTCAATTCTGGTTGACGGTTCAAGACGCCGGTATCCGCAGGCATACACCGGAGCAGAAGGCGAAACTTCGCGATAGACAAGCCTGCGACATTGTTATGGGAACCATGTCTGTGCCGCTAACCCCCGTGTACGCGATGATCGATGGCATTTTTGCGTTCGTGGACGAGCCGCGAACTGGACTATGGAAATGGCCGTATGAAGCTGCAAAGGGCATCCGCAATACGCGAAAGGACTACAACAGAGATCCGAAACGCCCTGAATACGCCGAAGCATTCGACAGATTCATGGAAGTGCTCGCCGATCAGAACGTCCACGACGCACACAAACAGACCATCGTGCAAGATCTGGTGAACCATCATCTCAAGACCGACAAGAGCCTTGCCCCACTCGACAACGACGCACTCGTCGATGCGATGAACGGTCCGAAAAAGAAGCCGGGACATAAAGTCAGGCACGCTCCGAAGAAAGTCGGTCCCTACGAATACGAGGCGGTTATCAAGCTGGCACGCGATGGCTACCGTTCCGGCAATGGCGCAGTCGAGTCACGGTTGGGATGACCACGCTCGGCTAGGCTCGACAAGCGCGTGAACGCTCAGACGGGCGAATGAGAGTTCACGCGAAGCAGGCCGTTTGTCTTGATGTCGATCGGCTTCGACGCTATTGGCTTAGCAAAATAAATCTGCCGGGTGAGGCCTTATCCAGGAATGCATGCGAAGAATTCTGTTACTGCCGCTGCCATCACGCGCATTGCGCCGCCGGGTGCCGAAAATGTTGATACGTGAAGACATATGAAGTCTTCAACGAGGAGCGAGTTTTTCTCGATCGCCAGTCTGCACGCATCTCGCTGATTCACGACGCCACCCAATGCAGTACCGGAGCGAGCGCCTCATCCGCGAACCCATGCCCCCAGCAGTCCCTCCCGAGAATCGCTTCCACATTGCTGCCCGCGAGCGACGACGTTTCAATGATCGCGCCAACGATGACCTGATCTTCGAGCAGTTGAATCGCCCAGACATTCAAACCACCGGCCGCACAGAGGAGTTCGATCCGAAGTGTCTCCTGATCGAGTTCCTTCGCGGACTTTCCATCCATCCACGGAACCAGCCCGGAAACTTCTTCGTCCTTGAGCAGGGACCGGCAGAGTTGGGCCGCTTGTCGCGGTGCCACGGCGAATACCCGCAACCGTCGCGTGATGAATTCCCGCCCCTCTTCTTCGGAGTATTCGACCATGTTCAAAGCGCCAAACAGGTGTTGATCCAATCGACAATAGTTCCGACCTTGAACAGAGCGCGCCCCCAGATTGCTTCAGTCATGCTTTGTCCTCGGTGAAGCGAAGTCTCACGGCAACTGATCGCCTGGCTGATCGGAGTGGGGTGCCGGTTACGCTGGTCCGGCGACGCAGCCATTTAATGCGCCCGGTTTCACTGCATCGACGATGGGGCCGCCCTTTCTGTTCCCAAGCATCACTTGCGCGATGGGGCGGCAACTCGGAGAAGCAAAACCGGATGTTAGCCGTTAGCTCTCAAGGTGTAGCTGCCATCATTTGCAGTTACGGATTTGTGCCGGTTAGGTCGGTCACCTTTCCTGCTGCCTTCTTCGCTATCTCGCCCTGTCGAAACCGGGACACCCCCATCAGATGGCGCTTCTGCCAAACGCGTCATCTGGTGGAGGTGGCGGGAATCGAACCCGCGTCCAGTACGCCTTCACGTCAAAGGAGTTACAGCAATCACCACCTTGCGATGGTGGGGCTCACTTTACCGTCAACTCTTCTGGCAGGCGCTCAGAAATGCGAAGCAATTTACTCAAGGGCGTATTCTTGTCTTGATACCGTGCTGTCGCTCCAGGTTGGAAATATCTTGCTCGATCGCCAACATCGACGCTGAACGCGGTCCCGGTGCGTATGTCGGACCATTGTGGCCGGCGTCGTGCAGGCGACAACGCACTTGATCCATGTTGTTCGTGGCGCCGTTTCAAAGGCTCAGAGGATCCCGTTTCCCAGTCCGCCACCCACTTCGATGGTCGCACCGTTGATGTAGCTGGCGCGTCCAGAGGCCAGGAGGCGACCAGCGCACCGAGTTCTTCGAGCTGACCGATCCGCTTCAATGGCACTTCTGCGGCGAGTTCGACGAGCCCCTCCTGCTCGCTCTTGCCGTCGGCGAGCTTCTGCCTGAGCGACGATTCGCGAATTCGATCAGTCAGGATCCGGCCCGGCGCAATCTCTCTGAATGACAGGAAGAGCATGCAGTCCAGGTCCTGCTGGAAATGAGTCAAATGGTCGAAATCGGTAACCCAGCATTTCAGACGTGAAATGACCCTGGCCAGCTTCAACGGCGGGGCAGGGGCGTGCATGGTTTTTGAGCGATCGGTGGCTGCCGGTTGGTCCGCGATGCGTTGTTCCCCGCCCGAGCCCGAGGTAGACTCTGTGGGTCGCCCTTGCCGGAACTGAAATGAAGCGCTGCTTGAATCACCTTTCTCTTCTTGTCCTTTGCTGGATGGTGCCCGCCGTGACCCACGCCGAGACTACGAGCACATTGCCTGGTTCTGTTACCACAATTCAGAGTCGCTACGATTTTCAGACAACCGTATCCCGCCTCAAGGAAAACCTCGCGGCACATGGCGTAACCTTGTTTGCAGACATCGACCAGAGCAGCGCTGCTGTGCAGGCGGGCACCACCTTACGTCCCACGAGGCTCTTTCTGTTCGGCAATCCGAAGGCGGGAACCCCGATCATGCAGAGGAATCCGCATGCTGCATTGCAATTGCCCCTCAGGGCCGTCATCTGGGAAGACGATCAACACGGCGTGCATGTCGACTATCAGGACGTCACACAAGAATTGGCAAATGGATACGGGATCGCCGCCAATCTGTACGCTCCGTTAAAGCAGGTCCCGACAATCTTGCGTGCGGTGGCTGGACAGGAATAAGTGCGCAAGGACGGGCGTGGCCCCGTGTTGCAGCTCATTCGTGCATTGCTGAAAGGGTTGTGGAATTTTGATTGCGTGAGCAGGACTCCATATCGCCCTCTAAAGCAGCCGCTTGCACGGATGTTGAACGCTTGTCCACGCTGCAGCGCTCGCGCAATGTCGCCGAGCGCTTCATCAACCGCATCAAGCCTTTTCGCTGAATCTCCACGCGTTACGAAAGGCTCGCGGACAGTTACCTATCTACACATCGCTTGCATGTGCGCTTGGGCCGCCCGGAAAAATGAGAGCACTGGCTAGTCACTCAGATACGCGGGTAGTGCGCTGACGAGAAAGCCGACGGTCGCCCGCACAGCGGGTGTCAAGCCCTGTCGCGACGGCAGCGCGATGCTGAGCGTGCCGGAGCGAATATGCCAGTCAGGCAAGACGCGCACGAGCCGGCCTTGCTCGAGATCGGAGCGGCAAAGGGGTAGTGGCAACGCGGCCACGCCGCTGCCGGCAAGCACGCATGAACGGACCATCAATGCATCGTCGCAACGTATGCGAAGCCGATACGCGACAGCGGTACGCTGTCCTTCAGGACCATGCAGCTCCCACGTCTGGGCGGGCCCGCACCGAGCCAGTTCGATCCCCGAAATCGGGGTACGAGGAGTAACGGAACAGAAAACCCCTTTAAGCTTTGAGGTTATATAAATTCGCGGAAAGCCTATTTCAGGGAATAAGGCGACGGCAAAAACAAACGGCCAGCGCGAAAACTGCGAGCCTTGACGGCCCGTCAGACGTTCGCATCGTCGCCGGGCTTCCTGAGTGGTCTTAACTCTCCGCGTACGATTGCTTCCGGCACGGCGAACGAATAACGGCCGAGCATGTTGGCGTGGTCATGGATGAGCGGCGACAGGCGAGCAACATCTTCGTCCTGCACCGGGTAACCTTCACTGCGAAGCTGCTTCAACACGGCCTCCATGTAGATGGTGTTCCACAACACGATCACGTTGACGACCAGTCCGAGCGCGCTCAACTGGTCTTCCTGTCCTTCCCGGTACCGCTGGCGCAATTCGCCACGCTTGCCATGAAACACGGTTCTGGCTAACCCATGGCGCGCTTCGCCTCGGTTTAGCTGGATCAGCGTGCTTCGGCGTTTTGCCTCGTCGTCGATGTACGTGAGCGTGTGCAGCGTCTTCTCGATCCGGCCGAATTCGGCCAGTGCCTTTGCCAACTGTGTCTGCCGGTCGCCGACCTGCAACGTGCGCATGATACCGGCGGCTGATACCCTGCCCAGCTTCAGGGAGCCCGCGAGGCGCAGCATGTCGTCCAGATGCGGCTCGATGACTGACAGTCGCGCCCGCTGTCGTGCGATCTTGTTGAGTTCGCCATAGTCAGCGCTCGGATCGATCCGCCAGAACCGCGTGCCGCCCATATCGGCCAGGCGTGGGCTGAAGCGATATCCGAGCAGGCGGAACAACCCGAAGATGATATCGGTGTAGGCACCGGTATCAGTCATGATCTGTGTCGGCTGCAGTTCTGTTTGCTGTTCGAGTACCACCGTCAGCAGTACCAGGCTGTCGCGCAGCGTGCCCGGCACCGGGATGCCATGCATGCCGGTGAACTGGTCCGATACCATGTTGTAGTACGTGACGCCGCGGCCGACGCCATAGTATTTCGGATTGGGGCCCGCATGAACCGTTCGCACCGGCACCACGAAGCGCATGCCGTCGGCCGACGCAACTTCGCCACCACCCCAGATGTGCGCCAGTTCGATCTGATTCTGCGCTGCGACCAGCATGGCGTTCGCGGCAGACAGGGTGTCGTCGCGAATATAGGTCTGGGCAACCCACGCGAGCCGGTCGCGACGCAACGCTGGCATATCCTGCCGGACCAGGGGCTCGAACCCGGTGTTGCACGACTCGGCAATCAGCACAGCGCATAGACTGGTCGTGAGATCGTCGGCCCTCGACTCACGCTCGCTGATGTGGGTGAAAGCCTTGCTGAAACCCGTACGCGCAGCAATTTCCAGGATGATTTCTGGCAAATCGACGCGCGGCAGCCGTTCAGCCACGATGGCACGCAGTGCGATAAGCGACTCGGGTTCCTCGATCTTGTCGAGCGGCGTCAATATCAGTTCGTGTTTGTCGCCATCGGCCTCGATACGCACGAAGGGATTGTCAGGCAGGCGCGCCGCGACGGCGCGGTAGGTCTGATCCAGCTCCTGCGCCATTGCAGCCAGCATCGCCGACGGATTCGCTGTGTACCCGAGCGAGCGGTAAACGACGGGGCGGGCGACGTCCCACTCGACCGCCGTCAGCAAACCCTTGCGAGGATCGGCGTACCGCCAGCTTGGTGCCGCCAACACGTCACGCCGACGCAGTGCGACTCGCAACTGATCCAGCGTACAGAACAGATAGGCCCGCCGATCCACCTCGCCCTCGTTCGGCACGACGTGCGTCTGCCAGGATTTCGACACGACCGCCATTGGAGGCTCGGCATCCCGTTTCGGATCGACCTCCATCACGTGCAGGTATTTGAGCGCCTCAACCACCGCCCGCCCGGCTGGACCTGCATCAAGATGTATGTGCTCAAGCAGCGCGGGCAGGAAGCGTCGCACGGAGCGGTAACGTCCCTGCAATTCACGATAGAACACATCCTGCGGCGGACGAACCAGCGTGCTGACCTCCTGCAGGGCGTTGAGGAGTTCATCCCGTGGAATTTCCTTGAACACCGCATCGCGCACCTTGTTCGCCGGCAGGTCGGTATCAAGCAGGAACGTACAGGCGCCAGCGAGCTTGATGGCCGAGGCGTCGAGATCTTTCAGGCTGCGCACGCGCGATTTCTGGTCGGCTTTCTGTGCATTGTTGAACAACTCCCTGAGCAGGACTTCGAGCACCTCCAGCGCATCGTCCTGCGCGCTCGCTTCAAGTGTGTAGGCAAAGGCCACGAGCGTGGCGAGACGTCGCGCCGGCGGCAATCTCTCGATCGCTGTGACCTTCGAGGTATTGGCAAAGCGCGCCAGCGCGGCAATCCGGGTCGGCGGAATATGAGCCGCTATCGGCAGGCGGATGCCCAACGCCCGCACCGCCTCCAGACGTTCGAGCGAGCGTACCAGCGAAGGTCCGCTGACGACAACCGGGCCGCTACGCAACCGGTCGAGCACGGAGCTCCGGCTGCCTGGCACGCTGGAGAGCAACGCCTCAAGATTCGCGCGTGCTTCATAACTCAGACCGCTGCCAAGCATGCGCCACAGTCGTGTCTCCACGCGCTGGCGCACGCGTGCGACAAAGCTTTCGAGCATCGTCGCGCCAGGCAGCAGCACCTTGTGAGCAAGCAGCCAGCCGGTTGCGCGCTCGAACAGCGCGCCGGGCCGGTCGGTGCCTGTCCAGCACAACGCATACAGCCAGCGCGAAAGCCGAAAACCAACGACAGCATCCGAGAATGCGCGGTAGCCGGAATGCTGGCGGATCTCGACGGTGTGGTTCCAGCGCTGCTTGCCGTCACGGTAGGCGGCCAGATCAACGTCATCGATATGTAACTGACGCGCGAGCGTCGCGATCACCGTGTCGGGTACGGCGACCGGATCGTCGAGAAAGGTGCCGAGAAATCGCACCGTACAGAGTTGCAAGGCGAATCCGAGGCGATTATGAGCGCCGCGACACCGCCCGATGAGCACGCGATCCGCGTCGTCCAGATGGAAATAGCGGGTCAGCTCTTCCGGCGACGGCGAACCGTCATAGCGACCATAGCCGTCCCGTTGATCGGCGGTGACAAAACTGACTGGCACGCCGGGCGTTCGCCGTCAACGTTGAGGAAGTTTAATCGCGCCGGATAGCACGGCAGCAGCGAGATCCGCGTCGCTCATTCCGATGATCCTGTCGATCGTACCGCGCGACAATTCGTCTGCGAGTGCAAGGATATCGTCGAGTAACGCAGCCAGCCGATCCATCCGCGCCGTCAGATGGGCAACTCCCTCCTGTTGCTCCGGCGTCAGCGGTCCGGACCGCCACCGTGCGACCTGCTCGCGCTGTACCGGCAGAAAATCGCGTTGCTCGCCATAGACCTGACAGGTCCGGGCAAGCGTTGCATCGTCGAGCACGTGAGGATGCAACCGGCACTGCGCCAGCGCGTCGAAAGTGCCCTGCGCCTCGGCAAGCTGGGCGCCGGCGAGATCGAAGATGACCGGTAGCGCGGTGATCGGCTGCCAGACTGGCGATTGCGGTTCATTCGTGTTCATGGATTCGCGGCTTCCTGTTGAGCGGTCTCATGGCACTGCATCAGCCATGTCGCATCCGCCGATGACTGAGCGCACGATTGTAGCGCGGGTTCCCGCGCGATCCGTGGCACTCCGAATCGCGCGACGCCCTATTCAGGTTGCCGGAGCGGCTACCTCTGCGATAACTTCCGAGCCTCATAAATCAGTGTTTCCCTAACAATCCCTCGCCTTCTCAACTGCATATCGCAGACCTTACGCCACCGGGCTTTTCATTTCCGAGTGCTCGAAATTCCGCGCTAACATATGTTCGATTGCCCAATTGGAGTGAGCACGCACTCGTCGACGCCTGGGAACGCCGCCGCGTCCGCAGGTCTAGTGGATCCTGAGTTGCCGCAACACGCAACTAATCCACGAAGTCGGACAGCTTTAGTCAAACGGTCTGCAGAATGAAAAAACGATTACCTCCGCTTAACTGGTTGCGCGCATTTGAATCCTCTGCCCGGCATCTCAGTTTCACCCATGCAGCGACAGAGTTGAACCTGACCCAGGCGGCGGTAAGCCAGCAGGTGAAGGGACTCGAGTCGCAGTTGGGGGCAGTCCTCTTTAAGCGCTTGCCAAGAGGACTCGAGCTCACTGAGGCCGGGCTAGCCTATTTGCCGGTTGTCCACGAGGCCGTAGAGCGACTGGCGGCCGCAACTGAAGAGATCTTCGGGCAAGGTCACGGCAGAGTCCTTACCGTTCGGGTCAGCCTGGTGTTTTTTACCCATTGGCTGGCAATGCGTTTACCCGACTTTCGTGAACGCCACCCCGAGGTCAATCTGCGTATCACCAGCAACATATGGGGGGGCGATTCGAGCGTTACCGACGTCGAAGCCGATATGGAAATCCGCTATGGACATGGAGAATGGACGGGACTCAAGGCCGAGCGGCTGACCTGGGATACGTTGCTGCCGGTATGCGCCCCATCCTTGCCGTCCGAACAGGCGCCACTGGCTTCTCCGAAGGATCTCCGTCACCACGAACTGCTCCACGTCCTGGGCTACGAGGAGGGCTGGGGATACTGGTTGAAGAAAGCAGGCGCGGGACAGGTCGACTCTTCGAAGGGAATGCAGTTCGATACATTGATCTCTGCTTTGAGAATGGCCGAGCTTGGTCAAGGGGTGGCCTTGGCGCGCTCGTCGCTGGTCCAGTCGATGCTGGATGCCGGGCAACTGATAGCGCCGTTCAAATCCCAGATTACGACCAGTGAAGCTTTCTACCTGGTCTATTCTCCGCATAGCATCGTCAACCCTGATGCCGCGGCGTTCGTGGCCTGGTTGAGTGCGAAGGCCCAGGAGGGGCGTGCGCGGAACTGATCAAGCAGGCTGACATCGCACGTCCATTTCGCCGGGCTGCCAGCGATTGACTGGCCATTTTCCTGCGCGTTCACTCCGCCGGCCTCAGCCATAAATAAAACAACCCCATCCTCGTTTTTTTTATTGCTTTACCGGCTCCCCGTTGTATCCGACAGTGATCCCCAGTTCGTCGCCAAGGCCACTCGCCTCGCATTCGAAATGCGGTTGATGGGTGCTGGCGGCGACCCACCACAATGATGACCTGCGTTTCGGAATATCTGCAGGTCCTGGAGATGAGTCGGCGAACCATGGGAAAGCATAATCAACTGCCTTTTAGCGGCGTAAAAGTCATCGACTTTGGCCAGTACATCGCCGGCCCGGCCGTGGCGATGATCCTGGCGGATCTCGGCGCCACCGTCATTCACATCGATCCCCCTGCTGGGCCGCTTTGGGACAGCCCGGCCAACGCCGTACTGAACCGCAACAAGTATTGCTTGCAGCTTGACCTGAAGTCCGCGCAGGGGCTCGAGGCGGCCATGGCATTCATCGCGCGTGCCGATATCGTAATCGAGAACTTCCGGCCGGATGTCATGACCCGTTTGGGCCTGGACTTTGCCGAGCTGCGTCGTCAAAGGCCCGAGCTCATTACGCTGTCCATCCCTGGCTTCGCCAGCAACGACCCGCTGCGTCGTCACTGGCGCGCCCTCGAGCCGATTATTGCGTCGGCCTCCGGGGTATTCACCGATATGGGTCAGAACCGCGTACTGATGGGGATAAACCCGAGCTTTTCGCCGCTGCCGCTAGCATCGTCCTACGGCACCATGCTGGCTGTCTCCGCGGTGGCACTCGCTCTGCAAGCGCGGGAGCGCACGGGAGTGGGTGATCAAATCGAGGTGCCTCTGGCCGCGGCGGTGATGGAGGGGCTGTCTTACAACTCGATCAAGATCGACGGTTATCCCGAACGCTACAAGACCTTACGTGAAAAGGAAATTGAGCGGCGGCGGTCGGAAAATCTTCCGATGAACCTCAGCTACGAAGAACTGCAAGAATATCTCGACCCCTTTTACCGCACGTACGAGTGCGCGGACGGTCGCAAGTTCTATGCGGTATGCCCGTCACACCGCTCGCACGCCAAGCGTTGCCTTCAGGCGATGGGGTTGTATGAGGAAATGCTATCTGCCGGGCTGCCGACAGTGAGCGACCCATACCTTCCTCTCTGTCAGTGGGAGGGGGATGCCTCACTCGGTGTCTACCCGTTGCCTGACCATTGGGCCCAGCGCATTTCGGCACGCATGAAGGAAGTGTTCCTGACCAAGACAGCGGCCGAGTGGGAAAAAATTTTCGGCGAAGGCCGGTTTCCCGGGGCGCCCCACCGCTCGACTCATGAGTGGTTGCACGACGAGCACGCGAACGCCGCGGGGCTGGTGGTCGATGTCGACGACTACCAGTACGGCAACATGAAACAGCCCGGCGCGATCGCCTGGCTGGAAGACAGTGCCGACTTGATGCTCTCGCCCGACTCACGCCGCACGGTAAGTCTCAAGGAAGCCCTGGCCATCCTGGATAAGTGCGCGCCCACGGCACTGCCGCCCCCATCTGAACAGCATGTTGGCGGCTGGCTTGACGGTGTGCGTATTCTCGATCTGACCAATGTCATCGCGGGTCCGCATTCGACCTCCTACCTCGGCCGGTTCGGCGCCGATGTCATCAAGCTCGACCCCGTAACACCCAACTATGATCCCTGGAACACAGTGGTCTTTGGCATGTCTTCGGGCCGCGGCAAGCAAAGCGTCCTGGTCGACCTGAACCACCCTGACGGACGCGAGGTGTTTAACCAATTGGTTCGTTCGGTTGACGTGATCGTGATGAATGCGCCGGATCGTCAACTGGCACCGTTGGGTCTTGACGAAGCGAGTCTCCAGGCCGTCAACCCTGGCGTGATCTTCTGTCAACTGGATTGCTTTGGCGGACCGCGTCGCGGCCCGCGAACCGATTATCTCGGTTACGACGACTTGATCCAGGCTGGCACCGGCATCATGCTGCGCTTCGGCGGCGGCATGGCAACGCCAGAGGAACACGCTCACGTGGGAACCATTGACGTGAATTGCGGGTTCGCTGCAGCGCTCGGCGTTGCCGCCGCGTTATATCGCAAAGCCAGAACCGGCGAGATCAGCCGTGCCCGGACCTCCCTGGCATCGCTCGGCAACCTGGTGCAGATCCCCTTCTGCTACGACTACCCAGGGCGGGCTCCGTTCGATGAGCCTTCCGGCCGTAGCGCCCAGGGCTTTGGCAACCTGTCGCGCTTCTTTCGGGCCGCGGATGACTGGTTGTATGTGGACGCCAGCGCAAAGGAACTGGACAAGCTAAACGCCGTAGAGGGGCTGACGGGCATCCGCGGCGCGGCGGATCCCGCAGCGTTTCTCAGCTCCGCGCTCGCCACGGCCTCCGCCGAAACCTGGCAGACGCGGTTGCAAGCGGCCAATGTGGCCGCGGCCATTCCGGACAATATCGACAACTTGCGCCAACGCTACAGTCGCGCTGCAGACAATCGTCCGGGCATCGATAACGGCAGCTATTCATTCAGTGTGTATGCCGGGCATCCGAGCGGACGACGCGTCACCCAACTCGATCCTTTTGCGATTCGCCCTCACGTTGCTCCGATCCGCGCACTGGCGCCAGCAGAAAAGTTTGGTGCCTCGACCCGAGGGGTTCTGTGCAAGATGGGCTACAGCGATACCCAGATTGCGACGTTGATTGCGCGAGGGGCGGTCGGCGAAAGCTGGTGCGAAGAGTACTTGCCCAGCTGAACACGTCACCGTTGCGGGCAAGCCGGAACAAATCGCGACCGTTCCGCTGATGTGTGGACGCGAACGATAGCAGCAAGCACCTTAAAAGAAAAAAGGCTGTAGCGAAGAGGTGTTCGAATATTTATAAGATTGGAGACGAAGATGCACGGACGACACCGCAACCTCCCGGGTACCGAAAACACCCGGCGAGGCGCAGAAATCGTTATCGAGAACCTCAATCGAGCTACGCAGCACATGGCGCGAAGACGCCCATGGCGAGGCACGGGGAAGGAGGTCCCCTGTGCGCCTCCCTGTCGCCGCAGCCGATCTGCAGACACAGCGCTACCGCCTGCGCTGCCAGGTGCCTTCCGCACCGAAAGACATTGAAGGTAACGATCATGCAAAACCAGGGCAACACATTTGTGAGCTTCCGCCATGTTCGGAAGACATACGACGGAGAAACACTCGTCGTCAAAGACCTGAATCTCGACATCCAGAAGGGGGAGTTTCTCACTTTGCTCGGTCCGTCCGGCTCGGGAAAGACCACCTGTCTCATGATGCTCGCCGGGTTTGAATACCCAACCGATGGAGAAATCTGGCTGGACGGTCAGTTGCTCAATCGTATTCCGCCGCATAAACGCGACATCGGAATGGTATTTCAGAACTATGCACTCTTCCCACACCTGACCGTCGGACAGAACCTCGAGTATCCCCTCAAGGTTCGCAAGATGCCGACAGACGAGCGGGCCGCGCGCGTCAAGCGGGCGCTCGAGATGGTCCACATGGAAAAGCTGGGTAAGCGAATGCCAGGTCAGCTCTCAGGCGGTCAGCAACAGCGCGTGGCGCTTGCGCGTGCGCTGGTGTTCAACCCAAAGCTTGTGCTGATGGACGAACCGCTTGGCGCGCTGGACAAACAGCTGCGCGAGCACATGCAGATAGAACTCAAGGCATTGCACGAATCCCTTGGCCTGACCTTTGTGTACGTCACACACGATCAAGGTGAGGCGCTCACGATGTCAGATCGAGTAGCGGTCTTTGATCAGGGGGTGATTCAACAGCTCGACCAGGTCGACTCGCTCTACGAATCGCCGACGAATCTGTTTGTAGCCAACTTCATTGGTGACAGTAATCGGGTGGAAGGCACCGTCGTAAGCCGGGACGGTAATTATTGCGAGTTGCGTATTGCAGACGGTACGACCGTACGTGCGCTGAATGTTGCCGGGGTCAATGTCGGTAGCCACGCCACAGGGGTGATCCGTCCCGAGCGGCTCTCGATTGGACGGCAATCCGAACAGCAGCGCAATGTCATCAACAGCGAAACGCTTGGGATGATCTACTTCGGCGATCACGTCCGGCTACGCTGCCGCTGCCCCGGAGCAACAGAGTGTTTCGTGAAGGTTCCGCTCGGGCAGGACGGGGCGGCCCATGTCCAACCGGGAAATCGAATCGCGTTGTCGTTTCATGAAGATCATCTGAGAGTTTTCAATTGACCACGCGTAGCGAAATCACCTTGTGCCAAGGAGAACGAAATGAGGTTCTTTAGAAATACGGTCAGCGTCGCTGCCATGATGTGTTGTTCCGCTTTCGCATTGGCCGACGGCCTTACGACGGTCAATTACGGTGGCGCCGTGGGGAACGCCGAGAAGGCTGCCTGGGTTGAACCGTTCTCGAAAGCGAGCGGTATTCCGACGAATGCGATTGAGTACACGGGCGAAATGGCCAAAGTCAAAGCGATGGTCGACGCCAAAGATGTCACGTGGGATGTCGTTGAAGTCGAGTCGGCAGACATCGGACGCGGCTGTCAGGACGGACTCTTCGAGAAGCTCGACTGGTCGAAGATCGCGAAAAAGGGTGATCTGCTGCCTGGATCGGTGACTCCCTGCGCTGCCGGCACATTCGTGTGGTCGACCGTGCTGGCCTACAACCCGACGCTGACGAAGGGCACGCCACAGGGCTGGAAGGATTTTTGGGACGTCAAGAAATTTCCTGGCAAGCGTGGCATGAAGAAGGAGGCACGTTATAACCTCGAATTCGCACTGATGGCAGATGGCGTTCCGGCGAAAGACGTGTACACCGTGCTGGGCACGGAGGCTGGCGTCAATCGGGCGTTCAAGAAGATGGACGGGCTCAAGCCATACATTCAGTGGTGGGAGGCTGGCGCACAGCCGCCGCAGTTCCTGGTCGCCGGTGATGTTTCGATGTCCACCGCGTATAACGGCCGCATCGATGCCGCAATGCGGGCAGGGAACAAGAACCTGGGTATCTCGTGGGACCAAAGCATCTATGAGCTGGACTTTTTCGTGATTCCGAAGGGCTCAAAAAATAAGGATGCAGCCGAGAAGTACCTTGCCTACGTGCTCGAACCTCAGGCTCAAGCTGCGTTCGCGCAGCACATTCCGTACGGGCCAACCAACAAGGGCGCCTTAAAGCTGCTTGATGCAGCCACTCTTGTAAACCTGCCTAACTCGCCGAAGAACGGCAAAGACGCTATCCCCAACGACGTAGAGTTCTGGACCGACCACGGCGACGCGCTAGAACAGCGTTTCACCGCGTGGGCAGCGAAATAACGCGAATTGCGTACCCATCGCTCGAACGCACGGGTACGCGAAGGAGAGAGACATGAGCGCGGTAACTACTCAGCAGCAGGATTGGCATTTGCGTGAGCTCAAGCGATCGCTCAGGAACGTGAATTTACGTAAGCAGATGGCGGCGCTGGCGCTGGTCGCTCCTCTCGCTATTTTCATTTTTCTGGTATTCGTGATGCCCGTTGCGTCGATGATTTCGCGGTCGATTCAGAGTCCGGAAGTCGTTGACGCGTTGCCAGACACGACGGCGGCGCTGCGAAACTGGGATCGGAAATCGGCAGTTCCGGATGACGCCTTTCGCGGGCTGATGCTGGATATCGAGCGCAACGGCGGGAACAACAGTTCGGGTACCGCTGCCGGTCGACTGAACGGGCAGAAGGAGGGTTTCCGTTCGTTGTTTTACAAGACTTCGAGTGCACTTCCGTTCGGCGACAATGATTCAGCGCTGCCTGCGCACGAGGTTCGACAAAAGCTGATCGAAATCGACAGGCGTTGGGAAGATCCCGGTTACTGGCAGGCAATCGCTAAAGATTCATCCCGATACACAAGCCAGTATCTCCTCGCGACGGCGGACTACCGTCGCAATCCTGCCGGTGACATCGTTCCGGTTGATCCAGGCGCCTCGGCATATCAGGAGGTATTCAAGCGAACGTTCGTGATTAGCGGCCTGGTAACGCTCGCCGCGCTGCTCCTCGGCTACCCCCTGGCATACTGGATCTCCAGTCTGCCGGCGGGTAAGGCAAATCTGCTGATGATTCTGGTGCTCCTTCCCTTCTGGACTTCGATCCTTGTGCGGATCTCCGCCTGGATCGTCATCCTTCAAGGATCCGGCCTCGTCAACAAGGCGTTGCTGTCGCTGGACCTGATATCGTCTCCATTGACACTGCTGTTCAACCGGACGGGGGTGCTGGTCTCGATGACTCATATCCTCCTGCCGTTCATGATCCTGCCGCTGTACAGCGTCATGAAATCCGTGCCAGCCAGCTATACGAAGGCAGCGATCTCGCTGGGCAGTCACCCGTTCGGCGCGTTCTGGAAGGTCTACTTTCCGCAAACGCTGCCGGGAGTCGGCGCCGGCGGACTGCTGGTATTCATCACGGCGTTGGGCTACTACATCACTCCCGCATTGCTGGGCGGAGCCGGCGACCAGATGGTGAGCTACTACATCGCGTATTTCACGAATGTGGCCTTGAACTGGGGGATGGCGTGCGCACTGGGAGCGGTTCTGCTTCTCGTGACGTTGATACTCTTCGGTGTTTATCGAAAGATCGTCGGCAACGAACTGAAGGTAGGTTAGGACCATGAAAACGACCGTATCGCGTTTTGCACCTTATACATCGGCTCCCGAGATCGCGTGGCACTACTTTTTGCGATCGACCAATGTCATGATCCTGCTGTTTCTGGTCTTGCCGATACTGGTGATCATCCCGCTTTCTTTCACGGACAATACATTCCTGGTCTATCCGATACACAAGTTCTCGTTCAAGTGGTACCACAATCTGTTTACGTCCATTGACTGGCTTCGTGCCGGAAAAAACAGCTTCATCATAACCCCGCTTGCCACGATCCTGGCCACTGTCCTCGGGACGTTGGCCGCGTTAGGCCTCAACAAGGCGACGTTCAAAGGCAAGGGCGCGCTGATCGGCATATTGATCTCGCCGATGATCGTGCCGGTGATCGTCACTGCCGTCGGGATGTATCTGTTCTTTGCGAAGTGGGGCTTAGCCGGGTCGTACCTTGGTCTGATTTTCGGTCATACCGCTATCGCTGCTCCATTCGTGGTGGTCACTGTCAACGCCACCCTTGCCGGGTTCAACCAGAATTACGTGCGCGCGAGCCTGAGCCTCGGTGCGTCGCCCGTCAGGACGTTCTTCTCCGTCACCCTGCCCATCATTGCGCCGGGCGTTATTTCTGGAGCCCTGTTTGCATTCGCCACGTCGCTCGATGATGTCGTCATCACGATGTTCATCGCGGGTCCGACACAAGGTACATTGCCGTTGCAGATGTTCATCGGCCTCCGGGAAAACATTACTCCGACGATTGCTGCCCTTGCGACAATTCTGATTGTATTTTCCAGCCTGCTTCTGGTGACGATGGAGTGGCTGAGGTCCAGAAGCGCGGCGCGACAGATAGCGACGTGACATTGCTTGCCGCGGCACCTGTCGCCTTATGCCCGTGGAAGCCGTCAGGCATGGGGCGAAGTGGTACATCCTTGCATGGTTTATGTTGTCCGGATGTACCATTTCGCCTCGCCTGACCGCCTGCGTTTACCGTCAAAGAGGTCAAGCATGGCTTTTTCAGCCCTTTATCTGCAGCAGAATGACAACGGTTTTTCGGCCGGGGTTACCAGCCTCGATGACCGAACCCTCGACGAGCATCCCCTCGCAGCCGGCGAAGTGCTCATTCGTATCGCGCACTCGACGCTTAACTACAAGGACGCGCTAGCGGTCACGAACCGCGGTCCGGTCGTGCGCGCCTGGCCAATGGTGGCGGGTATCGATGGCGCCGGCGAGGTGGTGACATCGACAGATTCTCGCTGGAATGCGGGCGATATTGTCCTCGTCAACGGATGGGGCCTCGGCGAAACACACTGGGGGTGCCTCGCAGAGAAAGCCCGCCTGAAGGCCGACTGGCTGATTGCGGTACCGCAGGGACTATCAACGGCCGAAAGCATGGCAATCGGGACGGCCGGTTACACGGCGATGCTATCCTGCCTTGCGCTGGAACAGGCCGGTGTCAAGCCGGCCGACGGTGAAGTGCTCGTGACCGGCGCGAGCGGCGGGGTGGGCAGCGTGGCAATCTCGCTATTGAGCAGTTGGGGATTTACGGTCGTGGCGTCGACGGGCAAGCCGGAGCAGGCGCATTTTCTGAAGCGTATCGGCGCCGCCGATGTGGTCGATCGGGACACGCTGTCGGCAACCGGCAAGCCGTTGCAGAAAGAGCGCTGGGCGGCGGTTGTGGATTCTGTCGGCTCGCATACGCTTGCCAACGCATGCGCACAGACGAAATATGGCGGCGTCGTAACGGCATGTGGTCTCGCGCAAGGCATGGAGTTCCCGGCGAACGTTGCGCCTTTCATTCTGCGCGGTATAAAACTGCTGGGCATCGACTCGGTCATGTGTCCGATCGCTCATCGTCAGACAGCGTGGAATCGGCTCGCTGCGGATCTGGATCGAGCAAAGCTCGCCGAACTCACGCACCGAATAGCGTTGCACGACGTGCCGGAGGCAGCCGTGCAAATGATGGATGGAAAGCTGAGGGGTCGAACGGTTGTCGACATTTGCCGCAGCGCATGATGCCGGGCGCTTCCGTTCGGATTTGAAGGCCTGCGACTTCAGGACCGGTGGTGTGTTCTCCCGTGCCGGGATGTGACAGCACGGGAGCTGTAGCGGGTTTTGCAGTGGAAAGACTACCTCGCCGTCGGCATCGCGAATTCGGCACCTTGCTCGATACTCTCCGGCCAGCGTTGCATGATTGACTTCTGACGCGTATAGAACCGGACGCCTTCCTCGCCATACGCGTGCGTGTCACCAAACAAGCTGCGCTTCCAGCCGCCAAATCCGTGCCACGCCATCGGTACCGGGATCGGTACGTTGATGCCAACCATTCCCACCTCAATTCTCCGGCCGAACTCGCGCGCGATGTGTCCATCGCGAGTGTAACAGGCGACGCCATTGCCGAATTCGTGCGCGTTGACCAGGTCGACGGCCTCTGTAAAGTCCTTCGCACGGACGCAGGACAGCACCGGTCCGAAGATTTCCTCTTGATAGATGCGCATCTCGGGTGTGACGTGGTCGAACAACGTGGCACCGGTAAAAAAGCCTTCCTCGTGCCCCGGAACCTTGAGGCCACGTCCATCGACAACCAGCGACGCGCCTTCTTCGACGCCAATCGCGATGTAGTTTTCAATGCGTTCCAGCGCCTGACGTGTGACGATCGGCCCCATCTCGGCGTCGGGCTCCATGCCGTTCTTTACTATTACGGAGCGTGCTCGATCAGCGAGCCGCGGAATCAGCTTGTCCGCAACGTCGCCTACGAGGACTGCGACCGAGATCGCCATGCACCGTTCCCCCGCGGAGCCGTAGCCTGCGCCGACCAAGGCGTCGACGGCTTGATCAATGTCAGCGTCGGGCATCACAACCATGTGATTCTTCGCTCCGCCAAGCGCCTGGATCCGTTTTCCGTGCTTTGCCCCCGTCTCGTAGATGTAGTTGGCAATCGGCGTCGAACCGACGAAACTGATCGCTTTTACGTCAGGATGCTCGAGCAGAGCATCCACGACTACCTTGTCCCCCTGCACGACGTTGAACACGCCGTCAGGCAACCCGGCTTCCTGCAGCAGGCGGGCCATGTAGAGCGACGCTGAGGGATCACGCTCGCTGGGCTTCAGAATGAACGCATTGCCTGCGGCGATCGCGATCGGAAACATCCAGCAAGGAACCATGCACGGAAAGTTGAAAGGCGTGATTCCCGCGACAACGCCGAGTGGTTGCCGGGTCGTCCAGTTGTCGATGTCGGTCGACACCTGTTCCGTATGGTCACCCTTCAGCAATTGCGGAATGCCGCAGGCAAACTCGATCACATCGATGCCCCGTGCCACTTCGCCTTGCGCATCGCTGAACACTTTTCCATGCTCGGCGGTCATGATCGTTGCCAGCTCGTCCTTGTGCTGGTTCATCAGTTCGAGAAAGCGGCGCATGACGCGCGCGCGACGGATGGGTGGCGTATTGCTCCATCCCTGGAACGCCTGTGTCCCTGACGCTGCGGCGGCACTTACGTCGGACGCGTCGCCGAGGTGCAGCATGCGTGCCGGAGAACCGGTCGCGGGGTTGAATATCGGCTGCTTTCGAGTGCCTGAGCCTGGCACGCGGCGACCGTTGATGAAGTGAACCACGTCTGCGTCGTCGTTGAAGGGCTGCATTTCATACTCCTTGCTGGGATCGGAACAGGCTCTAAGGGCCGCAAAAAGGGGCGATGGGAATAGGGTTCTGCTTCCCGACGCCAAGAGTTGTTGTTGTCGCATCTGAACGACCTTGACTTCGATAGATCAGATGCGGTTTTTTTGGTATTCGCTTACCAGAGACCGCGGTAGAGCTCGACCATCTCCTCGACCGAGGGCACGCGTGGGTTATTGCCAGGCGAGCCGGAGGCCAGAGCCTGCTGTGCCATGGTCGGCATTAAGCTGAAGAAGCGCTCGCGGTCGATACCAAATTGTTCGGGCGTCGGCACCTGAAGGTCATCGTTGATCGACCGCAATTCAGCGAGCAACCTGGCATTGGCGGCCTGCGTACTGTCCTGCCTGTCGGCCACGCCCATGGCACGAGCGCAATCAGCGTAGCGTTCTTCCGCCGCCGGGATCGAGAACGCGGTCACACTGGGCAGCAGCATGGCGTTGGACAGCCCATGGGGAACGTGGAAAAAGGCGCCGATCGGTCGACTCATGCCGTGTACCAGCGCCACGGACGCAGCGGAAAACGCCACACCGGCGAGCGTCGAACCGAGCATCAGGGCTTCGCGGGCGGCTGTATCCCGGCCGGATCGATAGGCTTTACGCAGGTTCGGGCCAATCAAGCGCATGGCCGCCAGGGCCTGACTGTCGCTGTACAGGTTGGCTTTCTGGCTGACGTAGGCCTCGATCGCGTGGGTCAGCGCATCAATACCCGTATCGGCGGTGACGCGCGGCGGCAGGCTGAGGGTCAGGTCGTAGTCGACCAAGGCTGCCACGGGCATGAAGCCGATGCCCACGCAGAGCATTTTTTCGTCGTTCTGCGCGTCAGTGATGATCGTGAAACGCGTCACTTCCGAGCCGGTTCCCGCAGTGGTGGGCACCGCGATAATGGGCAACCCAACCTCGGTAACAATGCGCGGAAACTTATAGTCGCGCATTTCTCCACCATGCCTGGCAAGAATGCCAATCGCCTTGGCGCTGTCGATCGGACTGCCGCCGCCCAGTGCAATGATGCTGTCGTAGTCTCCTGCGCGAGCCTTCTCCACGCCAGCTCGAATCGAGTCAACCGTGGGCTCGGGGACCGTATCAGCGAAAATTTCGGCTGTCATGCCATTGGCGGCGAGATTTTCCTGAATGCGCCCGGCATAGCCCAGCTGCACCATCATCTTGTCGGTGATGATCAGAGGTCGACTGCAGCCGAGAGTCGCCAGAACCGCGGGAACTGTCTCGCTGGCGTTGGCGCCGACCTGAAGGATGCGCGGCAAAATCACATGGTTAGACATATCGAATCCAGTATTAATGTCGGTTAAATATAAAAAGCTATCCGGGATCTAATCATTAATTGAAGTCTTCATCTCGATGCCTTGTCTTTCTGATAATTTAGATAATAAAACATCGATATCTTTGATATTTGGAATGGTGAAACTTGCCGGAGCGGTATGGTTTTCGGTGTTCCTTAATTCCCAGTTAGGCATCACCTGTTCGAGAGGTCCCTGCAGGCGTGCATCGCGATGACGCAATAAATCCAGCGTCATTAACAGAGATCGCAGCAAGGTGATATGCCCATGGCCGGGCCGGCCGTGTGTCGGCCGAAGTGAATGGCCCTGACTTCGTAAGCCGGTAGTTGATTAAGCTTCCACATGACTCATCGTCTCGTCTCCCGGACCCGCAGATTTTCTGCTATGCAGGTCATCATTGTCGTAGGTAGCCGTCAGCACTGATCAATCGCGTTTCGGCTGCAAGCTGCCGTGGCGGCCCGCTGAGGTTACTGTCGGGTAGAACGTGGAGCGGGTAAAGCAATAAAAAAGACGATGATGGGTCCGCTTTACTTATGGCTTTGGCCGTCGGGGCGAGGTGGAAGGCTATTTTTGCCCATCCCCCGAAACCTGAAAATCCTCCGAAAACCGCTGCCAGGCTTGGCTTTCAGGGGGTGTACTGCAGCAAAAATAGCCGACCGGTTTATTCTCCACATCGGGAATCGAGCTCCCGCAAGGCGTACCCGCAGTGGAGGGTCGGGCGGGATCGTGAAATTTTCGCCAAAATCGGCTTAAGCGGCTGATTCAAAGCCGAAATCGATCGATGGATCGAGCGGCGGGACCTTCCGCTGAAGATCCAGCAGACAGGATCCGAGCCGGTTGATGTGGTCCCTGCGGTAAGGCGACAGCGCCTGGAGCACCTCGGCGTCGACCGGGTGGCCCTTCCCCTGCAACCCCTTCAGTTTGCGCGACATCCACTGCACGTTGTAGAGGCTGTGTGTCGCACCGTCAGGTTGCTTGACGGGAACGCCTCGTCGCCCGCGTCGGCGCGGGCTCGGCTCGCGCGTTGAGCTGTCCTTGCAGCAGCGCGACCTGCTGGGCGAGCGCGTCACGCTCGCGCCGCAGTTCGCGCGCCTCGTCCATAACGCCCGCGAGTTGCTTTTCGTGCCGTTCGGCCAGGCGCCGCTGCTCGCCCGCCTCAGCCGTGAGCCGCTGCACGTCGCCGACGAGCTGTTCGTTGCGCTGCTGGATCTTGGCCAGCGCCGCTTCCGCGCGGCGCTGCGCATCGCGCGCCTCCTCGGTTTGCAGCATGACGCGCTTTTGCACACCTTCGAGCCGCGCAGTTGCCTGGTCGATCTGCACGCGCAGGGCGGCTTCGCGCTCAGCGTGTTCGGCGCGCAGCGTCTCGAGCTCGCGCATATGTGTAGCCCGCGCCGCACGCAGGGCTTCCTCCGCGTTGGCGCGCGCGGCATCTCGCCCGGCTGCGACAGTCTGTACCTCGCGGACGGCCGTGTCGTGCTCAGCCTGGGCGCGCGCGAGCTCAGCTGTCGCCGCGGCGAGCCGCACCTCTCGGTCCTCGAGTTGCGCGCGCAGCGTTTGCGCTTGGGCCTCGAGCGCCGCATGAGCAGTCTCCGACGACTCTGCGCGTGCCGTGGCGTCGGTCGCTTCGCGCTCGAGCTCTTCACCGCGCTGTGCGAACACCTGTTCGCCGTGCTCAACGGCGAGCGCCCAGAGCGAAAGCATCGCATTGGCAACCGGGGGCGGCAGCGCCGCAGCGAGCGCGTCGTGGCGCGCCTGCTCATCCTTCCAGAGCTTGAGCTCGTCGTTGATCGTGGTGCGGCTGCCCTGGCGGATCTCCGCGTAGATGAGGTCGACGGTGAGCTCGTGCGGGCACCGGCCGGCAGCGACCAAGCGCGTGGCGGCATCGCGGGTGCGGATGCGGGTGTCGCTGATGCGGCTCATGAGTGGATTTCACCGTGAAGTGGTCGAGGGAGTGGAGTTTTGCCGGCAAGTATAATCGTATATCTACGTATTACGTTATATACATAACGATACAGGCAAGAAATTTACGATAAGGCGCATAATCGCAAGTTCTGATCGTGTACGCTGCCAAACACCCACTTCAAAACGCGTCACACCATGAACCTGCCCGCTGCAGCCCCAGAATCACCAGAACCGATCTTTTCCCTTGTGCTGCCGGCCGCTCTCGACGGGCACAACGGTGTCAACCGCGCACGCGGCGGGCACCGGCAGATCGCCGCGGACAGCGACGTCGAGGCGGTGCGCCTGTGGCTCGCGGAATATGCCGGTTCGCCCCACACATTGCGCAGCTACCGCAAGGAAGCGGTACGCCTGCTGCTGTGGGCCACGCAGGCGCTGGGCAAGCCACTCTCGAGCCTGACGCGCGAGGACTTTGTGCTGTACGAGCAGTTTCTCGCGGCGCCGACCGGCGACTGGGCGGATCCAACCCTGCCGCGGCGGGGCGGCACGCGGCGCCTCTTTGACGGGCCGCTGTCGGAGCGCAGCCAGCATCAGGCGCTTGGCATCGTGTCGGGCCTGCTGACGTATCTGGTCAGCGCCGGTTATCTGGCTGGCAATCCACTGGCGCTGCGCCGCCGGACCGGCACTGCAGCCCGACGTACGCGGCGGGTCGAACGGTATCTGGATCACGCGCTCTGGGACCACGTGCTCGCCAGCGTCGAGCAGTGGCCGCGGCTGACCGCGCGCGATCATCAGCACTACGAGCGCAGCCGCTGGCTGATCCGCCTGCTATATCACACAGGGCTGCGGGTCTCGGAGGCGGCGAATGCAAAGGCAGCGGACTTCTATCCGCGGCGCGGCAGGTGGTGGCTGCACGTGGTCGGGAAGGGTGGCACCGAAGGGGAGGTGCCGGTGAGCGCCGCGCTGATGGCGGACCTGGCGCGGTACCGGGTTTTTCACGGACTGGCGCCAACGCCGTCGGGGAACGAGACCACGGCCGCGCTGATGAGCGTCGCCGGCGACCCGTGCAGACATCTGACGCCGTCGGCGGTCTACCTCATCGTCAAGGAAGTGTTTAGACGGGCCGCCGGGATGCTTGAAGCGAGTGATTCAGCGGGCGCAGCAAAGCTGCGACGCGCCTCGACTCACTGGTTGCGTCACAGCGCCGCTACTCATCAGGCCGACGCCGGCACCGACCTGCGCTTCATCCAGAAGAACATGCGTCACGCATCAATCCAGACGACCGGCATCTATCTTCACGTGGAAGATGACCGGCGACACACCGAAACCGTGCGGGAGCAAGTCGATACAGTTCGACCCGACTCTTGACGCGGGCAAAATATCGCCCCTCTACCGATCACCCGCCGATGATCTCCCGACGCCGCGTCGCGATACCCGGGCTTGCCGGGCGGCCGCGCTGTCGTACCCAGCATAGTCCGGTCTGCCGATGAACACAGCGCACCCGCACGTTCGTCAAATTCAAGAGCCGCGGAACAATGCCGATAACGCGTTTGCATGTCCGCAGCGAACCGAACGCACGGAAGTGGCACCGGAACAGCGCACCGCGGCGCTGCTCGCCGCGCAGGTCGAGGTCCGCCCGCTCGAGAAGGCGCAGGCCGAGGGCCACGTCGCGCGGCAGGCGCTCGAGGCGGAGGTCAGCCACCTGAAGGCCGAGGCGGCGGCGCGCGACCGTGAGTTTGAAAAGGTGCGGGAGGGGTTTTCGCGGGACCTCGCGAATCTGCGGGAAACGGCGGAGCGTGCCGAAGAGTGCCTGCGTGCCACGGAAAAGCGCGCGCTGCTGGAGACCGATCGCGAGCGCAGCGCCGTCGTGAAGCCTGCAGAACGAAGCCGACGAGACGACGAAGCTGGCCGACCGGCGCGAGGCGGAGCATCGCGGGGCGGTCGAGGCGCTGTAGATCCAATTCGGTGACGCGCGCCATCAGGCGGGCATGCTGCAGGGGCGGCTCGATGCCGTACAGGCGACGAACGTGATGTTGCAGGAACAGTTGGCTGCTCGACGCGAATCCAGCGCCAACCATGCTCACCCAGATTGCGCGAGGACCATTGCCGCACGCACCCCCGTAGCCCGTCCGGCGCGAACACCGGGCCGACACGCTAGGTCCCGGTTCCCTCGGCGCCATCCAGCAAAACGACGGCACGGCGGAGGAAGCGGGCCTAGGCCCGATGGAAAAGGAAACTCGCGTCGGGAAAACGCGGGCAGGAGGAGCCGGGCGAAAGGGCCCAGCCTGTGCGCTCATAGGCGCGCTGATGCATTACGGCCAGCGCACTGTGCGTGCGATCGCCGAAGCGAGCGGTCAGCACGTGATCATCGAGTCGATCAATGCGAACGGCCGCACCTTCCGAAGCACCGTCAAATGGATTAGCCTGAGCACACTTCGCGATCAGATCTTCCGAGCGATGACGATGCAGCCAACCCATGCACGCAGATCGCTATCTCTGTCGACAGGACGTCCGCACGATCCCGGGCGCGCTGGCGCCGTTACGGGACGACGCCGATTACAAACCCCGGTCGATCTGCCACCCGTCGTCCGATTGCGGAGCATTGATGGCAAAATATGAATGGCAGTAGCATACACCCCCGAGCGAATGGCACGCGGAAGACTATGACCACGCGAAATGACCTACCCTCCGATCTAGCCACGCTCGTCCAAAGGCCGCCAATTTACCGGTTGCTGGGTGTCGGCGAAAAGGTTTACGGCGACCATCTCAATCACGTCTGGAAGGGCCTCGCAGGCGTGCCAGGACTGGATGAGCCGGGTATCCCCGTATTCGCAAAGTATCTTCCACGCCAATCCCAGATCGACATCGAACTGGCTTGTGGTCTTGCCTCACAGGTCTTGCGATTGCCGGTACCGAACCCGGCGCTTGTGATCGCGGACCTGGATGAACTGCCAAACCACCCCAATGGCCTTAAAAATGGCCCTGTCCTGCTGTTCGGCAGTCTGTTTCAACCACCCGATCCATTCACGGTGCAGCGGACGAAGGAGGGTGAGCTAGGAACGGAATATATCTGGCAAAAGGTATGTGAAAATGAGGTTGCACCGCAAGGGGCGGCCTGGGACGAACTCGTGGCGAACCCGGATCGGCACGCCCAGAACCTGCTGTTCGATGGCGTCAACTGGTGGTTATTCGATCATAACCTCGCCCTGCAACCCCTTTCCGATCTGTATGCCTCGATTGGTGAAGCGAGCGCGCAGCGTAAGGTCGTCGATCACATCGCCCGGGTTAATCAGATTCTTTCACAGCTGAAAAGTAGGCACTCGGGCAATGAGGGCATCCTCAAGGAAGCGGACAGGTTAGTCAAACAGGCGAAAAAGCTTTCGTTTCTAGCCATTGAAATGCGAAAGTGGAAACTGGACGCTAGGATCGCCCCCATCGTGATGGTGGCCGCCACCATTGTTGATCTGATAGCGCTGCGCCTGAAGCCGCTGGCGATGTATCTTGAGCAACGGCTCGAAACGCCCACCGCTAAAAATCTTTGGTCTCCTTCGTCATGAATATCTGGGAAAGCCCACCATTTGCTGCGCGCGCCGCTCCCGTGCTATGGACGCCGACAGCAACGACCGGAGAGCGCTTCGTCTCCCTGATACTCGTTCAGTTTCAGTCGCCCAATCGCGGCGAGATCGCAACGCCTATCGCGTTCCACCCCAAACAGCTTCGCGCGATGATTGGCGCGAAGCGGGCTGAGTCCGCCCTCGGAATCATGCAGCATGTCGCAGAATTCATGCAGCAACAGATGATCGCCGGCGCCGATTTCGACCAGGTTGTCGCGCCTTACGACGGCTTCGATGTTGGTACCACAACGAGTATCAAGGGATACTCCGCCAAGCAGGTCGTCGACACCGCAATCCGAACGCTCTCGGCTTTTGGTACGAGATCGTACTTTGAAGACGACGAAGAGCAGGTTCAACGGGACTCGGTGCCGACCAGACAATTCCTGAGATCGCTTCGATCAGTGTTTGCGCAGAACGATGATGAGCGGAGGTCGCGTTTCAATCGGACCATCGAAGTGGCCGGCGCAGCAGGCATGACAATCGACTATGCGCACGACAAGCATCTGATACAGGTGACAAGCCTTCCACAAACGGCACCGCATCTCGCAGCCTTACAGAAAGAAGCGGAAAGCAAGATACTCGAACTGGACATCACCGCATCCATCCTTCGATCGAACGCCCCGGCGCAATCCGCGTTACTGATCAATACAGCGGCATTAAACACGGCAAAGACGAAGGAAGCCAGTCAGATCGCCAACGAACTGCTGGCTCGCCTGCGGTTCATGAGCGGACAAAAAGGCATCGACCTTCGGCTGGTACGAGACCCATTTCAGGCTGCTCAGATCCTCGAAGAGTTGGAAGTAAGCCACGGCCTGACGAATGCCTAGCTTCGATACGGATGAACTGGAGGCTTTCTCGTTCGGACGTATGCGATGAAAGCGGGAGGAATATCCGAAACCGTTCCTCCCGCATATCAGGTTCATGCGTGCGCGTTCATTTGCCCGGTATTGCCACGGACGGGCCTATCGCTGGGGCAGTGCAAGAAGATTGTCGGTCCTGCGACCGTCGACCATGCTCCGTACATATTTGATGCACCCGTTGCAACCCTGATTGATGAATAGCTGGCGTCAGTGACTACGATCGGATCGGAAGCCATTCGCTTTTGGATTGCCGCCAGAATCCGTTCGGGACGAATCGGTGTGCTCTCCGAAACAAGGGGGTGCGTGGCCGATCGAAAGCTGTCCATGCATCGGCAATCCTGGGCTCGATCGCAGCGCGGTCACGGCTGTGCTGGCCGAGCACTGCAGTGAGGCGCTCAAGCGTTTCGCGGGTATCGCCGGCGAGGCGTACGGCTTTGTAGTTGCGGCCGATCTCTTCGGGATCTGTATCGATGTGGAGTACCCGCGCGCTATCGAGAACGAGCGACCAGACATCGGTGCACGATGATTGTCGCGCAACGACGCGCAGATGAGTACCGGAAGTGCGCATGCAAGGCGTCCCCGTGATTTCCATACAGATTACGACGGTAGCGCGATCTAGGCGCGACAATGGTTAACGGTCGGACCCCAATATTATGTTTATATAGATCAAATAGTTACTGTTTGTGGTTCGCTCTCGATCGCGTACTGGCGTGTTCCGACAATTGTCTGTTGATCTGCCAATTTTTTCCGGCTAGGCTGGTCGGTCCCTCTTTCGCTTCCGGAGCGGACGACGATGGAACACTGGCGACTGGCTTATCTGGGCATGCGGCGTATGCCGCGCGATCTCAGCGAGTTCGAACTCGCCACGTTCTTTACGTTCTCGTCCAAAGAACGGGCATTGATCAACGCGCGCCGTGGTCCCCTCTACCGGTTCGCGCTCGCGTTGCATATCGGCTTCGTGCGCATGACCGGCGCGACACTCGATGCTTACCAGTATGTACCGCAGATCTTGTGGAGCCACCTGGGCAAGCATCTCGGGATCGAGCCACCAGACCTCGGCACGCTGCGCACCCTCTACGAAACGCGCGAGCGCACGCTTTTCGATCATCAGGTGATCGCCTATCAGGCGCTCGGCTTCGTACCGATGGCCGAACATCAGCGCCGTTACGTTGTGCGCTGGCTCAAGGAGCGCTTGGCGGGGCGTCCGAATCGCGCCGATCTGATGCAGGAACTCAAACGATGGCTTTATGAACATCGCATCCTGATCCAGCAGGATCGCGCGCTCACGCCCCTACTTGTGCAGGCCGCGCGCGATGTCGAAACGACACTGACCGGTAGCCTCGTCCACGCGTTCGGCGAAGCGACGCTTGATCGCTGGGGACGCCTGCTACCGTTGCCGCATGGATCGGTTGCGAGCCTGCAGCAATGGCTGTGGTCGGTGCCGCTGCGCAACTCGACGCACCAGATGAGCGAACTGTTTCGCAAGATTGATCGACTGATCGAGCTTGGCGTACACGGTAACTGGCCGACGACATGCAATGAAGCAAGCGTGCGACACTTCGCGCGGCGCTGTGCCCATCGCAAACCATCGGTCAGCAAGCGAATCCAGTCGTCTCGCCGGCTCGAGGCCGCATGCTTCATACGGTATGCGCTCTGCACCGCCACCGACCAGTTGCTTTCGATGCTCGGCCGCTGGATTCGTAAATCCCTCAACGAAGCGAACAGCAGGGTTTCGGCAGCGCGGCCAGACCTCAAGGCACAGATGCACCACTTTGCCACGGCCGTCAAGGCGATAGCCACCGACGAAAGTCTGACGCACGACGAACTGGTCGAGCAGATCTCTGCCTTGGCGGATGCAGTGCTCAAACAGGAGACGCCCAGCCGCGCAAGTCTGGTTCGCTCGCAACTGATATCCAAACGGCGCGTCGCTCGCGCCATGCTCGCCAGGCTGTTGACGCTGCCATTCGAAGCGCAGATCGCGCATCCGGTCATCGAAGCGATCGCGCTGTTGCGCGACCTCTACGCGAGCAGATCGGTCGAGCTGCCGCAGAACACGACCATCCAGCTCGGTCGGGCCTGGCAACGCCTGATCGAGAACGAAGACCGCAACCAGGCGCTGCTCGCTTTCGAATGGGCAACCCTTTTCGCGCTACGCGTCGCCTTGCGCAACGGCTCGGTCTATGTCGAGCACAGCTTTGATTTCCGCAGTCAGGCCACGCTGCTGATCCCGGACGACGAATGGCAGGCCAGACGCAATCATTACTATGGCCATCTGAAACTACCTCAGGACCCCAAGGAATTTCTCAAGCCGGTCATCGAGCATCTCAATGCCGGTCTGGAACGTCTTCGCGAGGCAGTGGCGCGCGGCGAGCTGCGCGTCGATGATGCAGTCCATATTGGCCCGCTGGGCGCCCATCCGCACGATGTCGCGCTCGAATCGCTGCGCCGGGCAATTTTTGCACCCCGACCCGACGGGCAATTGCCGAGGATCATTCTCGAAGTCGACAGCACCGTGCGCTTCAGCTGGATACTGCTGGGTCGGGAGCCGCGCTCGCGCACCGAACTGCTGATGGTCTATGCCGCGGTTCTCGCACACGGCACGTCGATGTCCGCCGCCGATATCGCCCGCATGGTGCCGGAACTGTCGGCGACCGCGATCCGCCAGATGATGAGCCGCATCGCGGACGAGCGGATGTTGCGCCAGGCTGCCGATGCTGTGCTCGAATTCATGCACCAGCATCCGATCGCGCAGCACTGGGGCCGGGCGGACCTTGCGTCGTCGGACATGATGTCGCTGGAAACGACGAAAACGGTCTGGCAGGCGCGTGCCGATCCGCGGCGACGCACGGCGTCGATTGGCGTGTACACGCATGTGCGCGATCGCTGGGGCATCTTTTACGACCAGCCGATCGTGCTCAACGAGCGACAGGCGGGTGTCGCGATCGAGGGTGTGATCCGGCAAAGCAGTACCGACGACGTGGCTATGCTTGCCGTCGATACCCATGGGTATACCGATTTCGCGATGGGGCTCGCCCGCGCATTGGGCTTCGACCTGTGTCCCCGGCTGGCTCATCTGCGGGACCGGCACCTGCATGTACCGGTTGATTTCCAGATACCGGCGGATCTGGCGGCGATCACCGATCGCGACGTCCAACTCGACGCAATCGAAGCTATGTGGGATGACTTCGTACGCGTTGCAGCGGCCGTGCAAAGCGGTCATTGCACGGCCGTGCAGGCTCTTGCGCGCTTTGGCTCCGCCGCACGCGGACAACCGCTCTACGACGGCGGCGTTCATCTTGGGCGGCTCTTCCGGACAATCTTCCTGATCGACTACTTTACAGTGCCGGTATTTCGCGGCGAATTGCAGCACGCGCTCAATCGCGGCGAGGCTGTCCACAATGTGCAGCGCGCCATTCACCAAGGCAAGATTCCCGTCGAACTCACGCGTCACCGCCATTCGATGATGGCCGTCTCCTCGGCGCTGACGCTCCTGACCAATGCAGTCATGGCGTGGAATACCGAGCACATGCAACGCGCGCTCGACACGATCGAGAAGCTCGGCGACCAGCCTGTGTTACCCGAACAGCTGCGCAGCATCGCCCCAACGTCGCTGGCAGGTATCAATCTGCGCGGCACCTTCGACTTTCCGATCGCCGATTATGTGGATCGGCTCATGCCGAGCCTCATGGTGGGCGCATCGTCACCCTCGCAGCGCGCAGGTTGAGGTCTCTGTCGACGGCCAAGCCAGGCCGTCCCGACGGCCTAATTGCAGCGACCTGCAGTTGAAACCAGCCGAGCCTGCAAACGATGCTGTTTTCGGCCAAAATTAACTCCATCTAACCGTGCACGCGTGCCCACATTAGCTGCAAATGACGCAGATCAAAACTGTACCCCCGCCACGAGCAGCTGACGACCCACTCCCGACGTTGAACCCGGTGCCACGTCTACGGCTGCTTTCAAGGTAGACCGGCCGGACGCTCGGCCACGTCGGGCGACAAGTGCTAGGTCAATGCGGTCATCTGCGCGGCTTGCGGACTGCACTCAACGAATGGCCGCTTTCGCGGAAAGCTAATGCCCGTAGTCGGGTATAGTGGCCGGGTGGGATTCGCATTGTGGACGGAGCTCGTTGCTGGGCAGGCCTCGGTTCTGGCCAGCACCAAACGCAAATATCAGCGGGCGTTTCCGGCTGTCTACAATGACCAGAGCAATAACGTGCCTGGAGCTACACCATGCTTTTTGAACAGATCGAAACGGCCTGCGTCCAGGATGCAGACATCCCTTGGGTTCCCTTCAGCCCCTACAGCGACCAAGTCTTCGTGAAATATTTCAAACTCGATCCGATCCGCGGCGAGACGATCGCGTTGCTGAAGGCGCCCGCCACCGGCCAGATGCCGCAACACCATCACACTGGCACAGTGATTGTCTACACGGTCCAGGGCCGGTGGAAGTATCGTGAGCACGAGTGGATCGCTAGCACGGGCAGCGTGGTATATGAAGTGGCGGGGTCGAGCCACACGCCGCAGGCGCTCCCGGGCGACGAGGACATCGTTACGCTTAACATTATTCAAGGAGAGTTACTGTTCTTGGACGAACGGAAACAGGTGATCGCGATTGAGAACTGGCGCAGTGGTTGGGATCGCTACGCCGCGTATTGCGCGGCGAATGGCATCCGGCCGCGCGACCTAACAGCCTTTAAGTAAGGCTGTCTGCCAGCGCGCTGGCAATGACAAAATCTCCAATGACACGAACTATCCACGTCCGCGTCTTAAATGAGTCTCCACCGCTGACTTTTGTTACGCTACCTGTCTGTTTCTGAGTTGGGGGGTGTCTTAGTGATTCATGACGGACCACCTCAAAGTCACTGCATTGAACCGCGCCGGGAATTCCGGAGACCTCTTTTGCTTGGGTCACGCCCGGATGGCGGACCCAGCGAGTTACTGATATGCCACAGGTTACCGCCCTGGTTACGCTGTGCCTCGCGCCACACGGTTAATCCGTAGCCGCTTGCTTGTCGCAGCCATGCTCGCAACCGCTCTGCTCAAGCGGCATCTGTTGCGCGGCCTCGGCGCGAATGCCGAGACGCTCGAGCAGCTTGCGGTCGGCTTCCGCTTGCGGATTGCTCGTGGTCAGCAGTTGATCGCCGTAGAAAATCGAATTCGCGCCGGCGAGGAAGCACAGCGCCTGCAACGCTTCGTTCATCTGCTCGCGGCCCGCCGACAGACGCACCATTGCGCGCGGCATGGTGATGCGCGCTACCGCGATCGTACGCACGAATTCGAACGGATCGATTGCTTCGGTGCCGGTCAGCGGGGTGCCTTCCACCTGTACCAGATTGTTGATAGGCACCGATTCCGGATACGGCTCCATGTTTGCCAGTTGCGTGATCAGGCCGGCGCGTTCGCGGCGCGATTCACCCAGGCCGACGATCCCGCCGCAGCACACGTTGATGCCCGCGTCACGCACGCGTTCGAGCGTGTCGAGACGGTCCTGATACGTGCGCGTCGAAATGATCTGGCCGTAGAACTCCGGCGACGTATCGAGGTTGTGGTTGTAATAGTCCAGACCAGCTTCGCGCAGCCCTTGCGCCTGATGCGTTTCGAGCATGCCGAGCGTCACACAGGTTTCGAGGCCCATGGCTTTCACGCCGCGGATCATGTCCTTGATCGGTTCGAGGTGGCGGTCCTTCGGATTGCGCCATGCGGCACCCATGCAGAAACGCGTCGCGCCGTTTTCCTTGGCGACCTTCGCGGCCGCGAGCACTTCATCGACCGGCATCAGCTTGTCGGCCTGCAGGCCGGTGTCGTGATGCACCGATTGCGGACAGTACGCGCAATCTTCTTCGCAGCCGCCAGTCTTGATCGACAGCAGCGTCGACAGTTGCACGGTGTTCGCGTCGAAATGCTCGCGATGCGTTTGCTGCGCGCGGAACATCAGGTCGTTGAACGGCAGTTCGTACAACGCGACGATGTCGGCGACGCGCCAGCGCGCGACCTGGTTCGTGCCTGCAGCGGCGTTATGGTTGGCGGCGGCCGAGTCGGCTGGCGTCGGAGCGATGTTCAATTGCGTCATGTCGTCAATCCTCATGGATGGATGTGATGGTGGATCAGCGCTGCGTACGCGTTTGCGTATGCCGCAGCGTCTGCAAAAGTCGGTTGATATCGAGTTGGTCCGCCGCGAGTTCGGGCGAAGCCGGGTTCAGATACGGCACGATGCCGAGCAGCGGCGCGTCGTATTCGCGCGCGAGATGCTCGCGGATCGACGCGATATTTTCGTCGGGGAATGTCATGTCCGGATCGACGCGGTTCGCAACCCAGCCCGCAAGCGTGAGGCCACGCGCGGCGATGGCTTCGGCGGTGAGCAGCGCATGGCTGATGCAGCCGAGGCGCATGCCGACTATCAGCACGACCGGCAGCTTCAACGCGACAGCGAGATCGGCGGTGTCCTGCGTCGTGGTCAGCGGCACGCGAAAGCCACCCACGCCTTCCACGACGACGATATCCGCGCGTTGCAGAGCCTGCGCATGGCAAGCCACGATGTGATCGAGATCGAGCGTGACGTTTTCCAGCGCGGCCGCGATGTGCGGCGCGGCCGGTTCCTTCAGCAGATACGGCGTGCGCATCCCGGGAGGCAGCAAGACATTCGAAGCGGCATCCAGTTGATCCGCGTCTTCGTTATGCAGCACGCCGTTCAGTTCGAAGGCGCCCGCGGCGATCGGCTTCATCGCGGCGGCTTGCAGGCCTTCGCGAACGAAGCCGCGCAACAGTGCCGACGAGACGAATGTCTTGCCGATTTCGGTATCGGTGCCGGTGACGAACAGAGACAGTGCGCTATTCACGTTACTCGCGCTACTCATGCGGCTTTCGCTCCGAGCTGTTGCAAGCCGGCGTCGAGGCGATCGAGGTCCGCGTGCGAATGCGCGGCCGACAGCGAAATGCGCAAACGGGACGTGCCGGTCGGCACGGTCGGCGGCCGGATCGCCGGCACCCACAGACCCGCGCGATCGAGCGCGGCCGCGATGTCGAGCGTTGCCTCGTTCGCGCCGATGATCAGCGGTTGCACGGCAGTGTGCGAATCGACCGGCATCCACGGCGTGGCCTTCAGCATCGCGCGCGCGCGTGCGATCAATTGCTGAAGATGCGCGCGTCGCTCATCGCCTTCAGTGCCACCGATGATACGCAAACTCGCCGACACCGCGTGCGCCGCGGCCGGCACCGATGCCGTGGTGAAGATGTAGGGCCGCGCGCGTTGCACGAGCCATTCGATCACGATCTCATGCGCCGTAACGAACGCGCCCGAGACACCCGCCGCTTTGCCGAGCGTGCCGATCGAAATGAGGTTCGGCGAACGCAGCGCGGCTTGTGCGATCGCGCCTCGGCCTTGCGGGCCGAGCACGCCGAAGCCGTGCGCGTCGTCGACGATCAGCCACGCGCCGTGCTGCTCCGCGAGTTCGAGCAGACGCGGCAACGGTGCGATATCGCCGTCCATGCTGAAGACGGTATCGGAGACGATCACTTTGACGTCCGCATTCGACGCATCCAGCATCGCGCTCAAGGCTTCCATATCGCAGTGCGGGTAGATCTGCACGTCGGCGCGGGACAAACGCGCGCCGTCGATCAGCGACGCGTGATTCAGCGCGTCGGAGAAGAGCGTTGTGCCGCGACCCGCGAGCGCGGTGAGCGTCGCGAGGTTCGCCATGTAGCCGGTGCTGAAGTAGAGCGCGCGCGGCGCGTCCACGAATCCGCCGGCGAATTCCGCGAGATCGTCTTCGAGTTGCGCATGCGCGCGCGAATGGCCGCCGAGCAGATGCGAGCCGCCGCTGCCCGCGCCATAGCGTTGCGCGCCTTCAGCGATGGCCGCGATGAGTTGCGGATGCGCGGCGAGGCCGAGATAGTCGTTGCTGGCGAAGCCGATCATCGCGCGGCCGTCGACCGTCATGTGCGCGGCGCAGGGTGTGTCGGCGGTGCGGCGGCGACGGCGCAGGCCGCGTGCGTCGATTTCCTTCAGCCCTTCGGCGAGTGTGTCGAGCAGGTGCATTAGCGAGTCTCCGCCAGCGTGGCGTCGAAGGTTTCGTGCGTGCGCGAGGCAAGCAGCGCGAGTTCTTCGTCGTCGAGGATATAAGGGGGCATCAGATACACCGTGGTCGAAATCGGGCGCAGCAGCAGTTCGCGCTGCAAGGCGTTTTCGAAGAAGCGGCGCGAGAATGTTTTGGCTTGCTGAGCGTCGTCGATCACGGCGTCGAACGCGAAGATCGTGCCGCACTGACGCAGATTGCGCACCTGCTTGTGCTCGGCGAGCGGCGCGAGCGCGGCCTTCAGCTTCGCGGATTTCAGCGCGTTGACGGCGAGGACGTTGTCGCTCGCGAACAGATCGAGCGTGGCGAGCGCCGCGCGGCAGGCGAGCGGATTGCCGGTGTACGAATGCGAGTGCAGGAAGCCGCGTGCGGTGTCGTCGTGATAGAAGGCCGCGAAGATTTCATCGCGCGACAGCACGATCGAGAGTGGCAGATAGCCGCCGCTAATGCCCTTCGACAAACACAGAAAGTCTGGCCAGATGCCGGCTTGCTCGCACGCGAAGAAGGTGCCGGTGCGTCCGCAGCCGACAGCGATTTCATCGGCGATCAGATGCACGCCGTACTGATCGCACAGCGCGCGCAATCCGGCGATATACGACGCGTCGTGCATGGCCATGCCGGCTGCGCACTGCACGAGCGGCTCGACGATCAGCGCGGCGATTTTCTCGGCGCGCGCGTCGAACAACGAGCGAACGTGATCGAGCGCGCGGCGGCCGACATCGGCGGCGGTTTCGCCCGCTTGCGCGAGGCGTGCGTCGGGCGATGCCACGACCTGCGCGTGGCGGATCAGCGGATCGTAGGCGTCTTTGAAAAGCGCGACATCGGTGACGCCGAGCGCGCCGATGGTTTCGCCGTGGTAGCTGTTGGCGATGCAGACGAATTCCTGCTTGTCGGCGAAACCTTGGTTGCGCCACGAGTGGAAGCTCATCTTCAATGCGATTTCGACGGCGGACGCACCATCCGACGCGAAGAACGCGTGGCCGAGCGTGTTGTTCGTGAGCGCGCTGAGGCGTTCCGCGAGTTCGATGGCCGGTTCATGCGTGCAGCCGGCGAGCATGGCGTGTTCGAGCGTGTCGAGCTGGTCTTTCAGCGCCGCGTTGATGCGCGGGTTGGCGTGACCGAACAGGTTGACCCACCAGGAACTGATGGCATCCAGATAGCGATGATCGGCGCGATCGTAGAGCCAGGGGCCGGCGCCGCGGGCGACGGGCACGAGCGGCAGATGCTCGTGATGTTTCATCTGGGTACAGGGATGCCACACGGCGCGCAGGCTGCGGGCGACCCAGTCTTCGGTTGCTGGCGTTTTCAAAACAACTCCTCAGCATGCGAGCAGGGAGGCTGTGCGGCAATGGCGCTGCGCGCGGCCTGCCCTGCACGGGCATGCGAATACTTCAGGCGAAACGAAACAGGATGTGGCATCGCGTGATGGCGGTGCCGGGTGCCATTGGTGTGCTGAATGCGCGGCGTTGCAGCGCGGTTGTGTGGCCCACCATGAAGCAGCGGGATTGAGTTCGGCGCTTTACACCACGCACTTTTTCGGGAGTGCGCAGCTATGGACGACTTCGAAAAATAGTGAACGCCATACAGTTTGCGGACGCCGCGAATCGCCTAATGAACCCTTCCGAGACTGGCGAGTTGCAAGCCTTGAACCCGGCGTGCTGCCAGAGCAAAGAACAACGACGCCGAGATGGCCAGCATGTCGGTGGTCAGCAACACTTTGGTGAACGGGGCGACGGTGCCGTTCGCGGCCAGATAGTCCCTGATTGCGCCAACCGCCAGGCTGGCGATGGCAACCGCAAAGATGTTAAGGAGCAACATGCTGAAACCGACAATAGATGAGCGCATGGACGGCTGCACCAGGCCCTGTATCAAGGTAGTGGCCGGACCGTACACCGCCAGCGGCATAAAAAACCCCGCGCACATGCCTAGATAGAACAGCAGTGAACCCGCCGGCGCAAAACGGTAGGCGATCATCAACGGAGCGCACACGGCGATCAACAGTGCCATGAAACCGCCGTGGCCACTCTTGAACTTGCGCGCAAAGCGATCGGCCAGGCCACCCCCGATCAGCGCGCCAAGCGTGCCGAACACGAGTTGCAAAGCGCCGATACGCGTCGCCATGCCTGCGGCATTGAGACCGCGCTCGTTGACCAGCCAGATCTGCGTGAAAGCGAGGCTGGGGAACATCATATTCACCATCACGAAGCCGACAATGGTCATGCGCAACGCAGGCATGCTGCGCACCGCAGCCCAAACGGCCCGCATTTGTGCCAGGAACGGAGCGCCCTTCTCGTGCGCAGCGAGCCTGCTGCGGTCTTCCGTCAGGAATGACAGGGGTACTGCGATCAGGAGGCCGACGATGCCGAGTCCATGAAAAGTTTCGCGCCAGCCATGCGATGCGCCAACCGTACCGGCCAGCAGGAAGCTGACACCGATGCCGAGCGGAATCCCCATGAAGAAGATGCTGATAGCCGTGCCGCGCCGATGGGGCGGAAACAGGTCGGCCAGCAGCGCCACCGCAGCCGGCACCAAAGCGGCTTCACCGCTGGCAACCAGGAAGCGCGCGGCCATCATCTGTTCAAAATTCTGGGCATAGCCGGACGCCACAGTGCAGACGCTCCATATCATCACGCCGGCCGCGATCACGCGCGTGCGTGAAAAGCGATCGGCCAACGTACCCATGAACATCGCCATGAAGCCGTAACTCAAGACCCACACGGGGCCCACGAGGAAACCGTATTGGGCGTTGCCAATCGCCAGCTCCCTGGTGACTTGTGGCGAGAAGCCGAGCAGCACGTTGCGGTCGACCTGTGCCAGTATGTGCATCGCCAGCAGTACTAACAGCACGGCGGCCGGGTATTTTTTCCAGTTCATCGAAGTCTCCGGACTATGTCTATGAAACTACTCCGGGACGCAATACAGTCTTTGCCGTATTTTTTTCATCCCGAAGGCCCTTGGTAAGAGCCCGTATTGATTCAGTCTGCCTAGCGCGGCGGCGGAACGGGGCACCCAGGCCTGCGGCTCCTCGTCATGTCCAACTGCTCCGACACGCCGTTGATGCTCCTGCATTGCCTGCCGGTCTGGTCCAGACTCTTATCCAGTCTCTCACCGCATGGTTCGCGCTTTCGGTCCGAGCCGTTGGCGCGCGACGTGATAGGCATCTTCGACCCAGTTGCACAGCAGGGGCCGTGTCGTGGCGGGTTCGATAATGTCGATAACGCCAAATCGCTCGGCCGTTCGAAATGGCGAGGCGATCGCGTGGTAATGGGCTTCGATTTCCTGGCGCCTGGCGAGCGGGTCAGGCGCCTGTTCAATTTCGGTCTTGTAGGCGGCGGCGACACCCCCCTCGATAGGGATCGAACCCCAGCGCGCCGACGGCCATGCATAGCGGTGCGGCAGGGCGGTCCCGCTCGGTCCATGCCAGGGGCTGATCATGGCGCCGGCAAGGCCTACGCAGCGGCGCAGCACGATGGCGAGCCAGGGCACGCTCGATTGTTCGATTGCATTCACGGCCTGCATGCCGGCCGTGATCGTTCCCATACGCTCGGCGTCGGGTCCGGTCATGAGACCTGGCTGATCAACCAGGTTGACGATCGGCAGGTGGAAGGTGTCGCACAGATCAACAAAGCGCGCCAGTTTCAATGCTGCACTACGCGTGAGGGCGCCACCAGCGACTGACGGATTGTTGGTGATGACCCCGACCGCGTATCCGTTCAAGCGTGCGAAGCACGTGATGGTTGAGCCGCCAAAATCCGGGGAAATTTCAAACAGGGATCCATGATCGAATATCGACTTCAGAATTTTTCGTGGATTGAAAATCTTCCGCGAATTCCTCGGAATCGCATCATTGAGCCAGGGATCGCAACGCTGCGGATCGTCCGCACAGGCGGCGACCTGCGGCTGTTCCCAAACATTGACCGGCAGATAGGAAAGAAATCGCTGTGCGGCGGCTAGTGCCTCCTCTTCGCTGTCCACGGCAAGATTCACCGCACCGCTGTGGCGGTGGACCGCGTCGTATCCGCCGAGCTCGTCCTTGTCGATGTCGATGCCGAACGCCTGCTTCACTACCGGCGGACCGCCGGCAAAGACCTGGCTTTGCCCGCGCACCATGATCGAAAGGTGGGACGACGCGACACGAACAGCGCCTAATCCAGCGCAGGCCCCAAGCGCAATGCCGACGACGGGCACTGCGCCAAGCAACTGCGTCATGGGTAGCAACGGATAGCCGGGAATCTTTGTGTGGCCCAGCTTATCCAGTAGCTTGACGCTGCCGCCCGCGCTGTCGATCATGCGGACGATCGGCAACTTGTATTCCCAGGCGTAGCGATCCGTGTAGATCCATTTTTCGGCGACTGCCCCCTCGGAAGAGCCGCCGCGGATCGTGAAATCGTCCGCTGCGACGACGGTCTTACGCCCGTTGATCCGACCGACGCCGGAAATTGCGGTGCTCGGCGTCATCGACTGCCGGACGCCGTCCGGGCCGTACTTCACCGTCCCGGCAAGTATTCCGAATTCGCTAAAGCTGCCGGCGTCGAGCAATTTCTCGATGCGCTCGCGGGCCGTGAGCTTACCCTTGGCATGTTGTTTGGCAATAGCTTCGTCGCCTCCCAGTTGTAAGGCAACAGTTCGCCGGGCGGAAATCTCTTCGATTTCAGGTGCCCATTCCGTCGATGCCGTAGTCGTTGCTTCATCCATTTGAAACCTCTTTCCCAATCAGCTATAGACAGCTGTGATTCCTTCTTGCGTGATGCCATGCCTCGCCATGTAGCTTGCGCGCAGCTCGTTCTTCAAAACTTTGCCGGAACCGTTGCGCGGAAGTTCATCGACGAACTCAATCACGCGCGGCTTCTTGTAACCGGCGATCAATTCGCCGCAGTATTGCCCAAATGCGTCGGTTGTCAGGGTCTGACCGGGGCGAAGCACGACGAACGCTGCCACCAGCTCGCCCCATTCGCGATCCGGAATGCCAACCACGGCCGCATCAAGCACGGCCCGATGGCTGCACAGTGCATCTTCCACTTCGCGCGAATAGACGTTGAACCCGCCACTGATAATCATGTCCTTGTTACGGCCCACGATGTACAGGTAGCCGGCATCGTCGAACTTGCCGAGATCCCCGGTGTAGTACCAGCCGTTGCGAATGCTCTGCTCTTCAAGGTCCGGCCGGCGCCAGAAAGCGACTTCGCCAATACCCCAATGGGCGACAGCGATCTCGCCGACTTCCCCCGCCGCCACAGGCTTGCCGTCTGCATCGTGAATGGCGATATCGACATTGATGGTGGGACGCCCGCACGAGAGCGTGCGCGCAGTCTCGTCAGCCGGGCCGTCCACGACGTGATCATGCGGATAGAGGACGGAAAGAGGTTGCACCACTTCTGTCATCCCGTATTGCTGGCGCAGAATCGGACCGAACCTCATGATGGCGCGCTTGACCGTATCGAGCGGAGTTGGCGCAGTGCCGTAATGGATGCGCCGCAGTGACGACAGATCGGCGGCAGCACCGGCGTCGAGTTCTTCGAGCAGACGCTTGAGCATTGTCGGCACCAGCATCAATTGGGTCACCCGATGGCGCTCGACCAGGGCAATTACCTGCGCGGCATCGAATTTTTCCGCGATCACGTTGCGCGCGCCGCGCAGATAGCACGGCAACAGATAGACTCCCGCAGCATGCGTCAACGGACCAACATGGAGCATCGCGTCATCGACGCCAAGCTCGAACTCCATTGCGTAGAAATGGTTCGTCAAGCGCGTGTACCAGCGCTCGACCGAGTAGGCGACGCCCTTCGACTTGCCGGTCGTTCCCGACGTGTAGGCAATGCGCACCAGCAGTTCGGGCGCAATCGGGAGTGCCGGGAAGCGATCGCTCGCGCCTTCCAGCAAGGCGTCATAGTCAAGCAAGTCGCCATCTGCGACCTTGACACCGATAATGTGCCGCAGCGAGGGAACCCGGGCGCGCATTGCGCACGCGAACTCGGCGAATTCAGGACCGACGATGAGCGTCGTGGCCTCCGCGTCGTTCAGGATATCCGCGTGCTCGGCCAATGTGTGGCGCGCATTGAGCGCGACATAAGTTTGCGCCGCTTTTTCCGCACCGAACACGCTGTCGAGACTCTCGATACAGTTGCCGAGCAAGGTTGCCAAACGGTCGCCTGGACGCAAGCCCAAACCGGTCAAAGCGTTGGCCAGCTGGTTACTTCTTCGTTCGACTTCGGTGAACGAGTAGGTACGGTCGTGGATGATCACCGCCGGACGGTTACCATGCTGCGCCGACGCCCACGAAATGGCGTGGCCGGCGATTTTAGGTTGATGCATTGGTTTTCTCGGAGAAGCGATTCGGTAATTGCTCAGGTTGCAGTTTTCGGCTTGTCCGACATGGCGTTCGTTGCCTCCAGCTGCTTCACGGCCTCATGGCGCGAATCCTCAATGAGTTGATCGCTGGCTGCGCCGGCTTCATCGAAATCACCCGCTTTCAGGGCATTGGCAACCCTGCGCCAGTTTTTGGCCGATTCGAGCCGGCGTGTCGGATCAGCGAGCCCGAGTTGCGTGTAACGCATGGTCTGCCGTGCCAGCGAGCGAATCATCTCGGCGAGCTTGGTGTTATCCGATCTGGCCGCGATGCTCATGCTGAGCCGCGCGCTGATCCGGACGTACTCGGTCACCTTTTCCGGCATTTCGGAAAGGCGCTCGAGCTCACTAACGTCACGGTCCATAGCGGCAATCAGGGCTTCGTCAACAGAAATGAATTTCCTGACCATCAGGCCATGGAGAGCCTTGCGTATTTCAAAGATGTCATTCACTTCCTTGACCGCCAACCGCGTCACATGCGCGCCGCGATTGGGAATCATGCTGATGACGCCATCTTTCTCGAGGAATACGCAAGGCTTCCCGAACCGGACCGCGGCTCACGTCAAACCGCGCGGACATGTCTTCTTCGCGGATGCGATCCCCCGGTTTGAATTCGCCACTGGCGATCAGGCGATAGATCCGCTCGGCGAGTTGGTCCGGTATCGTCTGCGGGCGAAGACTGTCGCGCGGCCGCAATTCCGCGGCTACCGAAGGCGCCTCGGGCGAATCGAGATCCATCCAGTCTGATGAGGTATTCATGCTGTGATTTGAGTGATGAAGTTAATCGGCGTCGAAGCTTGCGAGATCCTGTCCTTCGCGCACTGCGTCCCCTTCATTGATCAGGAGCCTGACCAGCTTGCCGCCGTCGGGCGCCGCGACCGGGATCTCCATTTTCATGGATTCCAGGACCATGATCACATCATCTTCGGCGAGCACGTCGCCTTCGGCGGCACTGATCTTCCAAACCGTTCCGGTGATTTCCGAGCGAATGGTGCGTAACGTCATGGGTCGATTCTCTTTCTGTATCCGAAATTAAATGTAAGTGGGCCAGGCACGCATTTCATGGTGGCCGATGCCGGCATCACGCGCACGCCTTTGACAATCGAGCGTATCGATAAGATGACTACGGGTATCGCGCGGATCGATAATGGTTTGTGCGCCGAACGCCCCCGCCAGCGCATAGGCTGATGTGTCGCGCGAGAACTCGGCTTTCAGCTCTTCGAAGCGCTCTGGCGCGTCGCTCTGCTTGACACCGTGGATCACGCTGACCGCCACCCCGGCATCCATGAAGCTGGCCTCGGCACCAGGCCATGCCGCCACGTTATCGCTATTGCGCCCACCGCCCATGTTCAGGTAGGCCTGACCGAAGCTCTTTCGCAGGATCACGGAGACTTTAGGCACCGAGCACAACTGCAGCGCATGGATCATATTCATGATGTGCGCTGGCGCCGCCTTGCGCTCGCCCTCGCTGCCGACGAGGAATCCGGGCGTATCGACCAGAAAGACGATCGGAATATTGAACGAGTCGCACAATACCAGGAAGGACGTTACCTTGCGGCACGCATCCGGGTCCATGGCGCCGGCCTTGAAGAACGGATTCGACGCGACGATGCCCACCGTTTCGCCATCGAGACGGGCCAGTCCCGTGACAGCGGCACGACCGAACCGGTCCTTCAAGGGGAAAAAACTGTCGCGATCAACGATGGCGGCAATTACCTTGCGCATGTCGTAGGTCTTGCTGCGTTCGACCGGCACCAGTTCCAGCAATTTGCTGGCGTCGGGCGCACTGTCGGCGTTCGCCTCGTACCGCAGTGGCCGCTCGCCGGAATGCGACGGCAGATAACCGAGGAAGCGACGGATCGCGAGCAACGCGGCCTCGTCCGAATCGACCACCATATCGATGAGGCCGGTTTGCTCGGCGTGCAGGCGCCAACCTCCGAGTTCTTCCGGATCGATCTGTTCGTCGATCGCGACGGACGTGACGCGCGGGCTGGATACGGCAAGAAACGCGCCCTTACGCATGACCACAAAATCGGAAACGCAACTGTACCAGGTCGAAGACCCAAGGCACGGTCCGAGCACGGCGCTGACCCACGGTGTTTCGCGCCGACGGCAATATTGCTGCGCATCCTGACCGCCTTGCGCCATCGCCTGCGCGCCCATCGTGTCCGGCACACGCGAACCGGTCGACTCGCCCAGAAAAATCAGCGGCATGCCGTTGCGCGTCGCCGCTTCCTTCATATAAGCGATCTTGCGGATATTGATGGTCGCGGACGAAGCGCCCTTTACCGTCAGATCATTCGATACCACAGCCACGCGCTGCGCTTCGATCTTGCCGAACCCTGTGAGCTTGCCGTCGGCGGGCGCCGAACCCTGATCTTTGACCTGGGCCGGGAGGGCAAGCATGCCGATCTCGCGGAACGAGCCGGCATCGAGCAAAGCGTCGATGCGCTCACGCGCATTCAGCAGACCTGATGCGCGCCGACGCTCGAGCTTCGCGGCACCGCCCATTTCCAGGGTTCTCTGGCGGCGTAACTGGAGTTCAGCGATCTGCGCTTCGTAGCCCGGATGAATTGTTTCCATATTTGAAATAAATATCATGTTGTATCGACTATTGTTTCACTTAATGAGGTCAGTCGATGTGATGGTATCTAGACTACACCCAATTAAGATTGTAGACAATGCTAATGACAACAATTATAGTAGACCCTGTTGTCACCATCGCTGTCCATGGGGGGCAGTGGGAAATGTGGCGGAGTCGGCCCCAGGCATGGAAGCGGGCCAAAGAATCAGGGAGTGACTGATGGGTCTTTCACACGCCGATGTGCGGCGCATTCTCGATATCCTCGATCGTGCCGAGCAGCTCGAGTCGCTCGATATCAAGGTCGGAGATTTTTTGCTGCAGGCCCGCAAACCCGGCGCTGCACCACTTGCGGCTCATGTCACTGACTCCAGCGTCGCCTCGAGGGCCGGGGAGTCATCGTCTGACGCGCCATCGGCAATACCGAAACCAGCCAATCCGGTCAGCGTTGCCGCCGCCGTGGATGCAGCCGCACCGCCGGAAACGGTGCCGGACGGCATGGCGGCGATTCGCTCGCCGATGGTCGGCACCTTCTATCTCACGCCGAACCCGGACGCCCCAGCTTTCGTAGCCGTAGGCAGTGATATCAAGGTCGGCGATACGGTCTGTCTGGTCGAGGTCATGAAAATGTTCAATTCGATCGAGTCCACCGTCAGCGGCAAGGTGCATCGCGTCGTGGCCCGGCACGGTCAACTGGTCCAGCACGACCAGATCCTGATGTTGATTGACGTTACACGCGACTAGAAAGGCCCGATCCAATGAACACTCAACCTTCAATGGCAACCCGCGATATCCGCCGGGTGTTTGTCGCCAATCGCGGCGAGATCGCCGTGCGCATCATCCGCGCCTGCCGAGCACTCGGCATGGAGACCGTCGTCGGCGTTTCCGAAGCCGACGTCGAAAGCATGGCGGCGCAACTGGCCGACCGTTATGTCGTGATCGGCCCGCCCCCCGCTGCCGAGAGTTATCTGATCGCGTCCAATCTGGTCAAAGCCGCGCGCGATACCGAATGCGACGCAGTCCACCCCGGGTATGGCTTTCTGGCAGAGCGCTCCGCGTTTGCACGCGCCTGTGCCGAAGCCAACCTGGCGTTCATCGGCCCGTCGCCGGAGGCGATCGACGCGATGGGCGACAAGATCACTGCGGTGGGTCTGGCCGCCGGGTCCGGCGTGCCGCGCGTGCCCGGCTCCGGCGCCGTAGCCGACGTCGAAGACGCGCGCAGCATCGCGCGTGACATCGGCTATCCAGTGCTGGTGAAAGCTACCGCCGGTGGTGGTGGCCGCGGTATGCGTGTGGTGCGTTCGGAATCCGAGATGGAAGCTGCGTTCAGCTCCGCGGCGAACGAGGCCGGCTCGGCCTTTGGTGATTCCACGCTGTACATCGAAAAATTCATTGAACGGGCCCGCCACATTGAGATCCAGGTGATGGGGGATCAGCACGGCAACGTGGTTTACCTTGGAGAGCGCGAGTGTTCTACCCAGCGCCGCCATCAAAAGCTGATCGAGGAAGCACCGTCGCCAAAGTTGACCGCTGCGATGCGCGCCGAAATGGGCGAATGCGCGGTGCGGCTCGCGCGCGATGTCAGGTATTGCGGCGCCGGAACCATTGAGTTTGTGGTCGACGACAGCGACGGCAAGTACTACTTCCTCGAAATGAATACCCGTATCCAGGTCGAGCACCCGGTCACGGAGATGGTCACCGGGCAGGATCTCGTGGTCGAACAATTGCGCGTGGCATGCGGACTGCCGCTGTCGTTCACGCAGGCCCAGATTTCGATCAGCGGCCACGCGATTGAATGCCGCATCAACGCAGAGGACCCGGAACGGAATTTTCTGCCGCGCGCCGGCCTGATTTCCGAATGGCAGAGTCCCGAAGGCGATGGCGTGCGGGTTGATACCCACTGCTACAGCGGCTACACCGTCCCGCCGTATTACGACTCGCTGCTCGGCAAGCTCATCGTGCATGCGCCGACGCGCGCCGAGGCCATCGAGCGCATGCAGGAAGCGCTCGCGGACTTGCGCGTCACCGGTCCCGCGACCACGGCCAGTTTTCATCAAGCGGTGCTCGCGCATCCGGATTTTGCCGAAGGTCGTGTGACCACGCGCTGGGTCGAGGATACCTTCATGCCCCCCTGGAAAGCAGTACTCAAGGAGAAGACGAAAGCTGCCGAGGCAGCAAAAGGAATCGCAGCATGAACACGCACGCAGTCCGCTTTACCGACGCCAGCCTTACCGATGGTCAAAATGCCGTGTGGTCGGGTGCCATGAGCACGCCGATGCGGCTCGACGTGATCCGGCGGCTCGATGGCGCCGGATTGACCGCCATCGAGGTCTCCAGCCCCGCGCTGTTCACGCAGTGCCTGGCACGCGGCGAGAACCCGTGGCAGTTCATCGAAGCGGCGCGCGAACAGTGCCCGCAAACCGTGTTCCGCACCACGATCAATCTGATGACGGGCCATGGCAAACACGGTACGGATATCCTGTCGACCGACGTGGCAACGCATTGGCTGAAGGAGTTCGCCGCGCATGGCGTGCAGCAGGTCATCGTCATGGATCCGCTGATAGCTATCGCGCGTCTGGCACCCGTGCTGCAGGCAGCGCGCCGACTCGAACTCAGTGCAATCGCCGCGCTTCCATTCGTCGAGGATGCCATTTATTCCGACGCATGGTATGGCGAGCAGGCCAGGGCCCTCGTCATGGCCGGCGCCGCACGCGTGATGCTGCGTGACGAAAGCGGACTGCTAACGCCGGATCGTGTCGCCACCCTCATTCCGGCCCTCAAGGCAGCGTTGGGTGACACCCCGCTGGACTTGCACACCCGCTGCCACACGGCGCTGGGCCCGATGGTGGTGCTCGAAGCACTGCGACTCGGCGTCGACGGGATCGACACTGCACTCCCAAGCCTCGCCAATGGCGCGTCGCTGCCTTCGATCACCAATCTGGTCCGTGCGCTGAGCCTGATCGATATCGCGACGAACGGTCTGGACATGAGCGTGGTCCGCTCCGCTAATGCCGTCGCCGACGATATCGCCGAGCGTGAAGGTTTTCCGCGCGCCGAATGTTGGGTATTCGACCTTGCCCCTTACGCGCATCAGTTACCTGGCGAGCTCGCCGCTGATTTGATGCGGAGTTTGCCCGACACGGGCCGCAACCGACACCTGAATGCGTTTGCCGTCGAATGCGACCGTATCCGCCGCGACATGGGAACGCCCCCGATGGTCGAGCCGTTCGCCACCCCGATCGCCGAGCAGGCACACCTTCACGTCGCAGGCATGCCGCGCTACGCGCAACTGCGGCCCGGCATCCGCCGTCTGGTGCAGGGCATCTACGGCAGCCTGCCAGGCGTCGTGAATGCGGAGCTGCAGTGCCGCGTCGGTACATTTGAAGTTTGCAAGCCGGCGACCATGGAGGCGTTGCGCGAGAACACTCCCGGCGCAACCGATCTTGCGCGGCTCACCGCACATGTATCCGGCTTCAACATCAAGAATTTGCCTCATCCGTTGCCGCCGGCGCAGCTGCGCTACCAGACCCTGTCTCCGTTCGAGACGCTGGCGCGCGGCCTGCTTGAACGCCTCCCGCACTACGCGTCGTTGCGGGTCAAAGGTCCGGACATGGAAATTGTCTACCAACAGTTAGAGGGATAAGGTCGTGCTGTCACATCTTCAACAGACTATGGCGGACGCGCGCGCCCGCGACGGCAGCCGTCCGGCCATCCGTATTTCCGACGGAACGCTGCGCGATGCCCATCAATGCCTGTGGGCCACCCGCATGCGCACGGAACACATGCTTCCGATCGCCGAGCGGCTCGACAGTGCCGGCTTTTCCTTCATCGAAGCCATCGCCATGGTTCAGTTCGATGTAGCGGTACGGTCCCTGAACCAGAACCCGTTTGAGCGCATCCGGCTACTGCGCGACCGGATCACGCGCACGCCGCTGCGCGCCGCGATACGTAGCAATCTGATGAGCGGCTTTTATCCGGTAGCGCCCGATATCAACGAGCTGTTCGTCGAGCGCATGTTTGCCAACGGCATCCGCGATTTCGGCTTCCTGGAGTCCTTGCATTGCTGGGACAACGTCGCGCCCGCCATTCAGACCGCTCGCCGGCTCGGCGCTACAGTCAGCGCAGGGCTGATATTCAACCTCGCGCCAGGCTATGACGCGGCCTTCTACGAGGCCAAAGCAAGAGAAGTGGTCGAGCGCTTCGACGTGCAAAACATCGTCTTCGGTTGTGCGGCGGGAATCATGTCGCTGGAGGATGTCAGGACCATCGTTCCCGCCATCAAGCGCGCCATTGGCCATCGCACGCTTGAATTCAATACTCACTGCCTGACCGGGCTTGGTCCCTTGCTCGCAATCGAGGCCGCAGTGCACGGCGCGGACTGCGTCTTTACCGCCGTCGACCCGTTGACCAACGGCAACTCTGTGCCTTCGAGTCACATGATCGCCAGCAACCTGCGCGCGTTGGGACTCTCTGTCGATCTCGATGACACGGCGCTCGACGATGTCACTCCTTACCTCGCAGCCCTGGCTGAACATGAGGGCCAGCCGGTAGGCGTTGCAGCTGAGTACAACCCGTTTCTCTATAAATCGCAATTCGCGGGCGGCGCCATTTCCAACCTGGAGGCGCAACTCAAACAAGCTGGTTTGGGCGACAAACTGCCCGAGGTGATCCAGGAAATCGCACGCGTGCGCGAAGAGCTCGGCTCGCCCGTCATGGCGACGCCGTTTCCGGCCATCGTGGCCGCCCAGGCGGTCATGAACGTGGTCAACGGCGAGCGCTATCGCGTCGTTCCTGACGAAGTCAAGAAATACATCTGCGGCTACTTTGGCGCCTTGCCGCTGCCAGTGGACCAGAACATTGCCGACCGCATCATCACGAACGGCTCCCGGGATGTCGCCCTGACGCCGCCGCCGCTAGAGCCGGTCCTGCCAGGCCTGCGCCAGCGATACAAGGGTATGGACGACGACCAGATGTTGCTGCGCTATATGTTCGGCGATGAAAAGATTGACGCCCTGGTTCCTACGTCGCAAGACAGTGCGTTCAGTGTCACCCACCCAATCGTCGACCTGGTGGAGACGCTGGCGAAATTGCCCCGCAAGGGCCGCATTCATGTTTCGCGCGGTGACTGGTCGCTGAACTGCCAACTCAAAGGTGGCCGGTCGTGAAGCAGGCATCTGACACTACCCGTGCGCTTCCGGTGCCAACGAGGGAAACCGCCCCCTACTGGCGCATGGCGAACGAAGGCCGCCTGGTGGTGCAGCGCTGCGGCTCATGCGGACGCCGGCAGTTCTACCCGCGCGCATTTTGCACTGCCTGTCTGTCCGATTCCGTCGAGTGGGTCGATTGCAGCGGTCGCGGCACGATTTATACGTACACGATCTGCCACATTGCGGGACATCCCTCGATGGCGGACAAGGTGCCATACGCAGTGGCCATGATCGACCTCGACGAAGGCGTGCGCATGCTGGCCGGGATCGTCGACTCCGATCTCGCACAGGTTGCCATCGGCGCCCCCGTCGAAGTGACTTTCGAGCGCATCAGCGCCGAATACGCGCTTCCCCAATTCAAAATTGCTACAGGTACGTCTTCATGATTATCGATTCATTCGACGCAGGTGTCAGGCAATTCCCTGATCGCATTTGCCTGCAAAGCGGCGAGCTTCGGCTGACTTATCAGGAAATCGAAAACGCATCGCATGCGGTGGCGCACGCGCTGCTGGAACAAGGGCTCGGCAGCGCGCATATCGGCGTGCTGTCGCCCAATCATGAATTGGCTCTCGTCGCCATGCTCGGCATCATGCGCGCGGGCGCGGTCTATGTGCCCCTGAACGCGCGCGATACCATCGACGACATCGCGTGGTTCATGCAGTTCACGGACGTATCGGCCATGTTTTGCCACGAAACGTACCTGCCGCAAATGGAAAAGATCCGTCGTGGTGCGCCGGCTCTGAAAACCGTCATCGGCCTGTCGCAAGCGGCACAACCGTCCGGCCCGACGCTGTCCTCGTGGTGTCAGCAGTTTTCGGGCAAGCGAGTGGAAACGATCCACAAGAATGCCGACGATGTGGCGATCATCAAATCTTCCGGCGGCACGACCGGCAAGCCGAAAGCGATCATGCAAACCCATCGCGCACTTGAGACGGCCTACCGGATCTCGAACCAGTTCACACAACCCGACAAAGATCCCGTCCACCTGTTTGTTGCGCCATTCACGCATGCCGCGGGCGCAACCTTCATGGCGCTGGCGAGATTCGGCGCGCGCAACGTACTTGCGCCTTCCACCGATCCAGGCGAGTTGCTGGCGCTGATCGAACACGAGAAGGTTACGCACATCTTTCTGCCGCCGACATTGATTTACCGGATGCTGGCGCACCCCGATGTCAAGACGCGCGACTGTTCGTCGCTGGAATACGTCATCTACGGCGCGGCCCCGATGTCAGTCGACAAACTGCGCGAGGGGCTGGCACTGTGGGGACAGGTCTTCGCGCAATTCTATGGCCAGGCCGAAGTTCCTGGGGTTATCACATGTCTGTCGCGCAAAGATCATTACGTCAGCGACGACGCGTCGCAGAACCGCCACCTCGGTTCGGCCGGGCGGCCATCGGGCGCATGCGAAGTGGCGTTGATGGACGACAACGGCAACATCGTCGCGCTCGGAGAGCGAGGCGAAATCGTAACCAAGGGCGACCTCGTGTCGTCCGGTTATTACAAGAATCCGGAAGCGACTGCCGACGTACGTGCCTTCGGTTGGCATCACACCGGCGACATCGGTGTCTTCGATGAAAGCGGCTATCTGTACATCGTCGATCGCAAGAAAGACATGATCATCTCCGGCGGCTTCAATATCTATCCGAGCGAGATCGAGCAGGTGATCTTCTCCCACCCTTCTGTCCAGGATTGCGCCGTCGTAGGCACGCCCGACGCGGACTGGGGCGAGCGGGTTACTGCCATCGTCGAGCTCAAGCGCGGCACGACCATCACACCCGAGGAAGTCTTCGCGTTGTGCAAGGACCGCCTCGCCAGTTTCAAGATGCCCAAGCATGTGGAGATCTGGGAAACCCTGCCGCGCAGCCCCATCGGCAAGGTCCTGAAGAAAGACCTGCGCGCGAAGTTTCTGGCCGACGCGCTCAAGCAGGACTGACCCGCATGATCAACAAACACCAACTTGCAAATCGCTACGCTATCGTCGGCATCGGCGAGGCCGGTCTCGGCAAGGCAGCAGAGGGGGAAACCGCCCTATCGCTGCAATGCCAGGCTGCCAGATCGGCGATGCTCGACGCTGGCCTGGTGCCGGGCGATATCGATGCCGTCTTTGCGCATTGGGATGATCGCGCTACGGCGCTTCTGGTATCCGAGTATCTGGGTATCCAGCCGCGCTTCGTCGACAACACCGTCGTAGGCGGGCAATCGAACATCACCCATCTGGTCCACGCGATAGCCGCGATCGAAGCAGGCCTGTGCGACACCGCGCTGATCACCTACGGCAGCACGCAACGGCTCGATCGCAGCCGCAAGGCAGGCGGCATGAACCAGGAGCCGCGCAATCCGGTCGCACAGTTCGTGCAGCCTTACGGCATGCTGAGCCCGATCGGCTTCTATGCGATGCAGGCACAACTGCACATGCACCGCTACGGCACCAAACCGGAAGACCTCGGCGAGATCGCGCTGGCATCAAGGAAATGGGCGCAATTGAACCCCAATGCGTTCGCACATGACGACCTCACGATGGAACAGTATCTGGCCGCCCCCATGCTGGCCGATCCACTGCGCAAGTTCGACATATGCCAGGTGACTGACGGCGCCGGTGCGATGATCCTTACGCGAGCCGATCGGGCGCGCGACCTGAAGCAGCAGCCTGTGATGGTTCGCGGCTTCTCCGAGAAATTTCGCCACCATTTGACGCCGTTCGGATCGGACGACTGGATCGATAACAAGGTCCTTTCAACCATTGCTAATGATGCGTTGGCAATGGCGCAACTCGATCGCAAGGATCTCGATCTGGTGCAGATCTACGATGCATTCACGATCAATGTGTTGCTCGGGCTGGAGAGTCTGGGCTTTTGCGAACCCGGCGAAGCGGGCATGTTCATCCGTGACGGCCGTATCGCGCCGGGCGGCGATTTCCCATTGAATACCTCGGGCGGCGGTCTCTCGTTCAATCATTCGGGCATGTTCGGCATGCAATTGATGATCGAAGCCATCCGACAGTTGCGCGGCGAATGTGGCGCGCGCCAGGTTCCGGAGGCCAAGTCCTGCCTGGTCCAGGCGGGCGGCATGGTGATGTCGGCTTATATGGTGATGGTGCTCGGAACCGAGTAGCTCAGGCCAGTAATACCACCACCGCCTTTCGCATCACGCTGGATGGCGGTTAGGTACCCGGATAAACCGGAATAAAACGGAGACGTTCAGTGAAGCAGCTCAAAGACAAAATTTCTGTCATTACTGGTGCGGCCAGTGGTTTCGGTCGCGAATTGGCGATTTGTTGCGCCCGCGAAGGCATGCATCTGGTGCTGACCGATGTCGACGAAAAGGGTCTGCAGGATACCGTCGGTCTGTTGCCAGAGTCGACCCGGACTCTCGCCCTGAAATGCGACGTCGCCAGGGCGGAACAGGTTGAGCAGGTGGCGATCAAGACTTTTGAGCGTTTCGGCGCTGCCCATCTGCTGTTCAACAATGCCGGCGTTGTGCTTGCCGGTCCGCTTTGGGCCAGCACGCTGCAGGATTGGGAGTGGGTGTTCGGCATCAACGTGATGGGGGTGGCGCACGGTATCCGCAGTTTTGTTCCGCGCATGCTGGAACAGAAGAGCGCATGTCATATCGTCAATACCGCGTCGCGAGCCGGTCTGGTGTCGGTGCCAGGCGGCGGCATCTACTGCGCCAGCAAACATGCGGTGGTCGCGATGTCGGAGTGCCTGCAACTTGAGTTGCAAGCCGCCGGCGCGCAGATCGGCGTCTCCGTATTGTGTCCCGGCTTCGTCAATACCGGCATCGCCGAAGCGGCGCGCAATCGTCCCGCTGAACTGGCAGCGACCAATCCGCTGGGTGCTCGCTTCCTCAGCGCGGGTCACGATGAAAGAATCCGCGACGCCAGATTTTCCGCGGCGGATATTGCCGAGATGACGGTTGAGGCGGTTAAGGCTGGACGTTTCTACATCTTGCCGCATCCGGAAACCAGAGAACAAGTCGAGAACCGCATGCGGGACATTCTCGAAGAACACAATCCGCGAGCCGGCTCCTGATTTTCGACTCAGGGGCACCTTCAGGATTCTGAATCTTGCTTACCTTAGCAGCCGGAAAATCTTGTCGTTAGACCTTGTTGCGCATCACGTCGTTGGATGTTCGATGGCAACAGGCAGGCGACGGGCATCTCATTGAGTTGATTGATTGGTGCGATTCAGATAGTTATTTTTGATTTCGTACTACTTATTTAATAGCTATGTCCTGATCTCATAAGCGAGCAGGCGGTCTTTCGTGTTGGGTATGGACGTACGTCGTTACGGGTTGTTTAAAGCAATTAAACTGGAGACAAGACGCAATGAAATTGAAATGGATAGCGGCGGCCGCAGTGGCGGCGCTTGGAAGTTCGGCACACGCGCAATCATCGGTGACGCTGTATGGCGTCATCGATACCGGATTCCTGTATCAGAGCGCGAACGCGAGTAACTTCCAGTCGAAGGTGAATCTCGGGCATGTCTACGAGCTCAAGGACGGCGGGATCTATTCGAGCATCTGGGGTCTCAAGGGCACCGAAGACATCGGGGGCGGCTACAAGGTCAACTTCAAGCTGCAGGGGGTGTTCAACAGCTCGAACGGCAAGCTCGGGCTGGCCAGCGCGCCGGGCGCCACCGCGGTCTTCAACCAGCAGACGACCGTGGGCGTGTCGGGTCCGTTCGGCACGATCGACCTGGGCCGGCAGATCGTGCCGATGATCTATGCGATGGGAAATACCGACGTACGCAATGCCCAATACTTCGGCAGCATCCTGACCGCGTGGCTCGGCATGAACCAGGCCGCGGGTTGGCAGGGCACCAGCACCAACGGCCCGATCGGCGCGCTGTATGACGACAACGCGATCGTCTACCATTCTCCGAAGTTCTACGGCGCCTCGCTCGGGCTCGAATATGCACCGGGCGGGGTGGCCGGCCAGTTTCAGGGCGGCACGCGCGAGTCCGCGGTGCTCGAGTATTCGAACTACGGCCTGAACCTCGCGGCTGTGTACTACAACGGCCACGACACCAACCCGTTCACGACGACGGCCACCGGCGCCATCATCACCGCGCCGTCGACTGGCCTGGCCAACAACCGCTTCTGGTATCTGGGCGCGCAGTACACGTTCCACGATTTTTCCGTGTCGACGTCATACAGCATCGGCAAGAACCCGGCGAACAGCGGCCGCGACAACTTCGAGATGATTTCCGCGGGGCTCGGCTACAGGTTCACTCCGTTCTTCAAGGTCACCTCGGGCTTCTATTACCTGAAGGACCGCAACGTTTCGACCAATCAATCGGATTTGTTCGCGGTGGGCGCCGAATACAACCTGTCCAAGGCCACGCTCGCCTACGCACAGGTCGGCTATGTCAACAACCGCGGCGACATGAGCCAGACGATCACCTACGGTGCGCCCGTTCCGGAGGGCAGGTCGGCCACCGCGGCGATGGTCGGTATCCGCCACAGCTTCTGATCCCCTCACACACGACAACTGGAGCATGCAATGAAAATAAATTGGGCACTCGGGATTGCCGCTGGCGTATTGATCGCCTCGGCATCGGCTCATGCCTGCGCAGGCGGGCGCAAGCGAAGCGAGCGCCGCTTCGAACGGAACCGCGATCGCGGCCTCGGGCAGCATGACGGCGAAGGACATCCGCAAAGCCAATCGCGCGTTGCGCCGCAAGGTCTATTCCGCGATCGTCAGGCACAAGGAGATCAACGCCGGCAGCATCAGCGTCGTCGCGAAGGGCGACGCATTGACGCTCGATGGGACCGTCGTCGACGCGTCGCAGGTCGACAAGGTGAGCGAGATCGCAAAGGGCGTTCCGGGAGTCACGACCGTGACCAACAAGCTGACCGTCAAGAAGCCTTTCGGCGGTCAGTAATTGCATCCGGGCACTCTGTACTGGGCTCGACGTCTGCCTGTCGTTGATGGAAACATTATTCAAGAACTTCGGCGATCCCAAGCGCCGCGCGAGTCCATTCCTGCACGTGCTCTTTGCCACGGGCCCGCTAGGGCGTAAAACGGGGGCATCTGCCAATGTGCCCGCCCCCAGTTCGCTGACGCAAGCGGGCAGTAATTCTCGCCCATTTGCGCGAGACCTGTCGCGCCCCGATACCCTGTTCGTCCTGATTGGTGGAATGGGTAAATCGGCACGTCTCGACTCGCTTGCCTTACATTCCGCAGGTCGAGGACCCAATTTGGCGTGAATTTCGTTGGCAATTCGGCGGACGAAATGCGCCTGCTGGACGCTGGGTAGGCTGAGCAACTGGCGCTGAAAATCCGCTTGTGGTGTGTGATGGCGTCAAATCTGACATTGAAATTTAGTAGTCCTATGCTAACATAGTGGCAGAATGTCCAGCCCACAAGAACTTTCTCAGCCCAAGGCTCGCTACATCCTGCACAGCGAGCGCATGGGACCTTTACCCCTCGTCAATCACTTCATTGATCGCATCGGCCTGGAGGCCTTGCTCGATCGCCACGTTCCCTCGGACGCACGCTGTGCGGTACCTCACGGCCGGGCCCTCGGCGTGCGGCAGCTATCGTGGCGCCACCGGCCGCAAAATTCGCGCACGCACGGCACCGGTGATCGCCTATGGTCATTCGAAGGACCATAGGCCCGATATGAAGCAGCTGCTGTTCATCCTCACCGTGACCGCCGACGGCAACGTTCCCGTCGCGTTCCGCTGTACCGACGGCAACACGAGCGACTCTCGCACTCACGTCGATACCTGGAATACGCTGCGCGCCCTGGCCGGCCGAAGCGACTTCCTGTACGTGGCCGATTCAAAACTTTGTTCGCGAGAAACGCTGGACCATATCGATCGCGCGGGCGGACGCTTCGTCACGGTGTTGCCGCGCAGCCGCCTGGAAGACGCCGAGTTTCGCCAGTGGATCCAGACCAACACCCCAGACTGGACGTGCGTCTGGGATCGTCCCAATCCACGCCACAGCGACGGGCCGCGCGACTGCTGGTATGTCTTTCGCGCGCCGCTGCCGTCGGCCGAAGCGTGGCCCGTAGTATGGGTCTGGAGTTCGTTACTTACCCTGCGCCAGGAGGCCCGGCGACGCAGGAACATCGCCGCGGCCATGGAAGAGTTCCAGCAGTTACGTGCGCGGCTGGCCGGCTCAAAGACGCGGCTACGCGGCGCGGCCGAGATTGATCTGCAGATCAGGATGATTCAGGAGAAGCACCACGTCGCCCGCTATCTGAAGGTCCGTCGCACCGTGCGCGAAGAACACGAGTACAGGCAGACGCGGCGGGGTCGCCCGGGACCCGAAACCGCTTACCGCAAGATGACAAAGCGGCGCTTTGACATTGAGTGGACCACCGACGAACAGGCCGTCGCTTACGATCACAGGAGCGATGGGATGTACCCTCTGATTACCAACGATCGCAGTCTGTCGCCGGCCCAGGTGCTGGAGGCCCACAAAGGTCAGCCGATGATCGAGAAGCGCTTCGAACAGGTCAAGACCGTACATGAGATCGCACCGGTGTTCCTGAAGGACGAGGGCCGCATCGAGGCTTTCTTCACGCTGTACTTCCTCGCACTGCTCGTGCAGGCACTCATTGAGCGCGAGCTGCGCCTTGCCATGAAGCGCGTGGATATCGACGAACTGCCTCTTTATCCCGAGCAGCGCCAGTGCGCACGCCCCACGACCGAACAGATCCTGCGCCTCTTCAGCCTCGCAGAACGTCACCGGCTGATCGATGGTGCACACACTGTGCAGGTCTTCGACGTTCCTCTCACAGATTTGCAGCGTCAGCTGCTCGGGCTACTCGGCGTCCCGGACGACGCCTTTCGCCCGCCAGACTAGCGACGAAATTCGCGCCAAATTGTGTCCTCGACGTGCGGAATGTAAGGCTTGCGCGTAGCGTGCTCGGTATTTCGACAGCGAGTCATGGGCGCGCGTGTTCGATGCCAAACTTGACCGGCTTGCCAGCGGACGCCGATATCTATTGAGCTAACTCAGGTGTCGGAAACGGGGTGATTTCGGATCGCGTCCACGTGTTAGCGGTCGTACGCGAAAGGTTGAGCCAACAACACCAAGATAACGGCAATGGCCGCCGACGATTTGCCGGCAGCGTTAGTAGACCGGGTGGCCGTTCCACCTTGAAAGCGGCCTCTGAGTCTGCACTGGGGAGAACGGCAGCTCAGGGTCGTTCACTGCCGTTGCGTGACGGGCAAAGCTGCCGTTCGCCCGAACTGCCCGTATGTTGTCAGCTGACGGCCTATACCGGCCGTTCAATTGTTGATGGGCCAACGGCTGCAAAGGCCGAGAAGGAGCGTTCGTCTTTGACAATCGGATGGCCGGTTACGGGGCGGACCCGACGCCTGAACGTCCGGCCGACGACGTATGTGAACGGCGGATTGTGGCGGCGTGCTGCCTCACGCGATAGGCATACGCGGCATGAATCTGGCAAGTCAGCGTTCAGCAATAGAATCCCCGAAGCAGTCCTATGCATCCGCACTGACGCCGGGTCCGTTTTCAAAGTGCAGCGCTCACTCAACGCCTCATGGCAATGCTGGAAGTTCGTCAGCTGCCTCAGTTTTTCGGAATATCAGTCGTTTCGTTTCTGCACCTCGGCGCGCCGTTCGCGCTGCTCGTGAAGCTCGTGAAGCTCGTAATCGTGCGTGGCTACAATTTATTCCGTGGGTGAGAGTCGGCGACCGTGCTGCCGGGACCAGGACGAGCGAGGGCAGCGCGCTGGCCTCGCCCACAAAGTCAAGGATCCGAACGTTACGCCGCAAATTTCAACGCATGCGAGAAATCCGTGATCAGGTCGTCGATATCCTCTATGCCCGCCGACAGCCGCAGCATACCGTCGGAAATGCCCATCGCCTTGCGCGTTTCTGGGCCGGCTTCGAAAAAAATCGTGGGCGCAACAGGAATGATAAGCGTGCGCGTGTCGCCGAGACCAGTCGCCTTGATCGGCAGCTTGAGCGCGTTGACGACTTCGATCATGCGCTCCGCGTTAAGCAATTCGAACGACAGCAGCCACGACGCGCCCTTAAACAGCTCTTGCGCGATCTCGTATTGCGGATGGCTCTTCAGGCCGGGATAGAACACCTTGCCGATGGCTTTGTGCCCCGCCAGAAACTGCGCGAGTGTGAGTGCGTTATCGCTACTCTGCTTCACGCGCAAGGCGAGCGTTTCCGCGCCCAACGCGATGGAATGCGCCTGCTCGGACGACAACGCAGCGCCCATGTCTCGCAGGCCTTTCTTGCGGATCTGCAAAAGCGCCTGCTCCTTCGGCGTCGCACGCCGATATTCATCGGCGATGTTCGGATACGCGCTCCAGTCGAACAGGCCCGTATCTGTCACCGCTCCGCCGAGCGCGGCGCCATGACCCGCGATCGTCTTCGTCAGCGAGTTGATGACAAGGCTCGCGCCGACCGCCTTCGGCTTGAACAATGCGGGCGATGTAATCGTGTTATCAACGACGTACGCGATGCCTCGCTCACGACACGCATCGCCGATGCCTTGAAGGTCGGGAATCTGTGTACCTGGATTTGCGATGGTTTCGACGAACACCATGCGCGTATTCGGTCGGATTGCGTCCTTCACGTTTTCGACGACGCATGCGTCGACGGTCGTAACTTCGACACCGAGCATCCGCAATGTGCCGAACAAGCTGTTGGTGTTGCCGAACACGTAACGGCTCGATACGAGATGATCGCCCGCGCGCAAGAGCGTGAGAAACGTCGCCGTGATCGCAGCCATGCCGGTACTGAAGCAGACCGTGCCGACACCCTCTTCAAGACTCGTGATCTTGCGCTCGAGCGCTGCGGTCGTGGGAGTGCCCTGCCGCGCGTAATTGAAACCGCCCTTTTTCGTGCCCTGAAACACACCGATGAGATCCTCGACGCGCTCGAAACCATATTGCACGGACGTATGAATTGGCTGATGCACGCCGCCGTGCTCAGTGCCCGAGACTCTGTCGCCGTGAATGATGCCTGTGGTGAAGCCATGCTTATCCATCCCTTCTCCGCTACTCAAGTTCGAATATTTCCGGTAACCCGTGGCCCGCGAAAAAGCGCCGCGTCTTTCACCGCCGGCGCGAGTTCCTTCATGCGCTCGACGCTCAGGCGCTTCAGGCGAGCTCGAAATGCCGATGGCCGCCGCCGGTGCGCTAAACGCATCGAAGATAGGCGCCGCCCACGCCGACCCGCCATTCTCCACTACTGATCGCATTGTCGTTGACTCCAGCGGGAGCGAGTTCGGCCTCGAGTGCCTGCAAATCGGTGTTGGTGGCTTTAGTGTACGCGGTCAGTCCGTCAAATGCCGCGCGATGAATTCCTGATACTGTTTTGCGAGCAGAACTTGCCGATCCCGACACAAAACACCGGCGCGTGGTTGTGGGGCACCGAGTATGCGTGTACCGGCCAATCCTTGTCCACTTTATCGACATAGACAATAGCGCCCCCGTCGAGAATCTACAGATTCATGGTCTGCTGCGTGAATGTTCGATCGATAAACTTGACCGCGATGTCGGATGAAACACCTGTTGTCATCGCGAGTCGAATAGCCGCTTGCTGTTTGCCGGGGCAGCTCGGCGATCGCAGCCTTTTCACGCGGAGCATTCAGACAGCGACTGGTACGCGCCGATCACGTCCGCCCTGATATGCCTTACGGCATCCCGGCCTGATCTGCCTCAGGAACAGGTGACCTCGCCGTGCCGGCAAGAAACTGCCTGAGGCGACGTTCTGCGTCGATTATCTTGTGCAGCGGCGCGGTGGCGAGCTGTGAATCGTGCAGGGCCAGAAGACGCTCGAAAACCGGCAGTGCATCTTCGGTGAGCACCCATTCGTTTGACAGATGGGCCAGTTCCAGCGCCGCCTCCACAGCATATTCAGCTGTCTTGAATTGTGCGACCGGTTCGCTTCCGTAACCGTCTTGCTGGAGGAACCAAGCGACGTACACTGTCCGCATCAGCTCATTAAACAGATGGCTGTTGCCGTGACCGTCCCGGCAGGCGACCAGGGCAAGATGGGAGGATAACGACTGCTCGCGAGCAGACGCCGCGTCCATGGGCAACAACATCGCTTTCGTGAGATGCCTGCGCGGTCGTGAAGCACCCGCCCCGCTTCGCTTTGAGCTCATGTCGTTTGTAGATGCACCGTGACAGTCTGCTTATTCTACCGAAGTCTTTTTGCTGGCTCGGCGATATCCGGTGCCTTGCCGTGACCGTCCTCCCGTCGTGACCCAGACAGGGAATGGTTTTTTGCGCGCGGGGCTACCGATAATCAGAGATTCGGGCACCACTCACTCAACGTCACAGATTGTGGCCGCTGCGCACCGTCCCGGAGAGGCATCGGCTGACTGACGATGGTTGAAGCGAGACAGCACAGGAGCCGGCGGCCTGACACTCCAGCCGTGAGGAAATATCCCCTCCGTTCGAACTGCCTCCCCGTCCACGGATCTTCACCGCGTCGAGAATGCGACTCGAAGTCATCAGGTCCGGCGGATCCTGCGTGGTTCAGGTCGTGCGACGTGTTCAGTCCAGTGACCGTGCATCCGAAAGGAAGAAGGAATGACGAAAGCAATCGGGTACGGCCTGTTCTTTCTGGCGCTCGCTTCCCCGGCGTTAGCGAGCGCGCGTTACGTTGAAGTGTGGAATCCGCCTGAGGCACGTGGCGAAGTGCAGCCGTTACAACCCGTCGGAAAGGCACCCAGGCACCGGCGCGCGAGTGTCCACATCGCGCGTGGCCAGTTGCCTCATCGCATCGCGGCGGCAGCGCCCGGCCCCAAGGCTTCGGTGGCCGCCGTCGGGCACCGCGCACGCGCCCCACGTTATGAGGACATTCCGCGTCAGGTCACGCCTGAGGGCAATGTACTTCGCGTGGATGGACATCGCGCGCAGGCCAGGGTCGAACGCTGATGCGAAGCGAAAAACATAAGGGCTACATGCTGTGGGGGCATGCCATCCTCAATCAGCAGGAAATCCCGCAAACAGAGCGCTACGCCGCGAGCGGCACCATCACGAAGGACAACAGGATCGTTGAAGCTTCCGGTGTGCTTGGCGGGTTTGAGACTGAAGAAGAGGCAGAGCGGGCGGGGATTGGATGGGCACTTGCGTGGGTGGACGGTCTCGACTGATCCGGGGCCGCGTTTGTGAAACCCGCGGTGCCTGTCGTCATTGTCGTCATGGCACCCCCTCTGATGATGATGAACATGCTCATGCCGGCCGGCATGCTCCATCGAGGCCTGCCTGACACAGGCGATGCCAGGCCAGACCGGAACTTATTCCAGCCCGCTGTCTGGTACGTCGGGATCGGCGGCCGGCTCTGGGTCCTAGCCTGGGGTGGGGTGGCCGCCACGGACGGTTAGTTGCGTCTTGCGTACGGCGTCGCGAAGTTCGTCCCGCTCCCAGGCGTCGCGCTCGCGCTGTGCCACCCGGCGCTCCTGCGCCTCGGCATCGAGCTCCGCAAGCCGGACCTGCCTGATGCTCTCCAGCTTGGGCTGCTCGAACACGATGCCCATGCGCATCTCAGCCGCCACCCGCGCCGCAGCGGCCTGGAATGCTTCCGGGCCCGACAGCGACAGCGTGGCGCCAAACTTCTGCTGCGCGAAACGCAGCGCAATCCCGAGCGCTTCGCGCTCGCTATCCCACAGCCGCAGCGTTCGGCCCTCGTCGACGAGGAACGCTGCCCCGTCCTTTCGGTAGTCGACTTCGCCGCTGGCCCGCACCTCATACGTGATCGACGGCCCACGGTACATGATCGCGTTGCCATCGGGCGTGGCCGGACCCTTCATACCATGCGCCGGCCCACTGATGGTGACAGCGCGTTCGTCTTCGGCACTCCTCGCCCGCAAGCGGATCTGCTGCATGCGCCGCAGCTCGCGCAATGCCCGCTCGTCACCGGTCTGTGCACGCGCCTGAAGGAAGTCCCGGTACTGGTCCGTGATCGGCCGGCGTCCTGCACCTTTAAGTGCGTCACGCTCCTTCGCGATGCGATCGCGCAGCGCGGCCTCGGCCTCAAGGCGTGCCACGCGCGCTACCGACAGCTGCTCGCGCTGCTCGACGGTCGGCACATCCTTGCGATCCGCGACGATGCTCCGCGCGCGGTAGAAAGCCGCCTTGATCGCCCCGCGCCTCACTTTCTCATGCTGCGTCTGTTCATCCCACGCGCGGCGCAAGCCATCGCGATACACCGCGCGCCACTGCTGGAACTCGGCCCACAGGTCCCGCTCGGGCGAGTGGAGCGGGGCATGGCCGGGGCCGGGTCCGGTCTGCGCCCGATATGTCTCGCGTAGCAGTTGCGCGGCTTGTGCCCACGACAGGTTCATCTCTTTCGTCACGAAGTCCGACACATCCAGATTGCGCGAGCCAGCCTGGATTCTGTCGCTGCCGTCCGCGCCCTTGCCGATGCGGTACTTTTCGACAATCAGCCCGTGCGAATGCGCGAGTGCGGCGAGCAGACGGCTGGCATCGAGCGTCGCGCGGATCTCTGCGAACTCCGCCCGCTCGCGCGAACGACGTACACTGTGTGACTCCGCGAGACGCGGTTCGATCTGCCCGGGAATCACGGTCACGCGTTCATCGCTCGCCACACCGTTCCGGCTGAGGAACTGATCGAGTCGCGCTGCAGCCAAGGTGACTTCCCTGTGCACATATGCATACAGTTTTGGAGGACCGTCGGTGAACGTCGCCCGTCCGGCGACGATGTTCACGTGGCGGCCAGGGTCTCTCCCGGAGTCGCAATTTCGCAGCGACGCCGAGTCGACGCTCACGGCGGCGACATGGCTGGATTCGCGAACCTGTTCGTCTGCAACAGCCTGGGGCAAGTTTGCGATGTCACGCTCGATATCGGCGTCGAGCTGTTTTCCAAGGTCGAGAAGCCGATCCCGGATGCCGCTCGACGAAAATGCCCTTGTCCAGCGGCAGCACTTCCTTGAGCATGGCCGTAGCCTGCCTGTATGGCAAATGAGCTGCCCACTTCGCCTCAAGGTATTCCAGCTCCGGCGTGACGCGCCTGGTCAGCGTTTTGGACAAGGGATGCACCACACGCTGCGGCGTCTGCCCAGTCCCTTGACACGAGCACGACCCCAACCGCGGACTCTTCACGGTCACTTTGCCGTAGACGGTGCGCAGCACCGTCGAGCCGACTGTGCTAGTGGCTCAAGGCCGCACCGCAGCTCCGACAATGGGTCTCGCCTGAGAGCCACCACTGCACCTGTTTCGAAATTAGCTCGGCCTGCACTTTTGCCAAGAGCGACCGCCCTTCCGCGAGAGTCAGGCGCAGTTCGACAAGACTGCAGTCAGGGCGCTCAACCACGGCCAGAATTCCGTCGCCCTCCTCGACCGTGTCACCGTCTCCGTCGACCAATCGTGCTTCGATGATCAACCGCATGGCTTGCTCCCTCCGTTGCGAGACCGATCAGCCTACTCCACACGAAACCGGGGCCGCTACCGGAAGCACAAGCAGCCCTCCTCGGGAGCCTCCCCAACTAATGGGATGGTCCACCCCGCCCCGCCGGATAGATTAGGCTGGCAGTGTTCATACCGAACTGGAGACCATCATGGACGACGTAACGCTCGTTGGTATCGATCTGGGCAAACACAGCTTTCATCTGCATGGGCAGGACGCAAAAGGCAAGGCCGTGGTCCGCAAAAAACTGAGCCGCAAGCAACTGATCGAATTCTTCGCGACGTTTCATGCCTGTACCGTCATCATGGAGGCCTGCGCCGGTTCGCATCATATGGCCCGCAAGCTGGCCGCATTCGGGCACACGGTCAAGCTGATCTCGCCGCAGTTCGTCAGGCCATTCGTCAAGTCAAACAAGAATGATTTTGTCGATGCCGAGGCGATCTGCGAAGCAGCGTCGCGGCCGGCGATGAGATTCGTGACGCCGAAGACGGAATCGCAGCAGACGCTGTCCGCCCTGCACCGGGTCCGCGATTCGCTCGTGCGCGATCGCACCAAGACCAGCGACCAGATGCACGGTTTCCTGCTTGAGTTTGGCATCAGCCTTCCGGTTGGCCACGCTGTCATCAAGCGTCTGCCTGCCGTACTTGCCGAGCACCCGCTACCGCCGCGCCTGGTCACTATTCTCGAGCGTCTGCACGCCCACTTCAAGTATCTCAGCGAACAGATCGGCGCGATCGACAAGGACATAGCCGTCCAGCTCGCGGAAGACGATCTCGGCCAGCGCCTGCTGTCAATTCCTGGCGTCGGCCCGATCACGGCGAGTGTGTTGGCCGCCGAAATGGGCGACGGCAAGCAGTACGGCTGCAGTCGGGACTTCGCCGCGTCGGTCGGACTGGTACCACGCCAGTACAGCACCGGCGGCAAGGCCAATCTGCTGGGGATCAGCAAAAGAGGCGACAAGAACATCCGGCGCCTGCTGGTCCAGTGCGCCCGTGCCTACATGCAGCGGCTCGACCGGCAGTGCGGCCGGCTCGCCGACTGGGTCCGGGCAATGCTGACAAGACGACACTCGAACGTGGTGGCCTGCGCACTCGCGAACAAGCTGGCACGCACTGCGTGGGCGCTGGCGACCCGCAACACCAGATTCGATGCAGGAGCGCGCGCCATGCCTGCCTGAGCCCTCGATCCTGAACGACGCTTTATCGAAGTACACCCACCTGGTTTTGCGACGATTGAAAATTGATGACGTAAACGGCACACCGGCCTGACGAAGAACCTGAGTGCAAAAGAGGCTTTCCGAAGCCGACCAACTGTTAAGGATCGTCAGGCGCGAATCTCATCGTGGCGCGGGGAGCAGTCCCCACAACGACGCCGAATAGATTTAGGCAAGCCAACTCGCCATCGAAGATCAGGGTTGCAAAAATGTGGTGGACCATAGATTTTGCACGCTCTCGTCTACGTCGGTGGTGGAATCAGCAAATGGAACAACGATTTGTGGAGCGCGCGACCGCGCTCGACCAAGAAAAAAATTACGAATAACGTATGAATCACTACAAATGCGGCTGGCTGTTGGTCGAACCGTCCGATGGACCGGAACAACGCCCGCAATGCTTGTTCTCTCGTCCAGTTCAGGTGAGCTTTTCGTGAAACATTTGTGTTAAAACAACGATAAATTTCTTATGTTTCAATAATTTAGATACACAACAATTTCTCATCCAGATGTTTCACGGAGGAAGAATATTTTCGCTTCAGCCTAAGGCGAAGTTCCGTGCTTGCGTAGCGCGAATGCCGACGCGTTTTCCAAAACTCGGCTCGGATCGACGCGTGTTTCAGTTTTTCTTTCGTTTCTACGGCATTCAAATCTTGTAGCAAGGCGACGGGCGAATCCGCAGTTTCGAGCGGATTCCGCGTTTGCGCCGCAATGACCTTTACTTCGGCGGACGGAGGGGAGCCGGTCACGGGCGTCGTGCCGCTGGAATTACTTCCTCATCCCGGCGGCGCTCGACGGCTCGCGCGGCGCGGACCGCCACCTGATCAAGGACAACAGCGGCGCGCAGAACCATCGGATTCTGGCTGGCCGACTATGAGAATCCGAATGCGCGGGACAAGTACCGGGCCGAAGCCGAGCGGCAGCTGCTATGGGCGATCTTTGCGAAAGGCAAACCGCTGTCGAGCCTCGACATCAACGACGCGCGCGAATACATCAACCGGTTCCTCGTTGATCCGCAACCGGCCGCGCACTGGGTGATGCACTGCGCCGTGCCGCGCGGCGAACCTGGGTGGCGCCCGTTTCGCGGCCCGCTGTCGGTCAAGAGCCGTCAGGACGCGCTCGCGGCCCTGAAAAAGTGCTTCGGTGATCTCGTCGCTGCCTAGTACCTTGACCACAACGCCTTCGCCAAGATCAGGGTATTTCTCGGCAGCGAACCCGACGAGGCGGGAAATGAGCGGCGGGTTGCCGCGAAGCCGCGCATCCAGGTGGAGCGCAGCCTGACGAGGGAAGCCTGGACGTTTGCAATGCGCGCGCGTGCTCGGCCCCCAGTCCGACTCTGCTGCGCAGCCCGCATGCGCTTCGTGCTCGCCTTCACGTACAGCACGGGAGTGCGCCGCGCGGAACTGTGCGGGGGCCTTCACCGACGACATCACTGTCCGTTACGCCGAAGCCGAAGTCGGCTCGATCCACCTGCTGCGCGTCGTGGGCAAGGGTGCGAAGGAACGTTTCATTCCGCTTGTGCCCAGTGTGCTCGAGGCACTCGGCGACTACATTCAGGCGCGCGGCTTTCCGCGCGACCCGCTGGCCTGCCCGGTCGGCACCCCGCTCATTCCGGCCCTGCCCGACAAGCGCGACATTGGCCGCGTACGCCGCGAAGCGGCCGAAAGCGGCGCCGACGTCGAAGCGGCGCTGGCCGCCCTCGCGCGCCAAGCGAAGCATTCCACCCTGATCAACTCTACAAGGCGGTGAAGCGCTTCTTCGCAGCAACCGCGACGGCGCTGCGCGAGCGATGCAACGGCGGAACTTGGCCATCAGTACCGGGAAGTCGAATCGTTCCTTCGGCAGGCAAGCGCACAGCAACGGCTCGGCGCAAAGTGTTTTCCGATCGGCGCCCGGACAGGAGACCCATTAGCGCCTGAGCCGCGCAAGCCCTAGCATGCCGTGCTCGTTTGCGTGCACGCCGGGACCGGCTTGTTTCTCCTCCGTTGCAGTCGTAGGACTCGGGACTACGCGTGAGAGCGCGCGAAAAACCGCTTCCGCTCAAATTCAGTATATCGACTTTTGAGAGAATCAACGGCCCGCTGGGCCTAGGGCCGAAAGCCACGTGGCTATCATTGACAGATGCGATTCGCTGGCGGGATCGGCAGCATCGCAGTGAAATTCGAGCACAAGTTTTCCCGCTGCTCTTCTCACCTTTACGTCAACGGTTTTCCCTTTTAAACCTACCAAGCGGTTCATCAACTCTTCCTTTGAGAGCCGCGGAATCGCCGTGCTCGCCTGAAGAGCCACGCTTCTCATCGCTTTACGTCCCCGCACCTTCGTTAGTTGGACGAGCTCCCACCCCAATGTAGCCCCAATACTAGGAAAAAGTGCTTTCATAGACAGCGTCAAGCAGCATGGCCGGTCAGCGACAACTATCTTGGCCGGTCAACGGGGTAATTGTCGCTGGTTATAAGGTCATATTTGACGTTGCTCCTTCGTAGTTGTCGGTGGGTAATCGCGTAGTTGACGCTCATCGTTACTGCGTAACAATGGGCTGTCGAAGTACTCCTGCCACTGCGCTGAATCGCAATCGATCCCCGCGAGAACACGCTCCTCTTCCGCGATGATCAGTTTCTCGATCAATTCCTGTTTCGTTACTGCGTAACGGCGCGCCACCCGGGCAAGCGCGAGGAAGGCGCGGGTGTCAATCCAGGCGTTCAGGCGACGCTGACCGTTATCGTCCGAGCCCGAATGAGGGCGCCGGGCCCGATATTCGGCTTGCCGTTGTGCTGCTGTTTTTGCCATTTTCCTGTCCAGATCCGGTCGATTTCGTGACCCGTTACCGGGTCACGGATGCGTTACTGCGCAACGTTGCCGTCCTCAGGTGGCGGGCCACTGAACGGGATGGCAGGGTTGTCGTCGTGTAATTGACGCCGCCGTGCGTTCTGTTTGTCGCCGGCCTTGCGGCGGCGGTAGCTTTCGACGTTGAGCTCGAAGATCGTCGAATGATGCACAAGCCGGTCGATGGCGGCGACCGTCATGCCGGGGTCAGGGAACACGTCATTCCAGCCCGAGAACGGTTGATTGGCCGTTATCAGAAGACTTTTACGCTCGTACCTCTCGGCAATCAGTTCGAACAGCACGCTGGTCTCGGCCTGGTCCTTGCGGGCGTACGACAGGTCATCGAGGACGATGAGGTCGAAGCGGTCGAGCTTGGCCAGTGCGGAAGGCAACTGCAGGCTCTGGCGTGCCGCCTGCAGCTTCTGGACGAGTTCGCTGGTGCGCGTGAACAGCACGCGGTATCCGGCATCGATCAGGGCGTGCCCGATGGCCGATCCGAGATGGCTCTTGCCGACACCAGGTGGCCCGAACAGAAGGACCGTGGCGCCTTTCTCCAGCCATGACTCGCCGGTGGCCAGCGCCGTGACATGGGCCTTCGAGACCATTGGCACGGCGCTGAAGTCGAAGGTGGCGAGCGTCTTGGTCGGGTCCATCTGCGACTCGGTGCGGTGCCGCTCGATGCGTCGTTTGGCGCGCTCAGCCAGCTCGTGCTCAAGCAGTGCGCCAAGCAGTCGCGTGGCCTGCCAGCCTTCCTTGTCCGAGCGCTCCGCGAACTCGGGCCACAACCTGCCGATCGTTGGCAAGCGCAGCTCGTTGAGCATCAGGGCCAGGCGGCCACCGTCATGTGCGGGCGCGTTCATGCTGCCATCTCCTCGAGCAGTTCGTCATAGACGGCAACGGGCGGCATCTGAACCTCCACTTCAGGACACGAGGCCTCACGGGGCGCGTACTGCTCACGCAGCGCTTTGAGATCGGGCAGCTCGCCGGCTTCCAGCAACACGTCAAGCTGTCCGGCCAGTACGGCCTCCACGCCGTGCAGGCCGGCGAGTTCAAGCAGGCCAACCATCGTCTTGCATGCTTCGCGTTGCGACAGGCGGGAATCGAGTTGTTCCCAGGTCCGGCGGTAGGCCTCGCGCGGGAACAGTGCGTCACGAAACGCGAGCCCCTTGAATGCCTGCGGTTTGCGCTTCAGGGAGCCAATGAAGTGGCGGTAATCTAGCGCGTGGCGGTTGTCGTGCGCACGGGAGCCCCGTGCGGTGCTGTGCACCAGCACGCCGGACAGGTAACAGTCGAGCCGGTCGCCGTAGACGCGCACCTTCAGCCGGTGACCAATCAGGCGCGACGGCGCACTGTAGAGGATGCCGCGCACCGTGAACGTACTGCAGCGGGTCACAGGAGCCTCCTCCTCGACGAAGTCGGTGGAACGGTACTCCGGCAGATCCTGAAGCTGCTGGCGCTCGATACGGAACGCGGCGGCGTTGCGCCGGTTTCGACGCATCACCTGCTCGCGGATGAATTCATCGTAGGCAGCACGATCAGCGAAGTCGCGATGGCCACGAAGCATCAAGGCCTGATCGACCGCGTCCTTCAGATACCGGTGCGAGGATTCGATACTCCCGTTCTCGTGACCCAGACCGCGATTGTTGCGCGTGCCCTGCATGTCGTAATGATCGAGCAGCGCCTTGTAACGGATCGTGAAGTCCTCCTTCTCGCTCAGGTTTTTGAAGGCGGCCGACAGGCTGTCGGTGCGATGCTCGCGAGGGCAACCTCCCGCCTGCCACAGGGCGTTCTGCAATCCGGTTGCGAGGGCCTCGAAGCTCTCGCCGCCCTCGACTACGTAGGCATACTCCCAGCGTGAGAACGCCAGCACGAAGTGGTACAGCCGGTGCGCGAACGGTGCGCCGCCAATCGTCACGCACAGCTTGCTCATATCGGTGAAGTCCGACAGCCCACGCACGCCGGGCTGATGCTCCTGGGGGAAGAAGATCTCCTGACTGGGGCCCTCAAGCGCCCGCCATTGATGAATGCGTCGCTCCAGCGTGCGGCGCATGCTGTCGGGATAGCGCTCCGGGTGATCCTCCTGCAGCTTGCGCAGGATCGTAATGCCCATCAGATGGGGAGCGTTACGCAGTAGCGGTAAAACTTCGCTATCCCAGACATCGGCGAACTGATCGGGACGGGTGCGCCAGGAGCGCCGAGGCTTCTGGGATGGCAGAGTCGCGTCACGCTCGATGCGGCGTGCGGAACGCACGCTTATTCCGGCCTTGGCGGCCGCGACTTCCTGCGGATGGTGTTTGCGCTTGGTCATGTAAAGACGAACCTGTTGGTCGGTAATGCGGGTTCCAGACATGAGCTGACGGCTTCTTCTTAAAGCTTCGATCAGCCCATCCTAAAGCCCCGCCGACGCGGCGCCGCCGGTGGTTCGTCGTCTCCGGCGGCTACGCCGCCTCCGACTCCTCACCACCGGCCAAAACAATCGTCAACGACCGGCCAAGATAATTGTCGCCGCCCATTTCACTTCCCCCGGAAGAGAAGCGATCTTGTTCGCCTTCACGATTCGCGATTGATGGATGCCCAAGGCGTGAGCAGCTTCAGTCGTCGATGACCAAGCGCCTATCCTTAGCCCCTCGTTATATTTTTCTGCGAGCGCGAGCGGTCGGTAGCTTGTGCGCAGGTAAGACGTGGCGGGAACCTCACCGTCGCAGAGTAAAGCGAGGATCTGTGCTCTCGCCTTCCCAGTCGCGTCCACTTCTTTAGCGCGAGCTACAAGTGCTTCCAGACCATGCTCGCGCGCAGCGCGGAGCAGCCCGCGCGCGGTATGGTTGACTATTCCGACAACGTCGAACAGCTGGAATACCTCGGCGGGAAGCTCAGAAACTGCTACGGCCTCTCGGATTCGCGCGAAGCCGATAGCCATGTTGAAGGCCCTAAGGTGGGCTGCCGCCTCCCGTAGCGAGTTCCACTGCTTGCCGTAGCCAGCCCGATAAAGCGTGGCGAGGCGAAGCGGGTCGTCGACGACCTTATGTATTGGCTCTGAGAGGTGAGGGTGCATGTTTTATGGTCAACGATTCAGTCGAAGTATCTATCTAGGCACGGAATGGCCAATGGGTTCCGAAAGGACGTCAAAAATGCCGCTTTTCCAGAAAGCCTCCACTCGGCCTATTTCATCCTACCCGCAGCGAGAGTCAAGACACCGGGCACCGATGAGCGGAGCGCGAATACCCGTCAGCGGCAATCGTTTGGACAGACCGATGCACGGCGGCCAGCATTCTCACGGTCCTCTGCAGGTCTGATTCTGACTGACACGAATCGGCGCAAGTCCCCTCCTTTACGGCGAAGATGCCTATCCCTATCGCACTCGACGAAGAGCCAAGCCCGATCGAGCCGCGAGCAATTGTGCGCAAAAAGGCTCGGGATTTGAAACACACTGTCGGCCCCGTCGACCTATCGCAAGCGGAAAAGCAAGCGATCGCGCAAGCCGCCGGTGTAGCGCGTGCGCGGCCTTACTACAGCGATTTCGTGTGGTGATGCAATGCCAAATCAGGTTGACTTGAAACTGCTCTTCGCGAACCTGCAGGCGTCGCTCGCCGGCGACCTGGCGCTTGCACGCAGCGCTATCAACCACCCCGGTGACAAAGGGGCCGCAGTTGAAGCGAACTGGCTGGGGATGCTGGTCAGACACCTGCCGGAGCGCTATCGCGCCGACAAGGCGACCGTGATCGATAACCGAGGAAATTGCAGTGACTCAATTGACATCGTGGTCTACGACGGCCAGTACACCCATCTCGTGCTGAAGCACCAAGACTTCCTGTACGTGCTTGCGGAACCGGTCTATGCCGTGTTCGAAGTTAAGCAATCGGTCGATAAGAGCCATGCCGGGGACAAGGCCGCCTCCGTGCGCGGTCTGCATCGCACCAGCGCTGCAACGGTCGACATTCGAGGGGCGACGGCGCTGAAACCACCGATTCCCATTCTGGCTGGGCTGTTGTGCACGGATAGTGGGGTGGTCGCCGCCCTTCGGAGAACCGTTTCCCGAGGTCATGGCGGGCTTGGCCGGAGCGCCCGATTGACCTTGGGGGCGACGGCGCTGAAACCACCGATTCCCATTCTGGCTGGGCTGTTGTGCACGGATAGTGGGGTGGTCGCCGCCCTTCGGAGAACCGTTTCCCGAGGTCATAGCGGGCTTGGCCGGAGCGCCCGATTGACCTTGGGTGTGTCGCGCGAGCTGGCGCGTTTCTGAGCGAGGCCGCTGAATTGGTCGTCAGCGGCACTGACACCGCATTGGCCTTTTTCCTGTTCACCCTGCTGCAGCGCCTGCGGCAAGTCGGCACGGTCGCACCGATCGATTTCAGTGCGTACATCCCCTATCTAAAGTGAAACACTGGACTGCGTGCCAGGCGATCGTGTGCCGGACTGCCCCGTAGCCCCACCACCGTATCACAGCAACGCAACGCTTCTCCCGCTCCGGGCAGTCTCGTTATTTCCGTTTTTCGAGTCTCACGAAAAGCGCCCCAGTCTCACGAAATCCGTTTCCCCGCACTTTTTGAGCACATCGCTGCTAGGGCACTCTTTGGGCACTTCTCTTAGGCGCATCTCTCCTTGGGGCACATTTTGGGCACATATCGGCCCCAGTAGCCGGCGAGCAGCCAGCTGTCTCTTGTCCGCGAATCCAATCTGGGCTGGCGACAGCAGCCATCGTCCGCTGGGCAAAGTGTTCGGATCCAGACACTTCACCGGCGGCATACGGCAGCGGAGCGCTGCCGGCTTTGCAGCCGACTCGGGTCGCCTCGCAAGAGGCCTCCTCGGGAAAGTGTGCCTAGTAGCACACTCCTTCACCGCGCGTGCCGAGGCACGGCTAACTTCAATCACGCGGCCGCAAGGGATGTTGATAGGCAGCTGACTCTCGAGCCCCCACAATCCGCGGCGCGTATGAAAAGTGTGCCTAGTAGCACACTGCCGTTCGCTACCATGCGCCTCCGCCGCACTGGGCCTGTACCCGGCCCCGAGGAGCCAAGCTGTGAACTCGCATCGGCATCGCGTGTAACGGCGGCTACAGCACGCTGGATCTCGCAGCCGAAAAAAAGCCCGCGTCGATGCGGGCTCCAGACCCATCAGCCATGCCTCGCTCAGGAGGGACCGCCGTTAAACAACTCGCTTATGACCTGGCGAATCCGCGTCTCCTGTGCATCTGACAGGACCCCCGTTTTGATTTTTACGGTAAAGCTGTTCACGTCCTTGGTAATACTGCCTGCGTGATTATTTCCCGCAAAAAACTTCTCGATTGAACGCTCGCGAGCAGTTGTGCTAGATGCACGACGGCCCACCAAGGCAGCAATCGCCGGAGCATATCTACCTTGGTCTAGGTTTCCCGATACGACTTCCGGCCAAAGCTCTCGGGCAGCGGTAACCGCTTCCTCACCATGCTTCTTGATGACATTCGCAATAGCGTCGGCGGCATTGCCACCGATAAGCGTCGGATTGATATCGAGGTCGCTCGTGATGAACACGGGTAAGCTTTCGAATGCGAGGTATCTGTACAGCCCCCGCCGGCTCATGCCGACAGCTTCCGCCAAACGGGTGCGATTCGGAAACTCTTTTTCGGTACGGCGAATGGAGATGGAAATCTCATAGTCGGCCAGGTCATCCCGACCGATGTTTTCCACCAGCGCCAGCACCGCCATATCCTGGTCCGTGCAATCAACGACGAGGACTTTTATTTCCTCAAATCCGATCAGCTTGTGCGCGCGCCAACGCCGCTCGCCCGCAACAATCTGATAGGCGGACTCCGTTCGGCGAACGACGATCGGTTGTACCAGCCCAACTTCGCGAATCGACTCGGCCAGTTCAGCTAGCTTCCCCTCGTTGAAAACCCTCCGGGGCTGCCACGGGTTCGGCACTATCTCTGACACGGGCAACACAGATTGCGCGCCGCGCGTCTCCAGTTCTTGAATCTTGATATTAGCCGCAGCCAAGGCAGCAGCCATTCCCGGTCCGGTCTTCGGTTTATCGTTCATTTGCCTGGAGGCTGCGACTTCGTCCTTCGGGATATCTGAAGCAGAACGCAGATTGGCGGTCTGTTCGGCCATTCGAGCACGGATATTCATTTACCGAGCCTCCACTGTTCGACGTACATGTCGTCAATCCACTTGCAGTATTCCCTGAGCGGCTGACGGACCCGCTCGACAGTCTTCGAACTCGCGTCTTTCTTGCTCAAGTCAAACACCGTCGACAAGGCAAGCGCGCCGCTACTCATCGCCGAGCTTGCCGGAATTTCGGTTGTCGTCAGCCAATCGCCGTAGGCCCGTTGAGTCCACGGACGAACGACGGAAGCCGACGACGTCGGGCTGTTATCGACTTTTGAGAGGATGACCGAAATGAAGTCGTAGGCCTTGTTTGCCTCTCTCTCCATGAAGTTGCGCGCGATGTCGGAGAATAGGCCCCAGAATGACACTGAACTGATGAAGTCGAGACTTTCCGGAACCAGCGGCATGACCATTGAATCCGCAGCCATCAACGCATTGAGCGTCAGATAGGACAATGAAGGCGCCGTATCGAGAATGATGTAGTCGTACTGGCTGCGAAGCGACGCAAGACCCTCCCGGAGGATTGCCCAGAATTGAAAGCTGGGCTTACTCTTGAGCATCGACGGGATGTAGAACTCCGCACTGAACAAGGAGGGGTGTGCTGCGATCACGTCCAGACCGTCCCAGTAGGTCTGCTTGATGAATGATGACAGCCCGCCTTCGATCGTCTGGTCATAGATGAACGGCAACACCGTCGAATCCTCATCAACCTCCTTCTCTGCATACAGCCCACATAGCTCGGAAAGTGATGCCTGCGGGTCCAGGTCGATGGCGAGCACCCGCCGACCGCGGAGCGACAATCCCTGCGCAAGACACATTGATGTCGTTGTCTTAGTCGAACCACCTTTGAAGTTGGCGACCAGGATGACCTTTCCGTCCGCACCGCGTGACCCGGTGACCAGCGGCGACTGATATATTTCAGATAGCTGCTGCACGTAGGTTCGCGCTTCAGCGAGAGTGAAATGGCGGCTACGCCCGGTACCCGATGCCTCCCCCAATGGCAACGTGCTCCCTTCGCGGGTGGCCTGGTAATGAATCTTCGTGCGATCCAGTCCGCAAAGTTCGGCGACCTCCGCCGTGGTGAATGAAGGAGCCGCCTTTCGCGGTTTCGGCGTCAAGATACTGTTACGCAAGTCCTCCGTGAGCGTGTTAAGGGTCTCCGCGAAACCCGCAAGCTCGCCCAGGGTCACTCTTCGCGTAATTGCAGGGAATTCTGCTTTGGACATGATTTTTAAGGTTTAGCCCGAAATCGAGATGAAGCGTAGAGTACTAGATAAATACAAAAATGTACCGCTAACTTGGCGCCGTTTCTTAGAAAGCGAACGTAAGTAGCTATTTCGCAACCGAAAACCTTTTTAAATTCCGTAATGTGGAAAGAAACCGAGGCGGCAAACACAGGTTTTTGCGAATGCATGTTGAAAGGTCAGGGTGAGGAAAATTGTTGAACCCTTAACGGCTCGGTCCCAATGGTGGGTGAGATGTTTTGTTGGATACAGTGCGAGAAGACGTGAGCGGATCCGTTTGGGACCTATCAGTCTTGCGATGTACGCCAATCGCTGCTTCAACCGGACTTCCCACAATATTCCTCACCGTCAACCTCCTTATCACCCCCGTCACAATTCTCCTCACCGTCGAGCCAACCACGTCGGATGTTCGCCTTGGACTCTCTCTGGCTAGCTGACCCGTAGCGTCTTCGTCCTGATTCGACGCAAGGCTGCGGCAGTCAACACAAATTAACTCACCTTCGCCAACAAAAACCCTCACCACCTTCGGACGTCTCGTTCGCAGGGTACCCCGCTACTGAAGGCTTTCCGCGACATCGCGAACGGTTTCCACAATTCACCTCACCATCGCGCCGGCCGCAACAGAAGGTCTCACCCAGAGCGGGTAAACATTTCACGCTCGTAGAGGAATTCCATTCACCTTTGCCCTACAAAAGGGCTCACCTTTGACACAAAATCACTCACCTTTGTATTGTTAAGTCATTGTTTTTGCTGAAGTTAGACGCTCCCTGTATGTTGGTGGGTTTGTTGTTTCTAAGACTTTCAAAACACAAAACCAACGGGGTAGAGCGCAGACCCCGAGCAGACGTTCGGCACCCTGGTGAGCCAAATTGGTGGCGTTTTCGGGCGTGAAGGTGGGTGAGCTTAATTGTTGAAACAGCGGTTTGATGGTGAGTCTTTTTGTTTTGACATCTCACCTACCCGTGTTAGAGTTTTCGCGGCTAACAACCAATAAAGAGAAACACGATGTCAACCGAGGTATCGGCACGCGCCACGTCGCGCCAGATGTCGCTCGAGCTGTTTGAGGAAATGTTGGCGACCGACACGCCGATCCATAAGTCCACCAAGGAAATCGGCTATCAGCGGAACAACGTTTTCGTCGATGTCACGGACGTCGGAGTCACCGCGCGTCGCCTGCTTGACGCAGCGCACTTCATCGTGGCGCAGGAGCCGACCACACCAAAATATTACGATGTCGAACTGAGCTACTTCAGGTGGCTCATGCGTTACGACAGCTACAACTACAAGCACCTGAGAGCAGTCGTATCCGAAGCACAGAAGGCCCTCATTCAGGTGTCTGCGGCGCCCCCGGGCAGCACCTCCACTGAAGACGAAAAATGGGTATCCGTGCAATTGCTCGGCATTGTCGGTATCGACAAAGGACGCATAACGTTTGAAGTCCCCCAACCGCTCATCCGCCACATCAAGGACCCGGAAAAGTCGCACTGGTTGAGCCTTCGCATCACGTCGGCCTTCACCCTCACTTACGCACGCGCAATCTATGACCACGTCATTGCGTACGTGATGGACGGCATCACCGATTGGTTTGAAATCGACGTGATCCGAAACTGGCCTGGCAAAGCGGGCTCCAGCGCGACAGTCTTCAAGTATTTCAAGCGGGACAGTCTTGAGCCTGCAGTGAAACAAATCAACGAGGTCTCTGACATCGAGCTGAGCTACGAGACGCGCACCGAAAGTCCGAAGTCCAAGAAGATTGACCGGATACGCTTCAGGCTTTCCAGAAAGGGAGGGGCCGACACTGTCCGCGCGAGCCTGATTGGGTTGAAGGAAACCTACACCACATTGAAAAACGAATTCGGCTTCACGGAAAAGCAGTTCAACGTCATCTCGCAGAACCGCGCCATCTGGTCCGATGACCGCATCCTGGATGCAATCGAATACACCCGAGCAAAGATCGATGACGCGAAGGTGGTAAAGAGTCCGGCGGGCTATCTCATGAAGGCCCTCACTGAGGGCTACAAGCTTTCAGAGGCTGAGCGCCGGATGAAAACGGTACTGGCCCAGAAAGCCACGGAAGAGCAGGCGGAGGTGACTGCCAGAACTACCACGAGACTCGCGGTTGAAGCGAACAGCGCAGCTCGTGAGGAAGAAGCGAAGCTGCGATTGGCCGAGGAGGTCCGCGCTGGTCGCGAAGCTTTTGACCAGTGCGACGCACGTGCGAGGAAAGACCTCATGCGCGCTTACATAGCGTCTCCGTCTGGCAAGCTGGCCATCAAGCGTCTCAAATTAAACGTAGCCACCATTGGCGAGGCAGACGTGCTCAACCACGCAGACCTTTCCTTCGCCTTTTACCACTTCGTGTACCTGCGCAACAAACCCAAGGCAGCTCGAGCGCGCGCCTGACCGGCCCAAAGCAACGGGGCTTTGGGCCGAAGGGTGCGAGTTTCCTTTCGGCTGGCGCAACTATCCATTTTTGGAAGAAACGGGCCTGCCAAAGGAATTCCACCGGATAAGGATGTTCGCGATGATCACGCCCTCGCGTTCCTGCGACTCGATCTTCTGCGTGAGCAAGGTCGAGCCGATGCATCGCTTGATCCGGGAGATCTGCGCTTCGACCAGCGAGCGCTGCCCATAGCCATACTTCTTGTGGAACGCATAAATGCAATTTTCCTGGATGTATGCAACGATCCTGTCGTGCCATTGCGTCTGTTCTTCGCCGTGCACCACCGCATGAGAAGGCGGTGGAATAACGGGCAGCACGCCCGATCGCGACAGTTCCTCGGCCCGCTCGATGCTGTAGTAAGCACCATCTGCAATCACGCGGTCAACCGGGATATCGGCGGGCAGAACACGGTCCATCCCTTCGCCAGCCGTCCAGAAACTGCACGCACATACGGCGACGCGGTGATGAATTGCGACTTGAGATCGCAATTGGGGAAATACAGGCTGATTTTTCCACGCTTCTTCAGGCTTTCGTTGTATTCCCGACAGATCGTTACCCGGTAGCCAGGTTTCTCGCGCTTACGCTCCCGACCTTCTTTGAGTCTGGCTTTGTACGGCATCCGTGCTTTTTTGCGCCCTTGATCTTACAATTTTACAACAACAATGCCACCTTCCGAACAAAGCCATGTTGAGCGACTCTAGCGTTTGATGGCGACCATGCGGACGGCAACCGCGAACGCAGCTTCAATAAGTGGTTAGACGCTTGGCGGATATCGCCGCGTCTACGTGGGTATCTGACCCGTTGTCAGACATCAAATCCCAAGAGCTTGAGTGCAAGGTTCAGTTTGGCCTCCAAGTTCGGAAGGTCTTTGCTGAGTCGACGGATGTGTGGCGAGTCAAGGCGAATATAGCGCTCGCCTCGATGAACTGACAGGCGTACGACTTGACTGGGGAGTTCAGATGCGGATCCGGTTGCCAACGCGACGAGGATGTCACGTGGGCTTAGATCTTTTCGCATACCTAACTGAATCGCATGTTGCCGCAGGCGATCCTCGCCAATCTCTTTTGAGAGTTGCTCCAGAAGGTCAATGGTTCGAAAGGAAATCCGGCGATCGTCGCCGAAGGTTTTGATTACTTCATCGGGCAGGCGAGCGGCTTTTAAGTGCCGCGACACGTGTGCCTTGGATACCCCGAGGCCGACGGAAAGTGCTGCCTGCGAGGCCCAAACTTTTGCCTGCATTAGACAGGCATAGAATCGACCGATGGCAACCGTCGATGCTCTTTCTTCTCGCATATCTGAGTGGCGGTGTTGAGCTTCTTTGCGTTGGACGCTAAGGGAAACGGTAGGGTTATTCATAGATGATGGAAGGAAAGGATACGGCCCAGTACCCTCAGCCGGTTGAAGGGGTAAAGGAATGAAAAACGAGTGAAATCAGCTATTTACGTATTTTTCTGACAGTAACTGTGGAACGAAGTCCGACGTGATTGTATTAGAGCGGGTTGGTTCCTATCTCCTCAAAAGCTACATCGTTTTGCTCACCATTCCGGGATAAGACCCTCAACCGGCTGAAGCGGTCGATCGCAACCGCGCACATCACTGCGCTCTCTCGAAAAGCCGATAGAAATCGCGTGTCTTTTGCATGAACGGGTTCCCATGCGGGCTGATTCAATTGAGTCGGCCCAAATGGATCAACCGTCATGCGTCTTTTTAGAAGCAAAAAGCAGATTGCCCTTTCCACCGCCCCGGGCGGCTACTCCAAAGATGATCCCGAGGGGTTGATCTTCGATAGCGGCACGCGCCTGCGTGTCGAGGCGAATCACTGGAAGGTGTTCTGTTTCATCCTCGCCTTCATTGCCGGCGGCGCCGTCTACACGCGTAACCCAGCCCCCTCCGAGGTGAAGGCCTACGGGGTGTCGTCCGATGCGGGTGGCCATCCGGTCGTCACGCGGCTCGCAGCCTACAAGCCTGACGACCAGGCAATCCGCACGTCTCTTCGCGAATCGGTCGAGCGGTGGTTCACGATCGAGCCGGTCATGACCGATGACATCCAGACCTCGCGCATGGCCCGCAACATCAACGGCGTCAAAGCGCAGATGACGGGTAACGCGCGAAACCAGTTTGGTGACTGGCTCAAATCCGACGCACCGTTTCAGGCGATCACGCTGAACCCCAAGCTGGTTCGCGAAGTGAGGATCACGAGCGTCTCGCTCCTCGACGATTCGACCGCCGTCGTGGAATTCACGACGAGCACCACACAAAGCCCGACCGACAAGCCGGTCGTCCAGAAGTACGCGCTGACCTGGCGCTACCAGATCGTGCCGCCCTCCCAGGAGGACGCGCTCGGGGCCAATCCGTACGGGATCTTCTTCCCGCTCTTCACTCTGCAGAAGACCGCCTGATGAACCACTTCCGCAAGCTCGCTCCCTGGATCGCTGTCGCCTCGTGCTTCGTGGGTGCGCCAGCGTTTGCCGCGAAGACCGTCAGCGCGGCTTCGCCACTGTCCCGCGAAATCGCAAACGCCGTGGCCGATCCGATGAGTCCGGTGAATCCCTACAACACAGGTGTTGATCCGATCACCATGCCGGGCGACGCGCGCATGGCCGTGTTTTCCTACAGCCGCGACCAGATCTACCGCATCATGACCGCGCCGCTGAAGACAACCACGATCGAGCTCGCAAGGGGAGAGGCACTGGTGACCGAACCCGCGCTTGGCGATTCGATCCAGTGGATCGTGGACACCGACGGTGCGAACCACGTATTCATCAAGCCAACGAAGCCGGGTCTGGTCAATACCGTGCATCTGAGCACGAACATGCGCGAGTACGACATGACGCTTGTGTCCTCGCCGATGGGCGGTCTGTTTTACCAGACCGTCCGCTTCAACTATCCCGGCTCGCTCATGGCCAAGGTTCGGGCCCGCGAAGAAAGCAGTGGCGAGCAATCGGGCGCAGGCGCTGGATCGGGGACCGACTCAGGCCCGATCGGCGTATCACCCGACAAGCTCAATTTTGACTACACGGTCTCAGGCTCGGCCCCGTTCAAACCGGAGACGGTATTCGACGACGGCAAGTCTGTGTGGCTGAGACTGCCAGCCGGTGCACCTTTCGCGGTGCCGATCATCAAGGAACACGGCGACAACGTGAGCCCGAACTTTATCCGCCGCGGGCAGTACATCGTGGTGCAGCAGCTGGCCGATGAGATCGTGCTGCGGGCTGCGGACGATGAGGTGACGGTGAAGCACGGCCGGCGTGGCCTCTTCGGCTACTGAGACCGTGACATGACACAGCAGAACGGGAACATGCCGAACGACCCGGGCGCGATCGTCAAGGGTAAGTCGCCGCGTAACGCCCTCATTGGCGTTGGCGTGGTCGCCGCGTTCGTGATCGGCGCGATCGGCTTCTACTACCAGGTCAAGGCGAGTAGCCAGGCTGAAGAAGAAGCACGTCTGCAGAAGAAGGCGAAGGCAGCGGAAGTGGTGGACAGGAGCAACAGCACACAGGACGTTGACAAAATCATTGCCGATCAACAGTCTGCCGCGCGCCGAGAGGCGGCCGCCCAGGCTCGCGCTGCTTCCACACCGGCTGGAGCACCTGCTACATCGCACATGACGCCTTCGCTGACGGCCGATAACTTCATTCAGGACCAGCGCAACGCCGAGCTGTCTCGCGAGAACCACGCGGACAACATCTATGTTTCGCCGATTTTCCCGACTGGCGTGAAGGTCAAGGATCAGGCGCCACAGCCACAAGCCACGCTGCCCGGCATCGTGACGCCGCAGCAGATGGCTTTGCAGCAGGCCGCCGCCCAGCAGGCGGCGCTTGGTTCGGCGAGCGCCCAGGCGGCTGACCTGCTTGCGGGCAAACTCGGGCAGCCCGCGGCCAGGCCGAGCACCCAGCAGCACGACACGGATTTCATCAAGAGCGCCGCCGCGCGGTCGGAAGGTGGGCAGGACTTCGCGTCGGCTGGCTTCGTTGGACAGGGGCGCGGCTGCACGCTGTCGCCACCGCATCACATTCCGGTGCTGTCGATCGAAGCCCTGAACTCCGACAGGCCGGGTACGGCCGCACTCGTGGTCGAACAGGACGTGTACGACAGCATACGGGGCGACTGCCTGATGATTCCGAAGGGCACGATGATTACCGCGCCCTACAGTTCGGACATCCAGCCTGGACAGGAAAGCATTCTGGTTGCCGCAACCGAGATGCGCCTGCCCAACGGCAAGCATGTGCCGCTCTACGGCGGTCAGGGTGCGGACGCGGACGGCACTGCTGGCTTCTCTGGAGACGTCAACGAGCACTTCCTCAAGATCTACGGGACGTCGTTCCTGACCGCGATCCTGCTCAATCATTTCGAGAGTGGCACTACGTCAACCACGACCGGCCCGCTCGGGGTGACCCAGGTGGGCGGCACGGCAGGGCAGGTTGCGGCGCAAACGTCGCAATCGATCCTCGGCCGCTATCAGAACATTCCGCCGACCATCACCACCGGTCCGGGCGAGCGGCGCTTCATGATCAAGGTGAATCGCGATATCCATCTGGAGCCGTATCGCGATGATTAGGCGGCTCCTTCTGGCGATCCCGCTCGCACTTGCGGTCAACCTTTGCGATGCATCGACCATTGCTGCGGTCATCAGCCCGTCGAGCCTCGTGCTTGCTGAAGGGCATGCCCGTAACCTGGTAGCGCTTGATGGGAAGCCGGTCTTCTATTGCGGCCTCGGCGCATTTACCTCATGGGCGACGCCGCTCGTCGGCCAGCCCGTGCACAGCAACGCGGACTCGGGCATCACCGTGACCGTCGATTCGCGCGAGGTGTCACTGGAGGCGCTGCTGGTCAGCAAGGGCTGGCTGCAGCCGACGCGTCTTGACGACGAGGCGCAGGCGGCAGTCACCGAAGGTCGAGGCGGCTGGGCGTGTGCCAGCGCGACGGCGCCATTCGAGCTGATGCATACGAGCGTTGACCCGAAGGTGCTAGCCGGCATCGCCCTGAATGAGTCCGGTCTGAACGGACGTGCATGGCCGTGGACGCTCAACGTGGCAGGGCAGGGGCTGTTCTTCAGGACGCGGGCCGATGCATGGCGGGCGATCGAGACGCTCATCGCCGCTCATCGTTGTGATTTCGATGTAGGCCTGATGCAGGTGAACTGGTGCTATCACTCGGAGCGCTTTGCCTCACCCTGGGAAGCGCTTGCGCCCGCAACCAACATCCGTGTGGCAGAGGACATCCTCAACGAGAACTACAGCAAGACTCACTCGGTGGCCAGGGCCATCGCGTACTACCACAGTGCCAACCCGGCTCCGGGACAGGCTTACCTTGAGCGCTTCGAGCGCCATCTCAACCAGATTGAAGCTGGGCTATGAAGCGCACTCTTACCCGTATTGCGATTGTCTGCCTCGCCTCGCTCAACGCGATGGCCGGCCACGCGGCGAACACCGATCCGTTCGATTTCGACTACGAGATCATGGGCGGGATCACCGAGAGTCCGGCGCTGATCTTCAACGACGGGACGAAGACCTATATCCAGCCACGGGCAGGGCAGGTAATCACCGCCGTCGGTGGACATACCGAAGGGCCATACGTGGTGGTCGACGGCACGCCTGAGACGATCAGCTACACCGTCGCGGGACATTCCGCCACGGCACGCTGGACGAGGGCCAACAGCTTTATCGGTGGCAAGGGCGCGCTGGCGTCCGCACGCGACGATCAGCCCTCTGCATTCGATGGTTTCACCAACCGTCTTGTGCTTATCGGCGCGCATTCGCGGCTCGAGCCCGTACGCAACGTCAGTTCGACGATGCCGGTTTCCAATGTTGTGAAGGCGCTGGTTCCGCAGGGTTGGACCGGCTCTGCGCAGAAGGACGTGGACCTGACGGATACGGTGACGTTCGCAACCCGCGAAGGCGAAAACTGGATGCAGGCGCTCGACCGCCTGATGACGCAGACCGGACTGTATGCCGACATCGATTTCGGCACGCGCCACGTGCGTCTGCATCGCGACACGCCCAAGTCGGGCGCGCTGAACTATGCGGCCGGTGGGCGCGAGACAGGTGGGCCAAACGAGACTGGTCTCAACGTCAAGGGCAAGCCTGACGGGATGGCGATGGCAGTCAGCGCGGCCGCAGCTGCATCTCAAGGGTCGCTGCTTGCCCAGGACTTTGGTGCTCAGGCGATCCGCGACGGCGACGACACGCACACGCAGATCCGCTTTGCATCGAAGCCGGCGAAGGAGCTGAGCTTTCGCACGCCTGAGGGGCGTTCCCTTCATCCGAAGTGGGATGGGGACACGAACGTGATGACGGTCGAGCGGGCTGACCGCTTCGTTGTGTCGGATGGCACGACGAGTGTTGAAGTGGCGCGAACCGCTGGCACGGTGTACGACTTCGACAAGGGCAGCCCGGCGCACCTGGAGGCCGTGTTCGACCAGGAAGGGCAGACGTACTTCAAGTTTGCCGACTCGGTCGTGCAGGTGCACGTCGCGGACGTGCGGCATCTCGGTTCGGGTGAGCAGAAGGGCCGCTACTACCATTTCGACGGCACGGCCGGTCAGTTCATCGTCACGGCCGACGGCAACACGGTGAACGTGACGCGCCGGCACGACGTGAAGTATTTCGAGCATGCGGCAGGAACGAAGAACGTACCCGCCACGGCCCCCGACGCCTCTCCCGCTACCGCGGTGGCCAAGTCATGAAGCGCACCTTTTTCATGTCGCTCGCGGCCGTTCTCGCAGGCCTTGCGTCGACGACTGTCTGCCGCGCGGACTGCATTGACGATGCGGCGGCCTATCACCACATCAGCGCGCAACTCGTCCATGCGATCGCACAGCACGAGTCGGGCATGCGCGCGAGCGCCGTCAACGTGAACGGCAACGGGACCGAAGACATCGGTCTGATGCAGATCAACTCGTCATGGTTGCCGGCGCTTGCGCGCTACGGCATCCGCCGCGAGAACCTCTTTAACGCTTGCGTGAACGCCTATGTTGGCGCCTGGATTCTCGCCTCGAACATCAGGCAGTTCGGCCCGACCTGGAAAGCCGTGGGTGCGTACAACGCCGTCTCCTCCTCGAAGCAGTTGGTGTACGCCAACGCGATTTATCGACGTCTGCAGCGACAAGGCCAATGACCATGAACGTGACCATTCCGACTCACCAACGTACCCGCGCCATCGTGCAGGTCCTCGCTGCCGTCGCGCTTGTCTGTGTGACAAGCGTGTCCAACGCGGCGATCGATCCGGAACAGTCAGGGGTTGTGCCGCTTGCCGGTGATGGCTGGCAGATCCTCGCGCCCGCACTGGCACCTGCGAAGCCGGTTGAATCAATTGCGCAGCCGGCGGTTCCGGCTACGCCGAGTGCAGCGCCCGCGCTGCCGGTCACCATCGCGGCGACGCTGACGCTGGCATCAACGCCAATGGGGGACGTCCCGGACGTGCTTCCCGGTGCACCTTCCGGGTCTGCCAGCGCGCTGACCCTTACGGTGACGCCGCAGGACGTCAACCTGCGCGATGCGCTTGACCGCTGGCTGCAGAAGCAGGGCTGGCAGCTCGCCTGGAAGATCGACGACGATCTGCCGCTGGAGTTCAACGCGACTTTCTCGGGCGAGTTCACGTCGGTGCTCGAACAGGTCATGCAGGCGACCAACCACATGCGTACGCCCACGCGCGTTTGCCGACATACCAACAACGTCATTCGCGTGATCGCGCGGGCGGCCAACTGCAAGGACTGAGACCATGCGCTTTGCTTATCTGAAAACAGCGATCGCCGCTGCCGCTTTTCTGGCCATTGCAGGTTGCGCGGTCACCCAGCAGGACGTGAACAACAGTTACGACGGCGCGCACAAGACAATCAATGATGCGATCGCCGGCGGAGTCAGGGCGATGCCCCTCGTTGAAGACGTGCCGACCGCGTTTCTCGGTGACCGGCTGGTGCCGGTCGCCTATGAAGCGACCCTGCCCGCAGTATTCCGCGAGAAGTCAGTCACGCTGCCTGCAAACCTTGGCATCAAGCAGATCGCAAATCTCGTTTCGAATGCGACCGGCTATCCCGTGCACCTGAGCCCTGACGTGTTCGTGCCGCGCGACTCGCTGATTCCGCGTGAGCCGACTGGAGACGGTAAGGGGAGCGGCACGCCCGGCGCCGGCGCGCAGAAAAAGACCTTCGAAGAGCCTGTGTACGCCCAGGCCTTTACCGGCAAGGTCGGTGCCTATCTGCGAGGGATGACGGATGACCTGGGGCTGGACTGGTCATTCGATGGCTCGACGATCACCATTTCGCGCTTCGTGACCCGCATGTACCAGATTGCGGCGATCCCCGGAAAGGTGTCGATCAAGTCGACCATGTCAAAGGGTATGGACACTTCGACCGGCAATCAGGCGAGCGGTAGCGGCAGTTCGGGTGGCAACACCGGGTCGTTCTCCGCGATCACGTCGACGGGGCGCGAGGGCGATTTTGACCAGATCAAAGCCATTGGCGACGAGCTCGAGAAACTGCGCTCGCCAATGGGGCGCGTACACGTCAATCCGCAAAGCCGCCTCGTGATGATTTATGACACGAAGGAAGCGGCCGACCGGATGGGCAATGTGCTGAAGCACGAAAACGCGATCTCGACGCGACAGGTCGCCATCCGCGTGCGCACGCTGCAGATCGCGCTGAACAAGGGCAGCCAGGCCGGAGTGAACGCTGACGTGGTGTTCACCAGCATTCAGGGTGGTCTCGCCAAGTACGCAATCAGCTTCACGTCGCCGACGCCGCTTTCCTCAGGCGGTGGCTCGGTGGGTGTTTCGGTACTGCGACCGGACGCACCTTTCTCGGGCACGAATGCCGTGATGAATGCGCTGAATGCATATGGCCGCACCGTGCAGGACAACACGCTCACGAAGATGACCCTCAATGGCTTGCCCGTGTCGGTCGCGTCCTTCCAGAGCGATGACTACCTGCGACAGACCACTGCTTCCGCGGGCAGCCTCACGGCAACCTCGGGAGGTGTACCGGGGCTCACGCCAGGCACCGTGACGACGGGCGACTTCGTCAATGTCCTGCCGTCGGTTAACGACCACAACCAGATCGTGCTTGCCTACTGGGCCGACAGTTCGAAGCTCAATGGCCCCTTTACATCCGCTTCGGTTGGCTCCGGTCAGACCCAGCAGCAGATCCAGCTCGCGCACACGATTGGCAGCAAGGATGATCAGACCGTGGCCCTTGCCGATGGCCAGACGATCGTGCTCTACGGCGCGATGACGGATCACTCTGACAGCACCACCAACGCAGGCATTGGCGGCGTGACTGGCACCTGGAACAAGGCAAAGACCTTCCAGGTAATCATGCTCACCGCCACCGTCGTTCCCTCCATGTGAGTACCGGCATGCATATCACCGAACCACTGCCGGGCGAAAAGAGTGCGCGGCTCGTTTTTGGCCTCGACTGGCGCGCCTATCCCGCCAAGGGTGGCCGGGCCGAGCGTCGCCGCTATGCCGACGATTTCGGCGCGACGCATTACCTCGAATACAGGGTCGGCACCGAGCTGATCGGCGGGTTCGCGGCTCCCGACGCGTCGGAAGTCAGAGGCGCAAAACTTTACTCGGGCGCGGCCCGCGTTGCGCTGCACGGACGCATCAAGTCGAAGCCCGCCGCGCTCGTTCTGCTGCAGGACGACCAGCGCGTACACGTTGTATTCGTTGTGCGCGGCGTCGTGCGCAACGACGAGGTGCTGAAACTCGAAGAGGCGCAGGCAAGACGTCTGGAGATCGAGCAGGAGTGTCTTCGTCTGAACCTGCCGCTGACTACCCTGGGCGCGGGGCCGCGTATTGGCGACGTCTACGAGACCTTTGCCGCGAGCGCGCTGCTGGCTGACCGCAAGCTTGGGCGCGTCGCGAAGTTGCCGGTAAGCGTGCCGACGCTCGTGCCGATCGTGGCAATCATCGCAGCCGCAGCCTTCGGCGGGGGCAAGCTGATGGACGCGCTGTCGCCGCCTCCGCCTCCGCCGCATGAGCCGACGTATCAGGAGCGCTATGCGGCCGAGGTGCGGCGCGTGTTCCACGCGCCGTTGCCACGGGCATCGGCGCTCGCGCCGGCGCTGCTCGACGAACTTGGCCCCGGCGAGAGCGTGCGCGCTGGCTGGCTGTTTGAGAAAGCGACCTGCAGCACGGCTGGCGATTGCATCGTTGCGGGCCGCCGTCATGGCGGCAGCTTTGCCGACTTCGATCGCGTCGCGACGCCGGCGATGCGTCCGGTGATCTTTAATCCGGACGGCTTGCACCTCACGTTTCGCGGGCCGGCCGTGCCGAAGGTCGCATCGGTGTCGCTGCAGGACTCGAAAAACTGGCCAGCCGAACAGCAGCTGATCGACATGCTGCAAACGCCGCCGCAACGCCTCTCCGTGCGGCCATTCGAGATCAAGGCCTACGGATATACGGTCAGGATCGATCCGGCAAAGCTTCTCCTGCCGCCTCCTCCGGGCACCGCAGCACCCGGCGCCAATGCTCATCTGGTCAGGCAGGGCACATGGCAGATCGAGGGGTTTCGCTGGCAGGCCGTTCTCCTATCGAGACTCCCGTCGAGCATGGCGCTCGATAGCCTGACGCTTGAGCTTCGTCTTAAGGATCAGGGCACGACCAGCGCGCAGGCAGGCGCAGCCGACGAACAGGTCGGCGTCCATTTCACCGCGAAGGGGAAATACTATGTTCTCAATTAAAAGGCCGGCCGCGCTCGCACTGCTCGTGTGCGGACTCTCGGCGCATGCAGAACCGACTACTCCGCATCTCTCGCTCGACGATATCGACCAGATGTCCCGCGCTAGGATTGCGCGACAGATGTCTGGTGAATCTGCGGGCGTGCAGGGTCCGTCGGCTTCCACCATGTCCGCGCCGCAACCGGCGATCGCGGCGAGCGCACCGATGCCGACAAAGGTCGTAGCCGCTCCCGTGGTTAAAGCAGCCGAGCCTGTGAATTTCGTGGGTGCCTATGCCGACGCCAGCGGCTCGTATGTCCTTTACAGCTACCGCAACGCGGTCTATCCCGCGCGCATCGGCACGAAGCTGCTCAACGGCTGGAGCACGAAAAAGGTCGACGGCTACCTCGTGACCGTCTCGGACGGAAAGCGCAGTTGGACGGAGCCGATCACCAGCGCGTCGGCGACCGTCAGTTCGAACAGTCCGCTTCGCTCACTGGTGGACCTGGGAGGACCGCTGCCCCCGGGAGGGTTCCCGCCCGCCGGTGCGCAGCCCGCTATCCAGATCGAGAGGTAACGAAATGAGTATGTTCTCTGGCGTCGAAAAAGAAGAGCCGTCCGCGCGTGGCATCTTCGCGCGCTTCAAGGCGTTCCGTTCCAGCTTTGCCGAAGACTCGCCAGCGTCGCTGCCGATTGCAGGCGTCGCAGGCGCTAAGGACGATAGCGAACCGCATTTCAGGACTAGCAACAAGCCGGTCAATCCGAAGCGAGATTCGGCAGCAAGTGTTGGCCAGCCCATGACGCTCGGGATGCGGCTGCGCATGGGTGACATCGAAGACGTGGACGTGCATGAGTCAGACGCCAACGTGACGCCGAATCAGGCTTCCCTGGCAGACGCGTCGATGACTTCGGCGGGCGAGGAGGAGGTTCGCTCAACGGATTTTGTCACGGTGCACGTTGGGCCTTCGGGCAAGGCAGATGAAGCTGAGGCCGTTGGCGGCGCTGGCGAACCGGTACTCGCGCCCATCGAAGAGACTGCGGCACCGCGGGAAGCGACTCACTCCGATACCTTGATGCCTGTCGACGACGGAGGCAGTACGAATCTGGTGGAGCCGGACGTCACGGTCACGCTGACAGGTCTGCCGCAACTGTTCTCTGCGGAGGCACTTACGTTCAAGCGGATCCTGTGCGAACGCAGTGCAGACGCGGCTTTGCGGATCACCGATGCTGCACGCCGCGAGTTCGTCGCCGTCGATCTGCAGGCGGGTGTAGCGATCGTCGTGACAACGCCACGGTTTCACGAGAACCCGCTTTATTCGACCTACCTGAAGGATCTGGCGCGCGCGGACATCGCCGTGCGCGAAGAGATGGTCGCGACCGAAGGGGTCATTGCACAGATCTACGCAAAGGACAAGCGCTCCGCGGCCATCATTCCGGAATCGTCGCGTGCGATCGGCACATTCCGCGACGTGATTGAGGCGTCGCACAGCTACCGCGCAACTGACGTGCACTGGGAATACCGCGACTTTACCGATGAAGTCGAGGTGCGCTTTCGTGTGAACGGCGACCTGTATTCGTACCGCAAGATGCCGAAGGCACTGGTACGGCGTGCGCTGTCCGCGGCCTATCAGGATCTCGTCCAGCGCAACACCAACTCGGGCGAGACGTTCCAGCCGAGCGCACCACAGTCCGCGATGATCCCCCTTGTCGCCCATATGGACATCGTCAACCTTCGGTGGCAAAGCGCTCCCCTCGTTGGCGGGTTCGATGTTGCGCTGCGTCTGCTGGACGGCAATTTCAAAAATTACTACGTGCGCCAGCCAGAGGAGATGGGGCTGGAGGCGAGCCAGCTGGCCGTTCTCGACGCGCTTGGCCGGGTGAGCGGCGGGGTGAGCATTCTTACTGGCGAGACGGGTTCCGCCAAGTCCACGTTGCTTCGGGCCATGTCGTACAACGTGCCGGGGCGCGATCTGATCAAACAGTACGTAATCAGTCAACCGTCGGAATACCCTCACCCGTGGCTCTCGGAAATTTCGATCCAGCACCGTCCCGATGAATCGGACGCTGAAGCAAATCGCAAGTGCGCCGAGGTGATCCGGACGATCATGCGAATGGATCCGGACGATACGACGGTCACGGAAATCCGCGACGCAGTGGTGGCCGCGCTGGTAGCGGAGCTTGCGCTGACCGGGCACCCGGTCCGCACGACGCTGCACGCGGATAGCGCCATTGGAGCGTTCATGCGGCTGGCAGGCGGTCGCCTGCAGCTTCCGATGGATGAAGTGTCGTCGGAGAGGTTTGTGAATGCCGTCGGCAACCAGAAGCTGATCCCGCTGTTGTGCCCGCACTGCAAGGTGCCGGCGCGCGACGTGCTGGATGCGGCTCAACTGCAGCTACTGGAGGCGAGGTTCGGCCTCGATACGTCGAAGATGGCGTGTCGTGACGAAGCCGGTTGCGAGCATTGCCGCCTGCCCGGTCTTTTCACGCGTTCGGGCAAGGTCGCAGCTGGCACCAAGGGGCAGACGCTTGCGATGGAACTGCTGCGTCCGACGCCTGAATTTCTGGACCGGGTCGCGGTCCGGGACTGGCGCGGGGCGGAGAAGGTGTGGCGGCGCACACGTGTGACCGGCTTCGCTGACGCGGACATGACCGGCAAGACGATCTACGAGCACGCGCTCTACAAGGCCTCAACCGGGATCATCGACCCGCGCTTCATCAACGAAGCGATGCGCCCGTTTGCCGACTACCGGATTGTCGAGGATCGCTACGGGAGGATACCCTCTTGATCCGCTCGCTCGTGTATTCGGTCTTCATGGCGCTGCCGCAGAAGGAACGCATGCGCGTTGCAACGTGGCGCTTCCGCAGAATGCGTGAAGTGTTCTATAGCGAAACGCGGATGGATGTGGCCACCAAGGGCCTGCGCAACCGTGACACGCTCTTGGAGCGTCTGTCGACCTTCGAGACGCGCTATCAGTCGCGCAAGCGGCTGGTGTGGCCGGTGTTTCAGGCAATCACGCGGCGCATGCAGGCTGGCGATGATTTCGCGGCGGCAATCAGGCCGTTTATCCCCTCCGACGAGTATGCGTTGCTTGAGCTTGCTGGCTCATCGACCCAGAAAGACGCGGCTGTGCGCGGCCTCGAACTCGCAGAAATGGCAGCCAACGCGAAAAGCATCCTCGCTACGACGACGTCGATGCAGATGGTGTATCCGGTGTTCCTGCTCGTCTATATGTACGGTTTCGCCGTGCTGTTCGGAGCGCAGGTATTCCCCCAGGTACTGGAGACCAGGCCGCTCGACCAGTGGCATCCGGCAGGTCAGGTTCTGTACGCGATCGACACGTTCTGCGCGAACTACTGGTGGCTGACCAGCACAATCGTCGTCGGTCTCGTGGCCGGCTATTTCTACACGCTCAAGCGCTGGACGGGCGACCTGCGCAACAAGGCCGACAACGCGCCCCTCATGTGGCGCAATCGCCGCGACCTTCGAGCTGCATTGCTGATCGTGTCGCTCGCCGGGCTGTTCGACTCGAATCTGACACTGCGCGCGGCGCTCGATCGCCTGACGAAGACCGCGGACCCGTGGCTGCGCTGGCACCTGAACCGCATGAGCCGGCGGCTGACCGTCCATCCGGACCAACAGATGCGTGCGCTTGACACCGGCATCTTCTCTGAAGAGGTGATCGACAAGATCACCGACGCGGCTGGCCGCGACCAGTTCGTACAGGCCATCAAGGATCTCGGCAGCAACTCATTGTCGCGCGTGGTTGAGTCGGTGCGCCGCAATGCGAAGGTCACGCACTACGTGCTGCTTGGCATCGCGACCGCCTTCTTCCTGACGGTTGGCCTTGGATCCTACATCGCAACGGGCGCCGCCAGCTTTGAAACGTCCGGCATTCCATCCGAAAGTTCCTATTGAGGACACCATGAATAACACCACCCTGATTCGCAACACGACTACGTTTCTCCGGATGGCGCGTCGCCGCCGTCAGTCGGGCGAACTGTCGATGATCGAGGCAGCAGGCGTGATGGCGGGCGCTGCACTGATCGCCCTCGCCGTCTACGCAGGTCGCGGCTACGTCATGGATCGCATTCACGCGTACCAGTTCAAGAGCGAAGCACAACTTTTCCGCAGCGGCATTCAGGATGCGACGTCGAGCGACACCGATTTCTCTAGCGAGTCGCTGCAGACGCTCGCACAGAATCACGCCTTCGACGCCGCCGGCTCGCGCGTGAACACAACCGCAGGCACGCTGACCGGCATCTTCGGCGGGGCGGTGGCCGCCTCGCCCGGGACAGTCTCGACCACCGATGATGCGATTGTACTGACGTACCCAGTACCGGCCACGGTCTGCTCGCTGTCGGCGGGCGCGGTCGCAGGCGCTTACACGATGGTCCAGATCAATAGCACCACTGTTGCGGGTCCGTCGACCACGTTCAACAGCAGCACCGCGGGCCAGGCGTGCAACTCGGCCGGTGCGACGGCAAGTATCGCAATGTACGCGACCCACAACAACTAAGGGCATCGCATGAGCATCATCGAGATGGTGATCGTGCTAGTGGCCTCGGCGCTGCTCACGCTGCAGACGATCAAGGAGGATGGCGCCAAGCGGCGGAACACACTGCTCGCGGCGGAAGGCCAGAACGAGGTCGTCATCAACACCGCACTCGGTGACTGGGTTACGAACAACTATGCGAGCCTGCTCGCGCAGTATGTGGCACCTGGGCCAACGACGGTTACACCGCCGACGCTCGATCAGCTTTTCACAGCCGGAAACCTGAAACAACCTCACGCGAACGGGCCGTTCTGGGGCGGCATCTACGTGATCCAGATGACCGTGGGTCCGGCCGGATGCTCGGTGAGCAACGGCGATTGTCACGTGACTTACGTCATGTATCCGTCGAAGCCGCTGACGCGAAACGGGCAGCCCGACGTCACCGGAGCGGCGAAGATCGCCCAGGCGGGCGGGAACTCGTTCGGCTTCTCGAAGGTGCAGAACTCCGGAACGATCACGGGCCTGAATGGCGCGTGGACCGCCACGAATCCGCTTCCCGGTTCGCCGGCGGCGGCGATTCTCGCAACGAACGGTCCGACCTCGGACGGCAACTCCGTCTACATCCGGCGCGACGGGACGCTCACATGGACCGGTGACCAGAACGTCAATCACGTCAGTCTGCATAACGTTCACGATATCGACGCGGAAGGCACAATAGCCGCGCCAACGCTTGCGGCATCGAACGCGGACGTGAGTAACGCGATCCGTACGCCGTCGACGCTGTACGTGCAGAACGCGGCTGGTGGCGCGCCGGCACCGATCGACACGGGAGCGGAGACCGTTCACGGCAACGCAACCGTGACTGGAACGTTGACTGCGGGCAACCTCGCCGTGCCGCGCTCGGCTTGTTCCGGTACCGGCATAGCCGCGAATAGCGATGGTTCGGGACAGTATCTCTCGTGTCAGTTCGGTGTCTGGCTGCCGATTGGCGGTCCGATTCTCCGGATGGCGTACTGGAATGTGGCGAACGGCTCCGTTGTGCCCGCACCGACGTGTCCCTCAGGCGGGCTTGCGCAGATTGAACTGACGCCCCAGGTGTTTTCGGTGGATCCGACCACCGCTGTGAATTTCGGGCCAGTCGGTGGTACTGGCCCGTGGACCATCAGCATCGTGGATGGGAGCGGTGTGCCGATCGCCGGGGCCAAGGGCGTGGTGTCGACCTATTGCTCGTATTGACACGGAGAGGAACAAAGTGAGTTCAAGGAATAATATTCAGCGATGGCCACTGATCATTTGCGTGCTGCTGATGGAGCAATCGCTCTCGGCAACGCCCGTGCGTTGCTCTCCAGGCTATCAGGATTCGTCTTGCACGACGCCGGTTTCGCTCGCGCCGATACCGCAGCCGCAATGTTCGAGCGGGGCAGGGTGGACGACTGTAGCGACAGCGACCTGGCAAGGCGCTCAGTGGTCCGCGCCGTCATGCAACTATCAGGCTCCGCCTGTATGTCTTCCCGGCTACTCGCAGATCGTCGCGCCGTCGTGGAACGGGGTGAACTGGGTCGGCTTGGGGTGCCAACCGAACACTCCACCAGCGCCTACGTACTCCCTAACGCTCTATGCTGCGAGCACGGATGACTCAGACGGCTATGCGGTAGCGACCGTTTGGGCCAATGGGGTTCTGGCCGGGGGCGTGCCCGTCAAGTTCACCAGCTATCTGGGCATTTTGGATTACAACACCGGCGCGGCAAACCCGCAGTTTACTTTCAACACCGTATCCGACGGCACCGCCAAGGTCAGTTGGATAGGCCCGTACTGCGTTCCAGGCTCTACGGGTGAGTATTTCCCGATAACGGCCACAGTGGGTGGGCAATCGGCTTCCGTTACGATATTTATTCCGTCGAACCCGTGCCACAGTTAGGCGAGAAAGTGGGAGTTTCGACCTGCCTCGACGCTCCTTGTCGAGAATAGGTCGATCAACGACTACTCACCTAGCTAGTACACGATCTATTGGAGTGCGAGGCCCGTTCCTATCCAAGGCTCGCTAAAAAAAAGCGCCCGGCGGGCGCTTTTTTGTCAGTTGTCGCTTGGTCAGCCGACGATGTTCCCCGTCGTGAAGGTAAAGCTGCGCGAGAACGGTATTCCGTTGACGGTCCCCGTGATCGACACAGAATACGTCGCGTTGGGCGACAATGGCGTCGCGGGGTAAGCGACGCCTTCGAAGGTCGGAAGCAGCTTGTTCGGGTCGTTGGCCGAGTCAAGCAATTTCAGGGTGATGACATTGCTTGACGTGTCAGTCATCGTGCCCGACAGGAGCCGGATCGTGTCAGTCGGATTACCTGCCACGGCCACCGGAGTCCCCCAATTGCCCGAGGTGTTGGGCGGAGTCGGCGTCTCGCCACCTGCCGAGTATGCAACGCCCGTGGTGCCCTGGCAGGGAAACGTCAGCGGCGCGGTGGTTGTCATTGCCTGAAGATTCGCGATGGTCAACGTCGACTGGATCACCGGAAAACCGTTGAAGGTAGTCTGGTTCCAGCCAATGCCGATGGTGGTTATCGGCCACGCACCAACAGCGATGTGATACACGCCCGACAACCAGCCGTAGGCGAGCTGTTGTCCGTACGCGGTTGCCGTGAGCGTCGCGTTCGTATAGTACCCACCGCTTACGCCGCCAATGTACGTGCTCTGCGGGTAGCCAAAATGTACTGCGCGATCAGCGTAGGTGACCCCCGTAAATCCGGGATTACCGGACACTTCCGTGTCTGTGATTTGGGCACCATTCTGGCCCATGTACGCCGCGTGCGCCTGCGCAGCCTGGTCAAGGGTGGTGTTTTCCGTGAGTGCCGGGAAACCACACTGCTGACGCTGCTGGTTAAGCAGATTGAAGACCGCCAGTTGGGCGCTCGCGGCTGCATACTGAGGTGTCGAAACGTTCGCGCTCGTGGCGGTCTGGCTGGGGGGGCTAGAAGCAGCAGAGGCGTCCGAACTGCTTCCGCCTCCGCCGCCGCAAGCGGAAAGTGCGAGCGCCGCAGTGATCGCAAGGGCCGTAAGTGTGGTCTTGCTGTTCTTCATTCTTTTTGCCTTCGGTTGTTGTTGGACGCGCCCTCTGCGCGACCTTGATTCCATCTTATCGAGCGCCACGGGAAGTCAAGTGTGCTTGCGCAGCATGCTCCTCTCGTCGTTAGGCTGTCTTGCGGCCGTCAGAACGCGGCATTTTAGAGATAACGGAAAGACTTGGTAAGGACTTTAGCCCGTAAAGAAAAGCCGCCTCACGGCGGGTCGTCTGCGGCCTTGTCGGGCGGCAGTAAAGCTCTCATCTCCGCTGCTTGCGACCTCGCCAATGGAAGACTCGCAACCCTACGAAGGTGACAATCAGCATTGCGCCAGTGGCGTAGGGTGCCGCGCCGGCCAATGCCGGCACGGTTCCCACGCCCATATAGACGCTAAAGAAGGCCACAGCGACCCGCCCGAACCACGGCGCACTTAACGTGGACAACAGACGCGATGGTTGCTCGCGCCTCCATTTCGCATATTCTTCGTTGGAACGCTCAAGATCGAAGCGCTCGGCCTGTTGCTCGCGCTCCGCCTGGTAAAACTTCTCATAGCGTTCGAAGCGACCATCTCCGCGGCCGTCAAGCCATGCCGCGTTACTGTCAGGGGCGAGGTAGTCGAAGTCTTCCATGGCGGTTTGCCTCAATGAACCCGGTCAGCCTGCCACTCGATCGCACCAACGACGTTCGCGATGAAACTGCCATCGGCCTCGGCGCAGAATTCCCCGGTCTCAGGATTGCGCCAGCCGAACTGCGCGCTACCGTCCGAACTGAATACGACGAGTCCCGCCGGCAGGTCACGCAACTCAGTCGTCGCCATGGATCACCCGGTTGCGTGAGGCCCGCTTCTTCTGGACAAGTTGCTGTGTACAGGCCGGGCAGGCGAAGCTGTGGTGCATCTCGATCTTCGTGTCATTGTTGGACACGACGTAGTGAGTGCTGCAAGTGCGGCATGGCGCGATCGTGAGTCGCGTGTCGGCGGCCATGTAACGCGTCAGGTTGCAGCCGCGGTCGGCCGAAATATGCTGCTTTCCGCCGAAGAGCCGCCCATAGATGTCGTTCGTGGCGATCAGAGCCTCGGGCCCATTGGCGCCGCGTGCGATCGCGGATCGATACAGCCACGTGTAGACGGTCGCATGGAGCCGGTTGTGCGGTGTTTCCACGAACCACGTAAGCGAGGTGGGCACGTTTCCGCACGGCGAACTGACGCCGTGAATCTCGAAAAAGCGCTGTCGCATCGCATTCTGGTTCAGACGAAAGAGCGTCGAAGCGCTCGAGGCCCGGTAGCCGTGCGCCATCATCGCCGAAGCGTAGAGCTCGTTCTTTTCGCGCGGCAGTCGCAATTCACCCCAGCCCGCGTTGCGGGACAGTTCGCCCGTCTTGATCGGCGAGGTCGACATGATCTGGTGAGCGATCATCTCGTCGGTTAATGCGTTGGCCGTGAACTCATACCAGAACGTCGGGCTGTTAAAACGCCAGCGAAAAAGTGCCAGACCTCGCATTTTTCCAAGTGCGAGGCGCAGCTTGTAGGCCGGTACCGACGCGAGGTATTGCGCCAGTTCGCTGGTGATGCCAAGCAGCGGGGCGCACAGCACGCTCATATGGATGACGCTCGTCACGAGGTCGAGGAACATCCGGTTGTGCTGCTCGACCGAGTACAGACCCAGGGCGTCGAGCGGCGGCAGCTTGCGCCGTAATTCATCAACAGCGATCGTGGTGGGCGTTTCGTCGACGAAGCAGCGCCAGTCCTCGACCGTCTGCAGGGTCGGTGCGACCATCAGGAACGGCGTGCGGAGCAGATTGCGCAGCGAACCCTGGTTGTGTTTCAGGTGTTCAATTTCCTTGCGTTCAACGCTGAAGATTTCGTTGAAACGGCCGTCCTGCTGCAGCATCCACTTCATCTGGTCGACCAGGTCGAAGTTCGTTACCTGGATCTGTTCCGTCAGCCATTGCGGTACATAAAGCCGTTCCACCGAACGGTAGCTTTCTCGAGCATCAGTCTTTTCCATCTTTTTTCTCTTATTGTGTTTTTGGGGAGCGGCCGCCCCCGCGGTACCGCGGCCTGCGATTACGCGGCGCGCGTAACGGCGAGCAGTTCGCCGTGGAATTTGCCGACCAGATCCGCAAGGGCCTGGAAGAGCGAAACGAAGCGAGCCGGGAAACCGTCTGCCGTTACCATGAGCTGGGTGCTGTGATATTCCTGAACGAACGAGCCGAACAGCTGAATGAGGCCACTGGCCTTCTTCTCCAGAACCTCGTTGGCCTCGATCGCGGCGTTCTCCGTATCCAGTTTCTGCTCGAGCGCAGCCAGTTCGGCCTGCTTCTGTTCGAGCTGTGCGCTCGCTTCCTTCAGCTTCGACAAGACGGCTTCGACCGCTTCCTCAAGATTCCTGTACTGCTCCGGAACGGTGGGGACGGGCACCTTCTCCGTCTGGACCTTGCTTGCCGCCGAGACCAGTTCGCGCGTGGCCTGATCAAGTTCGCGCTCACGGTTGGCGAGTTCCTGCTGCAGGACACTGATCTGTTTGCTCACGCTGGAGAGTTCGACGGCGGTGGACTGCGCGTTCTCGCGGTCGCGCGTCAGATCCTTTTGAAGCCGTTCGCGTTCTTCCACCAGCCGCCTGTTTTCAAGCTGCACCTCGTCGAGGTTGTTCGACACGTTCGTGAGTTCATTCATCACCGCCTCGATGCGCGTGTCCTTCTCGGTCAACTGGTCGCGATATTCCGAGATGAGTTTCTTGATATCGCGCTTGCTTAGATCGGGGTCGTTCGTCTTGGCATCGATCACCATGTCGATGACGTCGTCCCCAAGGTCATTGCCAACCAGTAGTGCCATATCGCTGTGCGAGAGCATCTGCACCGCACCACTGTTGTTGCTGAACTTGAGGTAACAGCGAATGTAGAGGCGAACCGATGATTTCGATCGACGAAAGACCTTCGTCAGATAGTTGTAGACGAGCTCGCTTGCGCGGGTGCGCACGGCTGGTTTGTCGCCAAGCGTGCCGATCATATGGTTCTGGACGCTCGTGAGGATGTGTGCAAAGTTGCCACCGATCCGCATGTGTTCCTGCAGGATCTTGCGAGTCGAGTGGGCAACCTCTTCACTCTCCTGGATGATGGTACGGATCAGCGAATCGGGCAGGTCGCCGGCGAAAGACTCGCGTGCGGCGGCGCTTAGTTCCTGTCCGGAAGGGATGTGTGCAAAGGTGGGTGGCAGATCCGTCTGAGGCTCAAGTGCGTTCCCCGGCACTTCGTCGTCCTCCCGGCGTGTCGGGTTGAACGAGTCGTCTGAATTGCTGGTCTTCTTCGTATCTTTTTTGTTGCTCATTTTTTTCTTTAACTCCGTGTAACCGGCATCTGGGCCTGAGATGCTCGCGCCGGACGGGATGGCTGGTCCTTACCGCCGTACGCGGGTTCTGAAGCCCAGAATACGCTGCGTTTTCGCCTCGCCAGACCGGAAAGCGGCGCAAAAACAGATGCCTTTCACGCCGCTACCTGGATTAATTGACGATGCAACCTTTTTTCAACGGCACCGGACAACTAAACTTTAGGGGGCGATCCCTGAAATTAGAGGGTTTGCACTTACTCGTTTACGATGCTTTTCCAAAGCTATGCCGGATGCATCAATTTCGGCCACGGCGAGGACCGCGCGCCATGCCTCGGGGACGTTAACCCGCACACCACCGCTCGCGTCATGACGGGATTTTTCCGCCCTTAACCAGTGACCGAGGTCGGATAGCCGCACGAGATCCAGCGGCAACGCCGGCGACAGCAGACAGTTGTCGCTGGAAAAGACCCCCAGTCCCTTCACTTCCCACATGCCAGGTAGCACGCTGCGCAGGAAGGCGACCTTCGAGCGGTTCTGTGCGACTGGCGAGCGGCGCGTGTCGCGAGTGCCGTCGGCAGTGATCCGTACCAGTGTGTCGGCATCTGTTCCCGGCCCGATCGTGCCGCTCCAATGCTTGGTCTCGACCACGAAGATCCCAAACGCCGTCACAGCGAGATGATCGATCTCGGCTGTTGGGAACGCGGTGCCTGGCGCGTGGTGCAACAGCAGGGCGGTCGGGTGGAGATAGAAATTCTCGCCGCACAGCCAGGTCAGTGCCCGGCGTAGTTCTGCCTGCACGCGGATTTCACCGGCGTCGCCGGCGGCCCGGCTGCGGGTGATCGGGGGTGGGCAGTCCGGTCGGCGGAGGGCACGGCTTCGTTTCGTGAGCGCGCGATAGGCGAGGCAGGCGAGGGCGAAGACCAGGGCAGTCGTGAACATCGGTTTCTCGTTGGCTGTTGATGATGTGTCCAGTCTGCCGCGTGAATATCGAAGTCAAGTTTTCCGTCCTGCGCGCCTCTCCATGAACCTGTCGCGTTGGGCGGTTTTTCAGGGTGTTTCAGGGACGACAGGGACCGGAACAAGCTCGCGCCCCAGCTCCCTGGCTAACCGCCTGAGGGCCTGTTCCCTGGTTTTACGGACCTGTTCCTCATAGCGCGCGAGTCCCTTTTCAACGTAGTCGTCACCCTTGACCATCACGCGCCAGAACCAGGCGGCCAGCTTGCGCGCCAGCGCCTTGGTCGCCACCAGCCCGCCGCGGCGTGCCGCGAGACGGCGGTAGAAACCGCCCAGCGCAATATCCCTGCTGCGTACCAGGCTTTGCGCCATCATGCAGAACAGCCGTCCGGTCCGGTTGCGGCCGCGCTTTACGCCTTTCCTGCGTTTGCCGCTATCGCTGCTGCCCGGTGCCAGTCCCGTCCAGGCGGTGAAGTGTTTTTCAGTGGGCCAGACGCTCAGGTCGGTACCCACCTCACTGATCAGTTGCAGCACGCCATAGGACGACAGCGCGGGCAGCTTGGTCAGATCCCGTCCGCCGCACATCTGGGCCAGGATCTCACGCAGCCTGGAAATTTCCGGTGCGTTGATGCCGGTCTGCCGGGTGGACCTGGGCAGCGGCGGCTGTGTGTCATCGTGCGGCGGCAGCACTGTGGCGATGCGCTCGTCGCAATCGGCGATGAGTTTCTGGTAGTGGTCCCACGATTGCAGTGCCTGGCCCAGCGCGAAGATGTGCTCGTCGGCCCAGGTGCCCCGCAGGGCCTCGATCACGGCCTGTTCCTTTTTGCGCCGGATCTGCACGTCGCACAGTGCCACCAGTGCCTCAGGGGAACGCTCGCCGGCCACGACTGCGCGCGTCACCGCCATGCCGCTGACGCCGGCCAGGGACGAGATGACATCATGCAGCTTGATGTTCATGCGCTCGAAAGCCTTTTGCATCAGTTGCACACAACCCGCTGCCGCCGCCACGTGATCGGCACGCAGGCGCAGGTAGTCCTGCAGCCGGCGGATGTCAGCCGGTGGCACGAAGCCGGCGTGCAGCAGACCATGCATGTGCAGCGTGGCCCCCCACTGGCTGTCGGCCATATCGGTCTTCCTGCCCGGCAGGTTGCGCGTCTGCCTGCCATTGACCATGCGCACTTCCAGACCGGCGCTTTCCAGCACACCATACAACGGTAACCAGTAGACGCCGGTCGCTTCCATGGCTACCGAATGCACGCCCTGTGCGAGCAGCCAGTCGCGCAACGCGTGCAGCTGCGACGTGACGGTACCGAACACTTCCGGCCTGTTGCCGCCCACCGAAACATGCATGTGTTCACTGCCGATGTCCACGAACGCGGCTAACGGATCGAGCATGGGGAGTGTCTGTAACATGATGAACCTCCGCATTTGGGTACCCCAATGCGCGCGGTGGCCCTGGCCCGGTCACGTCATATGAAAAACAAATCTCTCCAGCGGGATGCAGTGCTCACCAGAATGTGCGACTGACCGCGACCAGAGCTATTCTCCCGCACGGGCAATCCGACAGTTGTCCGATGCACCAGAGGGACCTCAGCTACGCTGCCAGAAACCGCCACGCGTTATGTGACGATAGACGATCCCCGGTTCATGGTCCGTGTGCGGTTTTTGGAAAAACTGGAGGCTCCCATCGAACCTCATTCTTTCCAGACGCTTTCAGCGAACCCGGGAAAGCTATACGTGTTTGTGGAGCATTCCGGGTTAGGCCCCTCAACCGGCTGAAATGCCGTGGACCAATACCGCTAGCCGGCGTGACCGGCCAAAGCTGTATCCGTTTCATGAGCATTCACCCGGCACGGCACCTGGTGACCGGCTAATCTAGGGCTATCCCACGCGTCACGTGACGCATCGACAAGGCATGGCGTGTTCGCCATGCGTCCTCGCGGAGTCCCTTCCGCATCCCTGTTGCTTCCCTGCGCCGTAGAGCCTTTTCGTGTTCGTCCGTACTGGTCGCGCACGAAAGCGCTTCGCGCCGTTTTCCTTGCTCAAGCTGAGCATCGAAACCCCCGGACGTCGTCCGGACATTCCTTAGTGCGTGATTTTTCTGGAGAGAAAAATGCTGAAGCTTTTGTTCAAGGACGCCATCAAGTCGCCGGGCAAGCTGCTCGCCCTGTGCATGGTGGTGTATCTCGCGACCATGTCGTTCTTTGTTGCTGGCTTTGTGGCATTGCTGGCTGCCCGCTGGTTGCAGAAGGCCATGCAGAAGAAAGCCAAAGAGCTCGAAGCTGCCGAAGCTGAAGCTGTCAAAGCGGAAGCCCTCAAGGCCCAGGCTGCACAATCGGTTGCGGCTGCAACAGTGACCGCAACGGCCACAGCTGTGGCAAACGACACCGTCGCTGCGCCACCGGCACCGAAGCGCCAATACGCGAAATCGGCTGTCGTTATCCCGTTCAAGACAGGTACCCGCTAGTCGGCGCCTGCCCTACCCGTCATCGCCATGGATATTCCATGGTGATGACGCCTCCACCCTTGCCGGGATCCCATTCCCGGTGACGGGCGATGAGATTGCCGGCCCAAGCGGAGCAATCTCATGGAACCTCAAGTGGCTGCCTGGCAGCTCGATATGTTCGGCGACTCCTCACCTGTCGTCGTCCCGCTCCCGAAACCCGACCCGCTTCCTGATCCTCATCTCTGGAACGAATCCATCCGCAACCGCATGGTCGATGCGCTCATCTCGCTGGCAAGCGACAGCCGCCGCGGCGACAGCATGCCCGAGTCACTGATGGACTGCGCGGATCTGCTCTCCGAGCGCCTGCGTAACCGCAAGATCGACGTCGAGGATTACCACGCGACGCTCGGCTGGATCATGGGCTACTGGGACGGAGCACTTCCCTATCTGTACGTGTGCAAGGTCAATGGAGTCGATCCGGAGACGTTGCAGGACGTGATCATGAGCACACCGCTTCTCGCGCGCGATCTGCGCGAGCTTAAGCGCGCGTGCTTCGGCACATTGCTATAGGAGGCAACATGGCAAGTGCAGCAGGCTTCTTCACCCGCGCCCTGGCGGATGTGTTTCCCGGAAAGCCCGTTGCAGGCAGACCGGGCCAGTCAGCGGCCCCTACTCCCACTGAACCCACCTGCACACCTTCTTCCACGGATGGTCCGTGCGAAATCGGGCGGGGCGCGCCAAATGAAACCCACGTCACGATCACCGGCATCCCGAACCTGTTTGTCGACGAGGGCGACTGCATCGTGCAGTTCCAGCCCGCATTTGATGAGCACACCGGGGAAACCCCCTTTGGCCTGAAGATCCTCCCGGATCTCGCACCGCATTGGACCCAGAGCGCGGTGCATCACCCCCCGCTCAAGGATGCGATCGCGAAGGCCATTCGAAGCGTCGGTCAACCCGCCGTCAAGGTTGCGCACGCTGCGGCCGCGTCAATCCCGGCCCAGCCTGTTCCCTCACAGGAAAGCGATAGCGATCGCCCTGCGGCTGGAACCCCGGCGCGCACCCGATCGCGTGCAACTCAAACCGGACATCACGATTCGGCAGCGGTTGTAGGCCGTATCACCTGGTGGGGCGAGGACCGGTTTCCGGATCGCAAGTCCAACGGCGCGAAGTTCTATACGTCGTTTGCGATACGGCTTGATACAGGAGCCGACGAGCGAACGCTGCAGGGCGAAGGCCTGAAGGAAGCGATCGCCGAGTGCGGGTGCGGAGTGGGCGATGTCGTTTCGGTTCGGCGCCTGCAAAAAATCAAGGTGCCCGCCATCCGGCGTGACGGCTCACCCAAGATCGTGAACGGCCAGCAGCTCATGTGGGACAAGTGGCTGTGGTCAATTACCAAATGAAGGAGTTTTTCGATGGCTTCTGTGAACAAGGTCATCCTCGTCGGCAATCTCGGCGCGGATCCTGAAGTACGTTATCTGCCCAGCGGCGACGCTGTGGCCAACATCCGACTCGCAACAACCGACCGCTACAAGGACAAGGCATCGGGCGAGATGAAAGAAGCAACGGAGTGGCATCGCGTCTCGTTCTTCGGGCGACTCGCTGAAATCGCCAATGAGTATCTGAAGAAAGGGTCGTCGGTCTATATCGAAGGCCGCATCCGTACGCGCAAATGGCAGGCGCAGGACGGCACTGATCGATATTCGACCGAGATTGTTGCCGAGCAGATGCAGATGCTCGGTGGCCGCAACGGATCGGGCAACCGGCAATCTGATGGGGACGCTGGAGAATTCGAGCAACAGGATCGCTCGCCGTCCAACCGACAGCCTCCGGCATCTCGCACAGCTGCCGGAAGACCTGCAGCGCCGCCTTCTCAGAATGGCCAGGGATACGCTGGTGGCGGTGCGCCAAGTGGTGGTGGCTTCGATCAGTATGACGATGACATACCGTTTCGCCAGGCCTATCCGCGCGCGGCATGGTCGATCATCTGATCCCGAATCCCCTCACCGTTAGCGCAATTCCTTTCCTGTAAATCCTCACCTTCGTTGATGCGGCACACCCTCCGGTGTGTCGCTCGACGCCTTCTTCGCGCCATCGCGCATCCCTGATCAGAAAAGTTTGCTGAAAAAAGCCGTCGGCCCACGTCGCGGACTGCTTTTTTGAGCACGCGTTTTCACGCCTGTCTCAGGCACCGACCTAACCCACTTCCAAAAAGGAGAGTGACCCATGAATGTGAAGGACCTGAAGCTCACGCCAGCACAGTGGCTCTCGCTGCTCCAGAGTTACGGAGTGCCCGAGAGTTCGCTGACTGGCGGCGCATCACCATGTCCCGTGTGTGGCGGCGAAGACCGCTTCACTTATGACAACAAGCGCGGCCGCGGCGACTGGGTGTGCCGTAAGTGCGACGCAGGCAACCCGACAGCGGGCGATGGCCTCGCGCTTATCTGCCGCGTCTCCGGACTGAGCTTTTTTGAATTGATGCATGAGCTCGAAGGCGGATCGCTCGATGACGCGCGGCACAAGGCGACGACATCGCGCGGCGCTGCCCCGGCGCCAGGCGCAAAGCGCAAGGCCGATCCCGCTTACGTTGAAAAGCGCCTTACTTCGATGTGGGACCGTGCAAAGCCTTTAGCGCCGGGCGATCTTGCCATGCGCTATCTGCTTTCCCGGGTACCGAACCTGCGCGTTACGCCTTCAAAAGCGTTGCGTCTGGGAATGCTCGAGTACCGCCATGACAAGAAGGTGATCGGCAGCTGGCCCGGCATCATCGCCCGCTACGAATTGCCCGACGGACGGCTTGGCACCTTGCATCGGACCTTCCTCGAACGATCGACTCCCGGAAAGGCAAGGATCGTGACGGCGGACGGCGAGATTCTCGACGCGAAGCTCAACGACATGACGCTCAACCCGCTTGCGGGCGGGGCGGTTCGCCTGATGGAGCCGGTGAACGGCGAAATCGGTGTCGGAGAGGGACTGGAGACCGTGTACGCCGCGCACATGCAGTTTGGCGTACCCGTCTGGTATTGCCTGAACCGCATTCATCTAAGTCAGTTCGTCGTGCCGGAAGGTCTCGGCATTCGCGTCGTGCATATCTTTGTCGACTTCGATCACGTCGATCAGAAAACCGGCAAGTCGCCTGGCGTGGTCGCCGGCGTCGAACTGGCGAAACGCCTGAAAGCGGAGGGCTACGTCGCGCTGATTCATCGTCCGAAGTTGCGTGGTACAGACTTCTGCGATGAGTGGGTTGCACGGATGGCCGCGTGCGGAGGATCCGATTTTGTGCCTCGCACTGCACGTGAGGCATCGAGGTCTGCAGCAGCAGTCTGATTTATCCGGCCAGTTTCTCTGGCCACTTACTCTTTAACCTGCCCGGTGGGGATATTTCCCCACCGGGAATATCGCGTCGGGCTTTTTTCTGTGGAGATGGAAATGAGCTCTTTCCGAGTACTGGTGGGTCCGTTTGAAATCGTCGGTACGAACGGCGTCTCGGGTGGACGCCAGCCGGCGCTGAATTCGGAGGCGGTCGCTTTCGACGTCATCGACCGGAAATGTCCTGGCAACACGCGGTACGAAATTCGCGATCAAACCTTCGATGCGGCATGGGACTTTTGCACTCGCCGCATTGCTATTCTTGCAGCCTCACGGCCGCACTGATATTCTGAAATGACGGCGGCTCCCTGGGGAGCCGCTTTTTTTTCGCCCATTGCTTTTGCGCCCCGGCCGTCAGAATTGCGTGCGAAGAACAATTGCGAGGATGATCAGCAATGGCTTCCACAACCGCCAAAGCCCGGTTGACCACACGATGCCGAACCATGCGGCGATCAGGAACGAACTCCCCAGCTCAACGCTATATTTTCCCGTCTTCACGCCGATCACGAAGCACGCCATGAAGAAGGCAACGTATATCATCCGGCGCGCGATGAACGGCAGGCGCTGGAACGCGCGATAGTACGGAACAAGCCGGTCCAGCGGATCCATCATTCTTCTCCCTGTGCCTTTTCGGTGTAGTCGAACAGGATATCGCCGCAATGCCAGCCCGCGACGCAAACGGCGATCGCGGCGGCAATAAAGAACCAGGTACGCGGCTCGTTGAGGGCCTGGCCGTGAAGGATAGCGTTGAGCAGTTGATAGTCCATTTTTTTCTCCTTGTTGCACCGGTGCATAACGCGATGCGTTGTGAATGTACCGGCTCCGGTTGTCTGGACACGCTTTTGCAGCTCAGGCGGCCAGCTTCATCAGCCGTTCCTGACGGGCTTCGAGGGGTGATTTGAAGCCCAACTTTTCAAGACGCCAGTCGCGATTGTATCGATCCTTGAACGCGATGGCGGCGGCACGAACTTCCTCCAGGTTTTTGAAGATGCGTCCATGAATAGCCTGTTCCTTCATTGTCCGGTTGAATCGCTCGGCGACGCCGTTGGTCTGGGGTTCGGCGACGAAGGCATAGCTCGGCGCGATGCCCCAGAACCGGATCTGGTTACGGAAGTCGTCCGACGTGTACTGCGAACCGTGATCCATACGCAGCGACAGCCCGCGGCCCGCATCGGCGAGCACGGAACCGAATTCGTCCAGCAGCCCCTGGGAGATCGGCTCGAGGGCAGCAAAGCGGTCGCCAATCTTCGCGGCATGAATGCCGGTACACATGCCGTCGCAATGATCAACGGCCGAGAAGATCCACACCATGCCGTCGTCCACGGTCGCGATGCGCACGCCGTCGGTGCCCCACATCTCATTCGGGCAATCGGTTGTGATCCGGCCATCGTGAAGGTTGGGTTCGCCTCGCGCTTGCCGGTGCGGCGACAGCAGGCTGTGCTCGCGCATCAGTCGCAGCACGCGGGTCCGGGAGACCCGGATGTCGTGCAGGATACGCAAGCGCGCCCAGACCTTGCGATGCCCCTCGCCGATGAAGGGGGAAGCCACCAGATCGTCGCGGATGGCCTTCAGCAGGTCAGCATCGGGCATCTTCGGTTTCGGGCCGCGGCGGCCCGGGATGATCGGCACCACGTTGTCCGCTGTCCTCGCGCGGACAGCATAGATCGTCGAGCGGGGGAATCCGAGCACCTGGCAAACCCGTTGCAATCCAAAGGGCTTGTTCGCACTAACGGAGATCGCGCGGCTCATGTCGACGATCTCCGAGCGGTCAAAGGGCGACGGGCCTGCAGTTCACGTTCCTTGCGCAGGATCTCGTTTTCCATAGACAACTCGCCGACGCGCCGCACGGCGTCATTGAGCCGGGCTTCCAGGGGATCGCTGGTGCGTGCCTTCAGGCCGGCCTCCATGCCGGCCAGTGCCAGCTCACGCCATTGCTTGAGCACGGCGATCGTCACACCGACTTCACGGGACACGGCGTCGACGGGTTCGCCACGCAGCAACCGAAGCACCACGCCGCGTTTGCGACCGGTCGACCAACGCTTGACTTCGGCGGCGCCAGAGGCGCTTCCAGTCGCGCTACGCGCTCCTTCCAGCGCCTCTGGCGCAACCCCGTTTACATCTGTTTTCTTCAACATCAACAACTCCAGTTTGGGACCCACGTTTTACCCCAAATCTGTGTCCAGAAAAACAGGAGGCGCGGCACGATGCGTTGTGAACACCGATGCATGACCTATCTTCGCATCCCCAAACAGAAGTCAAGTTGCCGCTTAGTCGAACGCTTCGAACTCATCCGCTACAAGGTTTAAGTCGTGCCGATCGTCGTTGGATTCGGTCCTGAATTCCGGCTCGGCCGTCGCTTTGGCGGGAGCCGCGACCTGCTCCGCGCGTGATTCTGGCAGGGCACCGGCGCCGGATTCGATAGCCCGCGACGCCGGGCCAGACGACACCGTCGACGACACGCCGACAGCCTCGCCGCGCAGCGCCGATTCCGCGATCAAACGAAACAGTGCTGCCCGCTCGCGAGGCGACGACTCCGCGCTCAACCGGGCGTAGAGCAGTGGGTTGGTCAACTCGTCGATGACCAGCTTCATCGGGAATTTCCCTCTCATGCTTTGGCCGACTCACGGGAGCGTGCACGCGCGAGCGTGGCTTCGCCAACGACCAGAAAGCCCTTTGCGTTCGCCAGGCACGGTGCGTCGATCACTTCAATCGACACACGCGGGAACGCGCGGCGGATTGCCGATGCGTAGAGGACGGCACCACCACCCGAGAGGATGATGGAGCGCACGTCGGTGAGCTGCCCGACGTTGTTCTGCATTTCCTTGACGACGGCCGCGATCAGCGGTTGGGACTTTTCCAGATACGGACCGAGGTCGATATCCGAGCCATAGAAAAAGAAAGGCTTGCGCTCCCGTAGCGCCTTGTCGATGCGTTCGAGATCCTCCACCTGTTCCTGCTGGTCGCGGGAGAGCAGGCTGGCGATACGCTGGTAGATCTGCGAAGCGCCCCCCGGGATGCCGCCGCTCCGGTTGTCATCCATCGTGTAGCTGTTCGCATAGACCCAGTCCGTCGTGAAGTAGCCGACGTCGACCACGAGGTGCGCGCTGTCGCGGCCGAATTCGTTCTGTCGGTTGCTGGACGCCGATACGAGCGAGCCGAGTGGCTGCGGAATAACCATGACCTTCTCGACCGTAACACGTGCGACGCCGAAATCCAGTTCGCCGGCGAAGCGCTCCTTCAGCGCGGCAGAGTACTTCTGCATGTTGTGAACCGGCAGGCCGAGCACGAGACGTTCGATGTGGGTGACACCGGAAAAGTGCATGGCCCCAGCGAGCAGCGCGGCGTAGTTATCGGAGAGCACGAAGTCGTTGGACAGCGCGCGCCCGGTATTGCCGTATGCAGCAGTCAGCGACACGTCTGGGCCGACCTCGTACTCGACCTGGTCGATCACGATCGTTGCTACCTTGCGCGCGTTGAGTACGGTTTCGCCATAGGAGGAAAGGGAACGGCTCGCAGCCAGCGGCGTGAGCGACGGAAACATGCCGGTCGCGACAGTTCCGCTCGCTGCCCGATACGCATACTTGGTGTTGCCATAGCCGACATCAACGGCGAAGACGGAAGTTTTCAAGGTGACTCCTGCAGGTAGTGGATAGATGCGATTCGAACTGCTGACACTTGTCTGGCACATAAGTGTCAGTTTCGCCAGAGGCGGAGGCGGCTTAAGCCGGAACTGACACTTTTCTGTCAGTTCTGCCTGGTTTCAGTCTATCCAGCCCCTCGCAAAGTCAAGTCAGCGAAAGCCAGCGCGTTCCGCCCAGCTTTCGGGTGTGGGGGGTAGCCAGAACGGACTATTCTTGTCTTCACCTACCGCGTCATTGACGCATCGAAACGGAGTGCAAGGCACCCGTTCGTCCTTTCCCCCGGCCCGCAACGGGCCAGAAATACCAGAGTGTCCAGGCCGCACAGTGATGCGGCCTTTTTCTGAATCAGATCAAGTCCACACCGATCCACCATGAGGACCGCTGGACAGTGCGATATCCATACGATTGGCGGCGGTTTGCCGCGATGTGTACCGATGAGGACATGTGGGCGCGGACAGTTGGAGAGTTCGCATCCACGCTCACCGGTGCTGTACACGCCCTTTCAGCACACGACGCTGGGTGCACTCAGGAAGCCCGATACACGGCGGCGGACATGAGTGTGCTTTGGGGCGGGGGAGATCCTGCGGGCCGGAGAGTATCCGGTGTCGCGACTCCCTGTACGGAAGACAGAACGGTAGGCGCAGCCGTAACCCAAATGGCGCAACAGGATTTGCCCGGCACTTGGCCCGGGAGCCGTCACCGCCCCGCGCGGAGCGGCACCGAGACGCGGGAGCGTCAGGCTGGCAGGGTAGCCACGAAGCTGTACGGCGCGGAAGTTTCGCGCAGCGCGACGGACCGGGTCCTCGCGTCAAACGCCGGTGGAGGATTGCGCGAAGCGCGGGCCGCACTGGCGAGGCAGCAGGTTGGACAGTCGGAGTGCATGTTCTTCCCATGCATCGGGCTGATCGGATGGAATCGCTAAAGGACAGGAAGGCAGTAACCCGGCGCCGGGGATTCAGGCGAAGCCGCATGTGATGCGGCGACAGGCAGGCCCGCACCGTTCGGGAAACAGCATCAGGTAGGGGTGCTGCGAGCGGGGGCCTGGTTCAGCGACGCCAGGAAATGGCGGAGCAGTTCCGCAGGAGAAAGGTGCGAATGGGCGCGATTCTGAATGTACGTGCGATCGTGAAAGGCTATGCATTGCCGCCCGAATTCAGGGATGCGCTGCTCAAGCTGTTCGATACGCACGTTGCTGAGATTCACAGCACGACCCGTATCAGCAACAAGGCGCTATCGATCAAGACGCAGGAGCGTCGCGCGACCGCGCTATGCAAGGCCTTTGTCGAGCTACGCGAGGGCGGGTTTGCGCTGCAGAGCCCGTGGTCTCTCAAGGGCAAGCATGTTGAATTTCTCGTGCGTCACTGGGTAGCCGATGAGCAAAGCGGCGGCACGATCGAGAACAAGCTGACCTATCTGCGCGCGATTGCGCAGTGGATGGGCAAGGTCAATCTGGTGGGCACGCTAGCGGACTATGTAGATCGGCGAGAACACGGGCTGGTGCGCAGCTACGTCGCCAACGAAGACAAGTCGTGGATCGCGCATGGCATCGACGCGGCGGCGAAGATTGAAGAGATCGCGCGTACGTGTCCCTATACTGCGGTGCAACTCAAGCTGCAGGCAGCGTTCGGCTTGCGGATCGAGGAGAGTTTCATGCTCCGGCCGCTTGAAGCAGTGAAATCCGGCCAGATGCTTGCGGTCACGCGTGGCACAAAAGGCGGGCGTCCCCGCGAGGTTCCGCTCGAGGCAAAGGTTTCGATACTCGTCGAAGCAGCCCGGCTGAACAATGGAGCAAGCGGTTCAACGGTGCCGGCCGGCAAGACGCTGAAACAGTGGCGGGACTGGTATTACTACGTGCTGGAAAAGCACGGCATCACGAAAAGCGGGCTCGGGGTGACGAGCCATGGTCTGCGGCACGAATATCTGCAGACTCTCTATGAGAAGGTCAGCGGTGTGCCGGCGCCGGTGAAGCGATCGTCGGAACGGCCTGATGCACAGGCTCACGAGGAGGCAAAGCGCCAGGTGGCGGAGGCTGCGGGGCACAGTCTGGTCTCGAAGGCGAATGCCTATCTGTCGACGCCCGCCCGCCAGGAGAAATTGCAGAAAGTCTTGCCGGCTCCGGAGGCCGTTGAGGAAGCCCTGACGAAGGCGGCTGGAAACAAGACGCATGCGGCCAGAGCCCTGGGAATCTCCCGGCAGGCGCTGTACCGGATTCTGGGAGTTGCGGCAGCGTGATCGCGGGCCGGGGAGGGAATGACCGCCGAAATAATGTGCGTTATGGCGCGTAACGGACTGCACGTGGCGGGCACAATGAAGTCTCTCTCGGTTTTCAGTTGCGGCCCGCAATAAGACTGAAAACCTCTTGAAGCCAGCGCAAGCTGGCTTTTTTTCACCTGTATCACCAGCGATCGCGGTCGGGCATCGCATCGACGGCCATGGCGACGCGATCCTCAAAGAGGAAGTCGGCGTGTTCGGCGGGCGCCGGGACCTTCGGAAACTGCGCATACCGCTCACCGTCAATCTCGACCCACTTCGCCAGTTGCATAAGCTTGCGGTAGCGTGCGGCGTCCTCGAGCACGGGCGAGATTGGCCACGTCTCGAACGTCACCGCGGTTGCATCGACGATGCGTTGCGCGAGCATGGCGAAGATCGGCCCGCGCTCGGCCCAGTCCATGTCGTTGCGGGCGAGGAGATTCAGCACAAGCTGCGCGTCGCAGGCGCCCAGTTCCTTCTCGATCAGGTCGCGCAGATCTCCCGGGTTCACTTTCGGCCGGTTCAGACGCTGGTTCCAGATCGCCGCACACCGGTTCTTTGCGGCCAGTTCGTTCTGGCCGTCCTCTCCGACTGACTCCCACGGTGTGGATATTCCGCAGACGGAACAATAAATACACACCAGCTTTTCCGTTTTCGGTGCGCTCAGCGGGCGCGGCAGGACGTCCCCGAGCTTCGGCGGCCCGGCGTTACGGCCAAACGGGCTGAAGTCGAAGGCCGGGGCGCCATCCTGCTCGACCAGGCGCTGGGAGCGGCCCACAGTCGGCCGGCCGCCGCAATGGTCACAGGGATAGAGTTGTTCGATCATTTGAATGCAAAGGCGGTTTGCTAATTTTGGTAAGCATTATTGCCGTTCGCACGTAGATGGGAAAGACGTGGCAGCGGGTGGTTTCTTACGCTTTTGCTTCTTTTAATATTAGCGGCCTTGTAGTAGATCAGCCAGGAACGGGTGATATTGCCGCCCGGCAAGAAGTCGCCCTGCGCGCTCGCAAAGGCTTAGTCACGTGTGGGATATGCTTCCCACACCTGTCCGTTCAGTTTGCGCCCATTGGCTTTTTTCGATCGACGGATGCCGTCAGGACCCCATGTGCCCATTGCTTGAAAAAAAATGCGACGTTTGCTTCGTCGGCTTGCGCCTTCAGACGGGAGACCCACTCCGTCTTCATCGGTCGAGCCTTTGGACCGGACTCACCGCCAACGATCACCCATTGAATATCCTGCAGGTTCACGGGCCCGAGATCTTCCAGCAACGGCTCAACGGAAAGGAAGCGCACGGCCGCATCGACCTTGCGAAGATGATCGATCCGGGGCAGGCCGTAACGCCGGTCTTCGACCGATACGCCGAGCCAGACGTTGCCCGGACATCTGCGCGTCGAGAAATACGCGGGCAAACGCTCAGCGCGTTTCGTAAGGATCTGGAAGGTGTGTTGCGGCGCTCGCTCGATGACGTCGAACACCTGATCGAGAAACGCATCCGGAATGTCGTCGTGAAACAGGTCGCTCATCGAGTTTACGAAATAGACGGTCGGCTTCGTGGGCCTCAACGGTTGATCAACGCGAGCAGGATGCAATGCGAGCTCGAAGCCGTCCTGATAGCCCGGCGCCCCCATCGCCTGTAACCGCTGAGCCATTGTTTCTGCGTAGCAGTTCTTGCAACCGGGCGAAACTTTGGTGCAGCCCGTTGTTGGATTCCAGGTTTGCTCAGTCCATTCGATAGAAGATTGCGTAGCCATCAGATTTCTCCTATTCGACGGTGATCCCGACGAGGGAGCGGGCTTGCGTCTCGGCACGATCGAGGAAGGCGACAAACTGGTCATTGTCACGGCGGTCGACCTTCCCGCCACCGAGAATCACCGACTGCAACTGGCCGTCGCCCTTGCTCAGGATGATGCCCAGGGTGCGATTGCTGTCGACTACCCAGAAATTCCAGCGGCCGACGAAATGCCACCAGGTCTTTGCCTGTTCCAGCTCAGTCCACGTGGCTGCGAAGTCGAGAATGGAGCCGTGATTGCTGAAAAAGGCGCAGCGGATGCCGTTTTCGTCTGCGGTCGATGCCACGATCTGGCGCCCGCCGGACAGTGACCCGGGTACAGTCCAGGAGGAGGAGAGGGCGGGAAAGCGGCACTGCCAGTCGCGCGAGCGCGCGATTACGCGGCCAAGAAAGAACGATTTGCCATGCATGGGTGACTCCGGACGAGGCGGCTGGCACGGTGCCGGCCTGTACCAACAGCATGCCGGTCGTGTGAAGTCAAGTGCGCACCGCATCGTGGTCGAAGTACGCGGTCTCTACCGGCAAAACCAGCGCTCTCATTTGCACGCGGCTTCCTGCGTTACTTCGTGCGGTGACGTCGACTGCAGAACAATGATGGCGTCGAGCAGCGGCTGGCACCAGCCAGCAAGTTCGTCATTGACGCCGAGGGCATGGCGGACCCGCGACATGTCACGAGCCAGCCGCATGTACATGTCCTTGTAGAGTGCGAGATCCGCAGCGCCAATACGGTTGCCTTCCTTCCATGCCTCGCCGAGCGCGATCGTGCCGGCGCTCGCCTCGTTGGGGTATGTGCGATTCATCCACTGGCTAAAAAGCGCCTGCTCGATCGGAGTCCATCCGGTGGGTTCGGCATTCGTATCGACGGCGGCCAGATGGTCGAGCGCTTCCTTAAGCGGTCGGTACAGGTTGTCGGCCCGTCGCCGGAGGTCGGCGATCCAGGCATCGTCTGGTGGTGTCTGGCGCTGGATCACGGGCGTGCCCGCGTAGGACGTGAGCTTGAGGGCGTCCTGGAGGACAAGGCGAAGAATGGGCAGCATCGGTAATCGTCGGTTCGTTGGGAAGCGGAAGGTTGTAGTTCCACGCTATACGGATACGCGCGAAGTCAAGCCTGCCTGGCCGTCGCAACCGGGGTTGGGAAGATAACCGCGCTCAGCTTTGTCTTGTTGACGTCCCACTCGACGGCGGGAATCGAGCGTTGCCGACGCGGGGCACGCTTTTTTTCCTTGCGCTCTTCGTATGACGCAACGCCATTCATGCCGTAGACCTCGATGTGAGTCTGCGGGTCGGTGTCGTGAAGCACGAAATCGGGCAGCATATCGTCCTCGTCGGCCATGCGGACCGGCTTGTCAAACGAGCGGGACTCGGCGACCAGGCGGTTCGCCATGGCGACTTCGTGGATCGAGTCGCACGGGATGAACGTGGCCGAGCAGAGCATGGCGGCAAGATCGACGATGCGCAGATGCCCTTTCGCGGTCCGCTCAATCAGCAGGATGGCGATCACGCGCGCGGCGCGGTCTCCCAGTGCCCGCCAGGCGTGCGGGTAGGTGGTCGCGGCGTGATCGATCAGTGCGGAAGTGGTGTAGTACTTCTTCGCGCTCTGGCGTAGAGACAGTGCCTTTCCATACTGTGTCGTCTCAACCTCGTTGATTTCGCCAATGACGATGCCGCGCTTCCTGTCACTCAAGCCAGACAGAAACGAACCGAACTCGGCATTGATTTCGGCGCGCTCAGCCTCTTGATAGCGGCGTATGACGTGGAGGACCTTCTGGGCGCTGTTGCCGTTAATGACCGCATCGGCGATCTCGGCAAGGATCTGCGCGTTGCAAACGCCCCAGTGGCGGACGTTGGTAACGCCGTGCCATCGGTTGAGCCCCGCGGTCATCCAGAGCGTTTGCAGGAAAGCGAGGAGGCTGGCCGAGCGGCGGCCGCTGCGTTGCCCGGACTTCGCGGGCGAGCCGCGAGAACCGGATTGCGTTTCCCGCTGGGTGAGGGCGACGTCGAGCTTCGCGTTCAGACCGGCAGCCGTGGAAATGATCGCCGCCGTCGTGTCGCCGCCCTTACCCGCGCGTGCCGTGTCCGGATCCTTATGGAACCCGCACTTGCGCGAATGGTTGTGTCCATCGTCCGGCCAGCCGGCGAGGTGCAGGAGCGATCCATATCGGCGGATCACCAGCTGCCGGGGCTTTCTGTCGGGCTGGCACAGGCACTCGGCAAACCCGGGAGAGATCCTGGCGCGTTCGAGGCGCCGTACATAGCGGGCGGGGTTTTCCTGGACGTCCTCCAGCAAAAATGTGCCGCCATCAAAGGAAACTTCGGGCATCGCCTTCTCCGCGAGAGAAAAAAGGCCGCTGATCGGGCGGCCATATACGAATAAGGGGGAGCGCAGTTTGCGACAGTGTCAGTCGCTGGAGCCCGGGGCGTCTGAGATGGGCACGGGCCGTAGCGCCGCCCGCCTGGCCAGTAAGAAGCAGGCCATTGCGATCGCGAGCAGGCAGGTAAGCGCGAAGCCGCCCCAGTCAGGACCGCCTAGAGCGTCAACGGCCAGCTGCAACATCTTCCATAACAGCAGCACTGCGATTGCCACTAGAGCTGCGTAGGTGCTCAGGTAGTCTGTGCTCATTGCCTTCGTTGGTTTTGGGGCGACGCTGGCACCATCGCACCTGATGCATCGGGCTGGTACTCGCGGCCGGTGGCTCTGTCGGTGAGAAACCACGATCCGTCCTTCAGCAGGCTCACGTGGCAATTCGGATAGCGTTGCTGCATGACTGCACGCTCCGTTTCCTGTCTGCCGACCCGGGACCGGTCAATAAGTGCGCGTATCGCATTGCAGGCGATCGCGATGCCGATGAGGCAACCGATGATCACAGGTGTGGCCCACGCCGGGCCACCATACGAAGCGAAAACCCGGTGCAGCGCCAGACCAGCGAGGCTGATGACGGCGGCGATATGAACGAGTGCGAGAATTTGGTAATCCATCAGCGCGAGAGCCTTGTACGGTCGAGGAAGACGGACTGCGCATCCTGTGAGGCATTGCCAGGCTCCACGTGTACGTCGCCGTCTGCCGCGCAGTTCGCCATCTGTCTGAGGCGCCGATGGACGCATTTGCGAAAAGAAGAGATGCCGCCCGAGGATTCACGATGGAACACCAACGCGAAAAAGCTCGTTAAAGTGGCCGTGGCGCCGATGTTAAGGACCGCTTCTGCGACAGAGGCCAGCAGGTGGTACAGGTCGGAAGGGTTGTTGGCCTGAATGAGCAGGTGATAAATCGACCCAAGGTTGGCCGTTGTCGCTTCCGGCGCGAAGTACGTTCCGAATATGAGCCACCAGAAGAGGCCAAGGGGGATGACAACCGCGGTCACCGCGACGCATTTCGCAGCGAGCTTCGCAATCGCGCCGAACTGCCGGACGTAGTTTCGGGGATCCAGCGCCGCGTCCAGTTTGACCGCGATGTAGTCGGCTTCGTCGATCTCGCCCGCCCGCACGCCGTTCACAAAAATCGTGTTCATCCGCACACGGCTTGCCGTCTGAAGCTTTTGTTCAAGCTTGCGGATTTTCACGCGCCGCACCCGTTCAAGGCACAAGGCACATGCGCCCGCGACCACGGCGCAAAAGACTAGGGACGGTCCAACGAAGAAGACGGCGAGGGCCGCGAATGCGCATGCGAAGGTTGCCGCCACGAAGGCGGCGCTGCCGTACTGCCGGCGACGGGCTGATCTGGAAGTCATGAGCTGGGTTCCTCGGTAAGAGTAGCGGCAAGGTCACGTCGACACATCGGGCCTGCGCCAGAACGTGCCGCCGTCGTGTTCGCCAGAGAGCGCGTGCCGAATTGAGACCACTCGCACAGGTCGCGCACGCGCGCGTATGGCTGTACCGATTCTTGCCGAAGCCATTGGAAGTCAAGGAGGCGAAAGCACAGCGATAACCGGGCGCTTTTCGCGGCGGGACGGGCAAGCGGAGATAGCCCGGTTTCCGGAGAAAGCTATATGTTTTTCTGGAGCATTACGGGTTAAGGCCCTCAACCGGCTGAACTCGAGGCACGGTGCCACTCTTCCGGGCGTTGCAAGCATCAGCCATACCGGGCATAGGTCCTGGCAGCTTATCCACAGGCTTGTCAACAAAATCTGTGGATAGTTGGAACGTGGCTTGCGAGATGGCAGCGGCGAAAGCCATATCGATTCGCCGTGCATTTCCGCCCGTGGGCGCTCGTTCTGCACGATACGATCGTCGAACCTACTGCGTCATCGACGCATCGACCTGCCGCTCGCACCGCGCGGGCGCTTCCTTTTACCCCGACGGGACCACACCCGTCGGGCGTGCTCTCCCGTCATTCCTGAGGGACAGCACCATGTACACAGCACTTGTTCAGCAATTCAAGGACGCCCAGAATGCCGCAGCCGCAGCCTATCTGGGCGTTTTGCGCAGCCGAAATCGCTGCTTTTCCTGAAGGTTACTACCGGGCCGCGAAGGTTCGCCCGGAGTATTCAACGAAGCGCGAGCTTCGGGAGTTCTGCTCCGGTCTCTCCGAGATACTCGTGTATCAGGCAGGCCGTCGCTTTGCTCCGGTGGGTGGGCGACTGGAGATCGATACGAAGAGCGAGCTTGAAAGCGCATCGATTGATATACGTGAGGCGCTTGAGGCCGGGAAGTGTCCGGACTTCGACGCGTTTTGGGCACACCTTGAACGTACGTTCAGCGGAGACGCGGGACAGCGAGTTGCGTTCACACAGGCCGCAAAGTCGGTAATCAACGGCTTCGGTCTGACGCCGGACTCCGAGATCAAGCGTACAGCGAGCGCCATCGTGCTCGAAGCGCGCGCGGGAAGCGAGCTGACGTTCAGATCAAGCCTGCGACGCGTTGGCTACTACTCGCAACAGTCGATGGCAAACCTGATAGCGGGCCTTGCTGCGTTCGCCTCGCACGCAGGGTTTGCTTCGCTCGGAGCGCAACTCGCGCGTGGAGGACTTGTTGACCACGAGTTCACCACGAGGGAGAAGGTATCGTTCCCCGATCTCGACCTTGTACTGTTTAACGACAAGTGGCAGTTCAAGTTCTCGCATCGGGTTGGGGAAGCGCTTTCACTGTTTATCAGTGAGTATGGCGCTGAACATCTCGCCAGCCGGTCGCGGTACTGAGGTATGGCCATGTATCGTCCACACATAGTGAGATTCGCGCTGATGATCTACGAGACGTACCGCTATTCGCTGGCGGAGCAGATTGAGATCGTGCGTGCGAAGGATCGTTATTCGCCACGCTACCGGGCAGCAGCATTGAGGCATATCGCCATTGATGCCCCGCTGTCGGTAACACTAGGCCGGCCGTTTGCCGAACGTCGACGGCTAGTTCGACGCTACTACGGCATCTGAAAAACCGTCTGATCGCCCGACACCCGCCAGGCAACTCTTCTTTCGCGGCCCGCTTTTGCGGGCCGTTCTTCTTTCTGGACTCTCCATGAACACTTCTACATTGGTCGTAGCAGACTGGTACGCACCACTTCGGTCGCTTGTGAGCCTCGGCGCACAGGACCCGGGTGTTTCGAATCACGGCGAGTTACACGCCGCACGTCAGCGTCACCTCGGGCAGTTCTTCACGTCCGACGCGATCGCTGCATTCATGTGGCGATTCGTCAGCGGCTTCGAACCGAAACGGCGTGTGAGCATCCTCGACAACTCGGTGGGGTCCGCCCGGCTGCTGCAGTTTGCAGATCCCGAGCGCCATACCCTATTTGGTGTGGACGTTCACGCCGAAGCGGTCGATGTTGTTCAGGCAACCGTCGAGGCTGCGGGATTCGAGTGCACGTTCCGCCGTGCGGGTATGGAGGATATCGATCCAGGCTCGTTTGATGTGGCCTTGATCAATCCGCCATTTTCCATCCACCTCGAATCGCCGCATCTGAAGGGTCTCCCGGGCACGACCTGGGGACGGTACGGGCCGAACACCAGTGCGCTGAGTCACGAGTACGCGCTCCAGCAGGCGCTGAGCGCGGCAAACATCGTTGTCGCGCTTCTTCCGCTTTCAACGGCGGAAGCGATCGCGGGTGCGGTGTATGAGTACGAGTCACCGTTCTACAAGGCGTCTCGAAGGCTCGCGGGCTTCTTCGAGATGCCCGCAAACGCGTTCAGTGACGAAGGCGCGAACGTTCGCACGGCGGTGCTGGTGTTTGACCGCTATCGCGACAAGCCTGCTGATCTGGTTCGTCAGGAAATCGTTGACCTGGATTCAGCTGTGTGTGACCTCGGGCTTCATTTCGAGGAGCGCAGTTACGCGAAGCCACGCCTGAATCTTCAAACGCTCGATGACTCGACGCCGGCGATTACGCTGCCGGTTACCGGAGATGGCTCGGTGCGGATCAGCCACGATGGCCGTCGCATACGGCTCGGGTTCCGGTGCGGATTCACGCAGGCGATGGTGTTGAACAGCGTGCTCGATCGCCGGATTTACTCGAAAGAAGGGCATCGGTTGCCACGCGGTTTTCGCTACGCCGGGCAGGGGATGCTGGACCTCGAAACCTATCTGGTGCAGGAAAACCCGTTCGATGCGCTTTCCCGGCTGCTTGAGAGGATCGAAGTCGCGGGAGGAAAGCCGGAGTTTGCACCGGGCTTCGTCCAGCACTTCACCCAACGTGCCCGGCGTTCGGGCCGCCAGGCGGTTCCCTTGCGTCATGAGGTGTTTACAACTGGAGCCGGTTCAGCCGCGGCGGTAATCGGCGGCGCCCGCGCGACACATAAGGTCGATCCAGCAAAGTGGGGCAGTCCGCTCATCAAGGCTGGAGACGAGGTGTCCTTTGTACGGGATGACGACGGACGCTACCGGTACACCCTGAAAGGCATCAACTACTGGTTGTCCGTAGACGAACTCAACGCGCGTTTCGCCGTTGAGAACGTCTCGGAAGGCTGGGAAGTTGTGCACGAGGGGTTGGGCGTGAAGTATCCGCAGCACGCACAGTTGCTCCGCACGCAGATGCAGCGCCTCGGTATCGATCAGTGGCTCGACTGGGATTTCCAGCAGGATGATCTGATCGAGACCTTGATGAAACCCCAAGGCTGCGTCGTTGCATGGGAGCAGGCATGCGGGAAGTCGCGTCTGGCAGTGGCGCTGATTCTGCTTTCAGGAGTCAGGCACGGCCTCATCGTGGTCGAAGCCCGGTTGATCGCGGAAATGCTGGCTGAGATGGCGCAGTTGCCAATCGACCAGCGGGACGTGAAGGTCATCGACGGTGTCGAGGATCTGGACGATCTGCGTCGCATCAACCTTGTTTCATACGAGCGCCTGCGCATGCCGGTAGACCGGGCTGTTTCGGCCCGCGTGACCTACGCGCACCGTCTGCGACGACGTATTGGCCTGCTTGTTGCCGACGAGGGCGAGCGTCTTGCCAATCCGACCAGCGACCAGAGCCGCGCGCTGTGGCAACTGTCGGCGAGGAAGCGCTATGTGCTCACCGGTAGTCCGATCCCGAACTATCCCCGCGACGCCTTCGGTCTGATCGCGTTTACGGGAGGGGATGGGACGGCCGCCCAGCCGTACGGGTACCGCCGCGGCTATCTCGAACGGAACTGGATCAATTCGGTCGAGGAAGCGATGCGTGGAGTCGACCGGTTCCGGGATGACTTCGTGGTACTCGAGTGGGTGACGTGGCAGTTCGCCGAGAGTCTGCAGGAGGGCGCCAAGCGGGAGGTTCCCAAGATCGGCAATCTTCACCTGTACCGGGCGATGCTTGCCTCGCACGTGAAGCGCAGGCTTGTCTGCGAACCCGACGTATCGCGTTACATCAGGATCGATCCGCCCGAGGTTACGGTACACACGGTGGAGTGGGATCCGGAACACCTTGCGACGTATCTGAAGGCGGCCGACGAATTTGCGGACTGGTACCGGAATGGCCGGGGAGATGGCAAGGCATGCAACCTTGTCACCATCCTCGCGCGCATCCGGGCGGTGCATTTCGCCGCCAACTATCCTCAATACGGGATCGAGGGCGTCCCGCGCCTGGCCGGAATCACGACCAAGCAGCAGGCTGTGATTGACCGGATGCGCGAGATCGCGGCGCAAGGCAGGCAGGCCATCCTGTTCGCCGAAAATCCTGGTGTGCTCAATCTGGTCGCAGCAGCGCTGGATACCGAGAGCGTCGATACGGTGCTGTTCCACGGCGAGATTCCGATTAAAAAACGGGTGGCTGACAAGGACCGGCGCTTTATCACCGGACTTGCGACCGGTCTGCTGGCAACGAAGGCATCGGGCAGGGCAGGCTACAACCTGCCCAACGCTGACTACGTGCTGTTTTATGACCGCTCGTGGACATGGCGCATTGAGTATCAGGCAATGCGGCGTGCACTTCGCTGGAACCGCAAGGGCGTCCTGCAGGTGGAGTACTTCCATCTACCTGGCAGCATCGATGAGTATCAGGACCAGATGGTTGCGCACAAGCGGGATTCCATGCAGGCGGGACTCGACTGGGCAACACCTGAGCTGGAAGACGACACATTCCTGCACATGGATTCGTTGCTCGATCGCTTCGTCGACGATCTGGCGAGGCTGAACGACCAGACTTCCGCGGATATGCGGAAACTTTTAAAGGAGGCAGCATGAGGAAGTCGAACGTCACGGTGGCCGTCGGCGACGGTGTGGTAACCGTGAAGCGCGAAGGAACGCGCGTTGCGGTGTTGGCCAGCGTTCTCGGCCGGGTCGAGCGGGACGGAATCGAAGTTCTCTGTCTTGACCGGCTTGTGCACGAGAGCTACGAGAGCGAGTTGTCTGGCTGGAACGTATCGGGTGCGGTCACGACGATGTTGTCGCGACTCATCGGACAGAGCGCCACTCAGCAGACGTAATGGTGGGGGCGCAGTCTCGCCCCAGATTTGTGCAGTAGCAGGCCCGGTCGATATGACCGGGCTTTCTTTTGGCAAAAGCTGGATGAATTTCCCGCGCTTTACGGCTTAACCGGCCCGTACCCTGGCGGTATTGTTCTCCTATCAACCGCGTCTCTGACGCATCGAAACCGCCGGCATGCCCGGCAATCTGCTGTTCAACCCCATCGGGAACCACTCCCGATCGGGAGCAGGTTCCCCTTCTGGAGAACCTGTGATGCAACAACCTACCATTACCCTCAAGCACATCAAGCTCGGCCGCAACCCGCGTACCTACTTCGATCCGAAGAAGATGGCGGAGCTCACCGAGTCCATCCGTGCTCGCGGCGTCGATACGCCCGTCATTGTTCGCCCGTTGAATGATGTCGATTTTGAACTGATCGCGGGTGGACGCCGATATCGCGCTGCGATGGAGGCCCACGGCGATGAGTATCCGATGCCGGTGGTGATTCGCGACGTCGACGACGTCGAGGCGCGGACCATCGCCCTGACCGAAAACATCCAGCGCGACGACCTGTCGCCTTCCGAGGAAGCAATCGATGCAGCCGAGATGCTCGGGCTGCACGGCGGCGATCGCGATGTTGTCGCGAAAATCCTCGGTTGGTCACGTACCACGCTGGACAGCCGTCTCGCACTAATGAACTGCTCGCAGGCAGTTCTGGAGGCGCTCAATACGCGGCAGATCAACCTCGGTCACGCCGAGCTGCTCGCCGCACTGTCGAAGGAAAATCAGGACAAGGTCCTGCCCGTCGTCGTCGCGGAGAAGCGCTCGGTCACCGATGTTCGCAAGCTGGTTGAATCGGCGTCGTGTGCGCTGGCCTCAGCCATTTTCGACAAGGCGGATTGCGCGGGATGCCCGCACAACTCGTCCACGCAGGCGCAGATGTTCGGTGAGGCAATTGGCACCGGCAACTGTACGAATCGAACCTGCTTTAACGAGAAGACCGAAAAGCAGCTTGAGGCCATCGCGGTGCCGTTGCGTGATGAGTTTCAGGTGGTGCGAATCGTTCGCGCGGGCGACAACAATACCCGCGTGCAACTTGCTGTCGACGGGCCGAAGGGCGTCGGGGCTGGAACAGGCGAAAGCCTGTCATGCCTGCGCGAACTACGGCGCCGCCGTGAGCGGACTGCCCGACTCGCTGGGCAAGGTGTTTCGCGGGCAATGCTTCCACACGGTCTGCAACATGAAGATGGTCGGCAAGCGCATCCAGGGTGAGAAAGCTGCAGCTCAACCTGAGAAGCCGGCGGCCGAAAAGGGCAAACCGGCAGCGAAGAGCGCTGCAGGTTCGTCCGCGAGCGCCTCGACTTCAACCAATCCATCGGTCACGGTCGTCGCCGAATCCGAGAAGGTGAAAGCCTATCGGGTGAAGCTCTGGCGTAAGGCGCTGCGTGCTGACATCGGCATGAATCATGAACTGGCTCGCCAGTATCTGATCGCCATTGTGCTCAGTGGTTACGCGCGTCAGATCGATGATGCCGTTTTCCGCAAGCTGTTCGGGCGGCTCACCGAATCGGAACGCCGGTGAGCAACCTGCCCAAGGCTGTCGAAGCCGCGCAGGCGGTCAGTGAAGAGGCTCAGGCGAACCTGATGATCGGGATGCTGTTTTCCGCGATCGACGGGCTTGATGTCACCTACCTGACGCAACTGTGCAAGACGCACAAGCTGGACCTGAAAAAGCACTGGAAGCTCGACAAGGAGTTTCTGGAGCTGATCACCAAGTCCGAAATGATGGTACTCGCTGACGAACTCGGCATTCGTGCCGCGCTCGGCGAGGGCTTCAAGAAGGTCTTCGCGAAGTCCAAGCCAGAGGTCATCGAGGCACTGCTCAACGTCGAAGATTTCGACTACGCGGGCAAGCTGCCAAAGGTCCTCAAGTTCTGACTCGTCGTGACGCGTGAGCGTCGCCAATCCACCCTTCATACGCCGCGTTCACGCGGCGTTCTTCTTTCCTTGAGGTATTCATGTTCCAACAACTCGAAGCGCTGGTGCGAGCCAGCGGCAAGCTTCAACTCACCCTGAAAATGGACAGCGACCGCATGGCAGTGGTCGTGGTGCCGTCAGGTGAGGGCAAGGAAGCTGCATTGCGCCAGCCGCTGATCCTGAGCGGCACACCGGCTGAACTCGATGAGGGCTTCATCGAGGCGATTCGTTCGTATTCGGCGGCACATGCGTCGTTGTCCGAGCAGGTGTCGGTCACGGCAGCGATTTTGCAGGAAGCGGAAAAGAGCCTTTCGTCGAAAGCCCAGAAGGCCCTCAAGGGCCCGAAGGCGCCGGCGAAGGAGGCCACAGGACCGGTCGAGGGAGACGACGATGACGACGATGCGGACGACACCCGTTCCGAAGCATCTGCGCCTTCGACTACTCCCGAGCCTGCCGCGGAGAATTCCAGCGGCACCGATCTTTTCGCCTTGATTTCCTGAGGTCAGCCATGTCCATTTCCATCTCGAAGCTGGTTCGCGAATTCGCCTACAACGAAGTGAAGTTCGTGGACCCTGGTCCGACGTTCTCTCCCGACGAAGTACGCGATCTGTACTCCGCCCAATACCCGGAATTGACCACGGCCGCAATCGAAGGCCCGGTCTATGACGGCGAAACTGCCCGCTACACGTTTCGGCGTGCGGCAGGCGCGAAGGGCAGCGATGCGTAAGCGAGACCTTCTGATGGCTCTGTCCGGTGAGACGAGCCACTCTTCCAATGAACCGCCCGAGAGGGCGGTTTTTTTTCATGACAAGGAGATCGAGCAATGTTCTTCGATCCTCGCCCGGATGGTGAAGAAGTCGCTATCAGCGGAGTCGACTGGCAACCAGCACGCCGTTCCGTTGCCCGACGTGGACCTGCCGATGGTTTTCTGACGCTGCCTGACATGTCCAGATGCGTGCCGGTCACGGCGCGCCTCCGATGGCAGGAAGAGCGGGAGATCGTGAAGCTGGTCGAGAGTCATTTCGAGGCAGGGCCGCTGCGGGCTGCGGACGTGCCCGAATTTACCGGTGCTGGCAATGCGATGGCCAGGGCGCTCTTCGCCTGGTTCAAGCGCCAGTGCGGCAGGCAAAACCGGGTGAGGTTCAGGCCCGTGCTGCTTGATATCAACGCGGTGCAGGAGCAGATCCAGTACCAGTACCAGTACGACGCGAGGGAGTTCACGCCGACCTCTCCCCTGTATCTGGGGTTTGAGACGCCTGAAGACTACGTTTATATCGTCGACGGGGCTCAGACGTTCCAGGCAGCGCATCCGCGCCTGCTTCAGACGGCGCTGATCCTCATCAATCGCGCGGCGGGTCGCACGCTCAGGATGCGCACGCCCGATGACTTCCTGGGGATGTTCGCCCAGTGGTTCTGGGATGGTCACGAGAGCTGTACCGATGAGGAAGCCGCGGAGGTTCTCGCGGATCGCTTCGGTGAGGATCCCGAGGAGTTTCAGGCGTACCTGCCGTCAGTGGTCCGGGAGGAACTTTGCCCGGCGCATATGGAGGTTGGACGCTATAACCCGAAGCGGTTCAGCTGGATGCCGTTTCCTGCGCTCGGTATCGCGAAGCTGCGCGTACTGCAGCGCACGCATTCGGGCCGGGTGCGGCGTCTGTGTGTCGAACTCGAGCGGCTGACGTTGCTGCTCGCGAAAGCCGGCAAAAGGCGGCTGTTTGACTATGCGTACACCCCGGAGACGGTCTACCACGCAACGACGGTCGCCGCGGAAGAAGAGCACCTCGGCGACCTGCTTGATACCCACTACGAGTATTTCAACAGCGGCGGAGACGGATCGCTTTTCCACGGATTCATCGGTCTTGCAACCTCGCCTGACGCTATACGCAAGCAGTACGCGGATCTGTCGTTGGGACTTTCCATTCTTCAGCAGGTCGATCGCGTTGTCGCGTTGATCACCCGCTTACCCAGGAAGTTCTGATGAATGACGCAATTCTTCTTTCAAGCGGGCGCCACGACGAGGTTTGTATGTCGGGCGCGATTCTCCTCTACTCGCGTCCCCAGGGCGATCCACTCTACGCAACGGTGCACGGCGTCACCCATAACGGGAAACGCGCGGTAATCGGTGCGGGACGTCCTGTCGACCGGCAAGCGTTGTTCGAGGCGCTGGACTCGCTGGCCGAACGCTGTGCGCTCAAGGGACAGTTCCTGCCTGAGACGGTGCTCGCTATCGATCAGACGGCAGTCACCTGGTGGTGTCCGCCAGCCATGCGCCGTGTGTTCTTCGACTGCGCGGAGCTTGGCAACGTCAGCGCGGTGGTGCCGCATCCGGGTCTGGTCTTTCAGGCGCGCAACACGGGGTTTTACGTGTTCGCACTGGACGGCACGACGCGCCCGACACCGCAAACGGCGCTATACGAACCGCCCTATTTCAACACGTGGGACCGGGGCAGCATCTGCATCGGAACCGCGCGTGTGCCCGATCGCGTTGATGTTGCGTCGATTGCGGGTTGGGAGAGCGGCTTTTTTGAATCGGCATTCACCCACCCCAACGCGGGCGGCAAGCGTGTCAAACATCCGCGAGGCGAATTCGCGTTCTGGAAGGAAATGCTGGCCGGGCAATTCGGCGAGCAGTTCCCCCTGCAATGTCTCGTACCCATGAAACAGACCCTCGACGATCTGATCGCCCGAGGCCCTGGAGCCTGAAATGAATCTTGTTGATATGACGTTGCAGCGTTCGTTTCCGACGGTGATGGTGCCGCGTAACGAGGCCGCTGCTGAAATGGAAACGTCGGGTGAGCGCCTCCTCATCGCTGAAAACGGCGTGTTCCTCGAAATCCGGCGCAGCTGGATCAACCTGGTCCGCCAGGTTGCCCGGTTCACGGTTCGCACCGCGGTGCCGTACGGCCGCGTCGTCGAATCGACGAAGCTGTCGTTCGACCGCATTCCGCCCGATCTTGTCGGCCAGTTCGCGGTGATGGCCCGCAAGGCGTTTCCCAACGAAACCGGAGCATGGATCGTCTGGAGCGCCACGACGCAGGCCTTCCGGCTTGCGCCGGTGCGGATCATTTCTCACAGTGGCGGTTCGCTCAGGTATGAGCCGCCTGCACTCGTGGGAGATGAGGTGCTGGTCGTGGATTGTCATTCCCATGGCAAACATCCGGCCTATTTCTCGAGCACGGATAACGAGGACGACCGTCACGACGTGAAGATGGCGCTCGTGATTGGCAATTGCGACCGCTCGAATCCGAGCATCGCCGCTCGCCTGTGCGCAAAGGGGATCTTCGAGGAAACGGAACGTGTGCCGCAAGCCTGGTATCAGGCGGTATGGGCTACGGAGGCTGTATGACGGAAAGTCTCGTTCATCAGCCTCCAGGTCATATGCGGGAGCGGCCGTGGCGCATCATCGTGGTCGGAGCCGGCGGCACCGGCAGTGCCGTGCTACCGAATCTGGCACGCCTGCATCACGCGATGCTCGAACTGGGCCACCCCGGTGGCATCGAGTGCACGGTGTACGACGACGATGTCGTTAGCCCGACGAACGTAGGGCGGCAGGGCTTTTACCCTGCTGATGTCGGGTGCCACAAGGCTTCGTTGATCGTGAACCGGCTGAATATGCTCATGGGCACGAACTGGCGCGCTCAAACGCAACGCCTCACAAGCCGCACTCCGATCTACAACGTCGATCTCGTGATCGGCTGCGTGGATACGCGTGCGGCCCGAAAGGCGATTCTGGACTCAATCGAGCACACCAGCACGTACTACCTCGATTGCGGTAACGACACCGATCGGGGACAGGTCATTCTTGGGCAGATGATGCCCAAGGCTTCCCGAAAGTCCTGCCCGCACCGGTTGCCGCATGTTGGCGATCTGTTCCCTGAGCTCATCGACCCGTCGAAAGATGCGCAGGACGAAACGCCATCCTGTTCCATGGCCGACGCACTGCGCAAGCAGTCGCTGGTCATCAACTCGGCCATTGCAGTGCAGGCCTTCAATCTTCTCTGGACCCTGTTTCGCACTGGCACCTTGAAGTATTCGGGCGTGTTCGTGAACCTTGCCACGGGGCGAACGAACCCGATTCCGATTGACCCTGCTGCATGGGCGCGCTTCGGATACGAAGCACCCAAACCAAAGGAAAAGAAGGCTCGCAAGAGCCGGAAATCCACGGCCGCAGCATAACCGCGCCGCTTCCTGTACCAGGGAGCGGCGTTTTTCGCTATACACCGGTGCTCCCTCGGGATCGCCACATTCCACTTACGGGTTCTAGCATGAAAAAAGACGTACTGATTCAACTGAAATCCTTCCAGAGCATGGCAATCCTGTTCTGGAGCAAGCGCGTGCATGCGCTCTGGCCGCTGGTCGTCGTGTTCGCCTGGCAGCATCTTGCTCCGGCAGGCAGCTGGCCGGCGTTGCAGGCGCATTCGCGCGTCCTGTCATATGAGATGTCGGCGCCGAATCTCGGCAAGACGCTGGCTGTTGCACTGGGCGGTATCTGCTTGCTGCTCGTTGCCCGGACATTGGCCGAACGCAAACAGGGTTCGGCGTGGGAATGGGTCGTGCGTGGCTTGCGCTCGCTTCTGGTGGGGCACGCCTTTCCGAAGTTCGCCGTGCTTGCCGTTGCGCTTTTCGGAGCCTGCGCCGGCTTTGGCGTCGAGGGTGTCGAATTCGGGGCGCTCTTCCTGTTCTGGATGTATTTCATCGTGTCGTGCGTACATTCATTCGTGATGTTCGCTGACATGCCAGCACGATAGCAGTCGTGATGGCCGCCCCTCACGGGCGGCTTTTTCTTCTTCCCCAGCGGGTAGCAGCCCGTTTGGGGCTGCTCCGCATTTACAAATCGGAGCTGAAAATGGGTGCAACTGTTATTACCGGCAAGCGTGCTGCCGCGTTCCACAAGGCGGACGGCGAACTGGCGTATGTTCTCTTTGAACGGACCTATGAGAAGAACGTCGTCCCGCACCACGATCGATGGAGCGCTGTGGCGTTTGGCTCTCGCGAGGCAGTACTGCGCCGGGTCTTCGCACATGCCGCTGCGTGCTGCGGCGGCATACTGCAAAGCCGCTCGGGCGACATCAAGCCGGAGAACTTCATTGAGGCCTGGAAGCGCGAACTTGCGCATCCGGTACCGTTTGACGACACGCAGATCAGGCTGGAAATCGCGAAGTCGTTTTCTGCCGCGATTCCTGTTGAAAAAGCAGAGGAGGCGCGGCTGGCGATGATCCGTTCCGGCTTCGAGAAACAGTACGACGGGATCGTGAAGGGTGGATTTATAGCCTCCCTGCACGCTGACGCCGATCTGCTCCTCGCGCTATACGGCGAGGGACACGTTCTCGCGCCGTGGCGGATTTTCGACGCGGGGGACTGTCGTACCGTGCCGTTTCAGGTGCCGGTTCCAAAGGCGGCGAAGGATCCACTTGCCGCAATGCCGAAGGTGCGGTGCCTCGCTGTGGACTCTTCAAACCTGTTGATGGCGATCGGCTCGATGCCGTGGCGCGAGTCCGGATGGGCCTATTCGGCGCTTCAGGATTTCGTGACCGATGTCGCCTATGCGCGCGAACTGGAGTTCCCAGGGTTTGCCGCGAAGGCGATTCCAATTGTGCGTGAGGCACTCAGGGATCCGGAGCCAGTGCCCGGCGAGACCAATGTCACCGTGCGCCGCGACGCATCCAGTGGCGCCTGGCACAGGCGGTCGGCTGATGAGCTGGCGCAACGGCTCGGCCACGCGGCAGAAGGGGCGCAGGCGCCCGAAGAGTTCTCGTTTCGGTTTTCTCAGCTGTCTGGAGAACATGAACGGGCTCTGAAATACAAGCTGTGCTCGCTCGACGCATCCCAGGTGCATTGGGATGTGCCGGCGGTGGCGACCGCAATCGAGACGGCTGACCTGGCGTCCCAGTTCGAACTTTGCCTTGCGTAGTCTGTGTTGTTGCGGCAATCGCCGCGTCTCTTAAACCAGCGCCGCCCCTCAAACGGGCGGCGCTTTTTTTTTCGTCCGTCACGCCGTCAAAAGGCAAGCTCGATCTGGCGGGGTAGTGCGGCCGCAACCTCATCAATTGCCCTCGTAGACGGGCTGGAGACCCGAGCGGCGAGTCGGTCGCACGCAGGCGCACTGTCTTTCCACTCGACGCGGCCGAGGTCCGCATGTACCAGTACGCGCGGCCCGGTATGGCCGATGAGATCAAGATGGCGGGCGACGGCCAGCGCACATGCAACGCTGTCTTTCCCGCCGCTGACCCCGATCGCAACGACGGAGTCTGAATCGAGTAGCGCATCAACTTCGGGCGTGCTGGTCACGAAGCGCGTGACGCTGGCGACCCGGAATCCGATTTTATGGCGGAGCGTCGAAAGGTCGATGATCTGAGAGGGCATGGCGTGTCGAAGTGAGCTGGGTGATTCTGATTCATCTTCGCAGATGCCACGAGAAGTCAAGCTTCGTTACCGCGCGGACGCGTGAGATGAAAGCGCTATGGTTTTCGGGAGGTTTCCGAGGTCCGCGGTCTGTTAATACCCATAGACTGGAGTCATTCCCCGCGCTTTTGCGCATCGACTGAACACTCCGGCGTGCTGGAGTGCTTGAACCTTTGACCGGCAAATGCCGGTCCTCCACGACGGGCCAAACCCGTCTGACCCTGTTGGGAGCACCCCAACGGGACCGGCTCCCGCTTTAAGAGGAGCCGTTCCATGTCATATCGCAAACAGGCAGGTGCAATTGCCTCGCTTAACCTCGGGTTGACCGTTGCCGTTCTCGCTGCAACGGGTTGTGCACTTGTCATTTTCGGCTGCGTGTTTGAGGCGAGGTGGCAACTCGACTTGATGCATGCTGGCGGCCGTGCTGCTCTCGATGCCTATACGGATCGGGTCGCTTCACACCAGCTTTCGTTTGCAGCGTTTTTGGTTGAGTCCGTCACTGGACGCTGCTATGCGCGTAGCGCATTGCTTCAGGGTGTCGGCTTCTGGTTCATCTTCGTAATCGCACCGGTAGTGGCCGGATTCGTCGGTTTCGTTCGTTGGGCTTCGGCTCGTGAACGACGCGCATATCAGCAGCTTCGCCTCGCTGTCGCTCACTGAATTCCCCTTTTCTTTCTTTCCCGTCAGGGCAACCATCCTGACGGGACGGTTGCCCTTCATCTCGTTGAGGCAATCATGTTCAAGTTCATCGTCAGCATCGCTCTTGTTTCCCTGCTCTCCGCCTGCGCCGGCGTGGATTTCGGTTCGCCGGATACCTACCAGCGCTCTGACGTTCAACGAGCGGGAACCCTTGAGCAGGGCACCATCGTTCGCGTGCGCAACATCACGATTGAAGCCAGTTCGGATAACTCCGGACTGACGACACTCATCAGCGCGGGCGTGGGCGCGTTTCTCGGAACCCGTGTCATCGGCAACGGTAACGGCCGCTATATCGCGGGCGCGATGACCGGCGCCGCGTCTGGGTTCATCACGCAGAAGATCTCGACTGGCTTATCGCATCACGCGGGCCTCGAGATCGTCGTGCGCACCGATGCCGGCCGCATGCTGGTCGTCACGCAGCCCGACGATCAAAGGTTCGTGCCAGGCGATCACGTGTTGCTGGTATCGAGCAACTCCGGTCTGCGCGTGACGCACTAAAGCGGTCTTCTTCGCCGGCAGTCGCCGGCATTCACCTGCATAGCGAGGTCTTCCGAAAGGAAGCCTCGCTTTTTTCTTTTCCAGAGGCATTCATGAAAATCCCCAAGGTGTTCTACGCCGATCGCCGCAGTGCGGGTGTCGCAACGGACGCCGCCATCACCGATCACGCGACGCGCATGCTGCGTCGTGTTGCGCGCGATCTCAGGCTACGCTCCGGCGAGCACGAGATCGTTGCCGAACCCTCACGCCGTGGCTGCGGCTGTCGGGTCACCCTCCGAACGCCGTCTGTCATGCTGGAAGTTGCAGATTCTCCCTCGCGGCGATCTGTGGCTGTCTCGTTCCGAACGCGACGCGGTCGGGTCGATCTGTCGGGCGGCGGCGATAACGCGGTCTCGCTCGAGCAACTCACTTCCCGCGAGGGATATGACGCACTGCTCGGCGGGCTGCGGCTGGCTGGTGGGCTGGACAACGAACGGCGATAGGAGTTGCGATGGAAATCGTCGATATCTTTGTCGAATATGCCTCGGGCATGACGATCACGGACCGCGCGACGTTCGTTGAAGACCTGCAGGTCGTGCAGCCGTCAGAAAGACTGGCTGCGATCCTTCGGGAGTTCAGTGCGTCTGAAGCTCCGCCTGTGGTCTCGGCGATGCTTAATGGCGGACCGGTTCGACTCGATGCCCGCGTCGACGGCAGCTTTTCGGTGACACCGGCCAGGCTTGAGCAGAAAAAGCCCCGAACGGGGTTCATTTCAGCCCATGTCGGCCACGCGTGGACGAAAGACCAGCGCCAGCAGTTCGGGCGCTTCGCTCATACGCTGTCGGCGGCGTCGATCGTCGGCGCCGTTGGTTATTGGCACTCAACGCAGGTCTGGACCTTCACAGCGGTCTTTGACGTGGCCATATTGTTTGTATGGTTTGTGCTACTCTTTTATGCAGGCATGGACACCATGAACGGAGAATGACCATGGGTTTCGGACTATTCGTGACGGCTATTGGGGTGCTTGTATGTGGCTACGGCATGTACATGAGCAACCTTGGCCGGAAAGCGGATCGCGAACGTCGGCATCCTCGCGTTCCGCACTAGGCAACACCTGACTTCGGGCCACCATCGACGGTGGCCCGACCATTTTAAAAGGCCGCTCCTTCGGGGGCGGCTTTTCTGTTTCTGGAGTCTCCATGTCCGATGTTCTCGATTTGCCGGTCGCGCTCGCGTCCGCCCCGTTTGATCCCGTTGGTAAGACCGTTTCGGAAGTGGTGCGCCAGGTTGAGCAGGCGCTCCGAAAGACCGAGATCGAGCCCGAGTGGGTGTCGCTCGCCAACCACTTTGGCGATGCTGACGAGGCGGCCTATGGTCTGCGCCCGTCGTCTCCGTGGCCGGAGACCTCGGTCCGGCGTCGGCGCGTGAGCCTGTCGGTCGAACGCGGTACCTCGGAAGGCTGGATCGTGCAGACCGATTTCGTCCAGTTCGTTGAACAGGGCGAAGGCGGATTCTGGCGCTCGCTACCGCTCATGCGTATCAAGACTCGCTCGCGCTCACAGGCGTGGGCGGTCGCAGCCGTTGTCGCGCGTCTGCTCGACATCGACTGAACCCAGCTGTTTCTTTCCCGATCCGGGGCAGCTGCCCCGATGGGTGGTTGCCCTTTCTCCATTCTGATAGGCATCTACCCATGTACACACTCTCGTTTCCCGGTGAAGCCCTTGAGTTGACGACCCTCATCGAAGTTTTCCAGCTGTTTCTCAACGACGCCCGCTTAAGCGCGAGCGAAACTGCCGACGTGCAACTGTCGCGCAATGGCGAGCCGCTCAAAGTCACGCGCTACAACGGCGTCCTCACGCTGCGGCAGCCCGGTGCCGCGTCGGAAATCTTCTCCGCGATGCTCGAGGAGGTCTACGCGGCGTGGTTCTCACGCGAAGGTATCCGCCTTCAGCCGTGGGAAGTCCGCCCCAGCCAATGGGACCTCTATTTCGCATTGCTGGATCTCGCGAAGAAGCCGGCGTTGCTGCTGTCCTCGGACCAGCTCGAACGGGAGTGGGAAGTTGCAGCGACGCGCGGCGAGCGGTTCGATCTTTCGATACTGTGCGGCCAGCTTGCGAAAGCCCGGTTTGGCTTTGCCGCCGAAGGGCCGCGTGTGCCAGACTCGGGCCAGACGAACGGGCGGCATGAAGTGCATGTGGCATATGCGCTGGCGGCGAATCTTCCTGTGCCGGCCGCAGTTCTCGCCGACTATGCGCAGGACAGGGCGCGGTTCCGGTTCGACCTGGAATGGGCGACGGTGCTGCTGGATGTCCCGGAATTCCGCGGCTCGAGGCCGGAGTGCAAGCTGCGCCATCTGGCACGCATCATCCGGCGCGAGGGCTTGAAGGTGACGCCCGACATGGCCGCTGCCTTGGTCGTCGCCATGCAGTGTCTGCCGGACGACGCGGACCCTGTGATAGTTGACGACATGCTGTTCAACCGTGGTCTGCTCGACCCGCTGCCGCTGCCGGAGAAATACCAGCAACCGGTCGATGTTGGCACGCCTGTTTCGGATCTTGCCTCACGTGTGCGCGAGCTGCTGTCGGTTACGCAGCGTGACCGGGAACTGGAGCGGCTTGAGAAGGCGAAGAGCACTGGCCAGATGAGTCGAAGGCAGTACGAGCTCGGACGGCAGATCACGCTACTCGAGCACGGGCGCTGGACATTCGACTGGCCGAACCGCTTTGCCGGTGCCGTGACTGGCCCGGACGTCGGCATGCTGCTAGACGTTCTGGACACAGCCGATGAGGATAACCTGTGCTGCAAGCAGGCAATCAGGGAAGTGTGCGACGTTAAGCTGCGCGGTCTCGGTCCGGTCGCCCGCCGGCGAGCGATCTTCGCGTTGTGTGGCTATGATGAAGCGGCACAGGCCGAGTGCGAAGCGCGCATCGCCAAAGGCCGGGAGCATGCCCGAAACGAGCGCGACGCCCGTTACGCAAAGGAGAAGGCCGCACGCACCAGGTTCACGGGTGCCGACGGCCTGATCGTGAATGGCGCGCAGCACGTCGACGCGCTCATCGCCAACGGCTTTTCGGAAATCCGCAGCTATCCGCGTGGTGCCAGCAGGATCTACATGCTGGTTCATCCGCAGCGCAGCGAAGGGTACACCGTGAAGGCCAAGGATGGCACGCTCGACTATGCACGCTCGGTCCTCCGGGCGGCAACCTGATTGAGACGTTTCTTTTGAACCTGAACCAGCCGGCGCTCACGCGTCGGCTTTTTTTTCGTCCCTGCCATGGCATCCAAACTCAAAGCGGGATCGAAATTCGCATCTTTCCAGGCAAAGCTGGTCCGCACGAGGCCTAGACTGGCAGTTATCACCCGCGTCCATGACGCATCGAGCCGCCGGATTCCGGCACTTTCCTTTGCCCCTTGGGACCACGTCCCATTGGGAGCGGTTCGTGGGGCGCACCTGTGAGGCATCCCATGAATCAACCGATCCCAGTAGAAGCATCTCCAGACGTCACGAAAGCAGCGATCGAGGCGGCCATTAACGTGTGGCGCAACCGCTCGCCAGCGCCGCAAGGCAATGACGAGCCGCTGGTTCTTTGCCAGCAGGCGCGTGCGCTCGCCGACGTGTACGGTCTGATGATCGTCGGTCGTCACGCGAGTGTGCCGGCATCGTCGCTCTCGGCGGCACAGCTGAACGCGCTGCAAACCGCCTTCGCGTAATACCCGTTACCTTTTTCTGCGTCGTCTGACGCATCGAACCGCCGCATCGCGGCACCTCAACCTTTCCCACAGGGACACGTCCCTGTGGGTGACGTTCCTTGCGGGTTTCCTTTGTGAGAACCCTCATGAACGCACGTGTCAATGCCGCAGCATCTGTCGCCGCCAGTCAGCCCGCAGCCAATCAGGTCACTGCACCGCAGCTGACGCACCTGCTCACGGCCTATGTTCCGGCCCGTCTGCCGGTGCTCATCACCGGCCGTCCTGGTATCGGCAAGAGCGACATCGTGGAACAGGTTGCGCGAGCAACCGGTCACGCTCTGCTCATCAGCCATCCGGTGGTCGAAGACCCGACCGACTCGAAAGGCCTGCCGTTTCCGTCTGTCGACGGCAGGACGGCGCATCACCTTCCGTTCGGCGATCTCGAACTGGCCGTGAACAGCACGACGCCCCTGATCTGGTTTCTGGATGATCTGGGTCAGGCATCGCCGGCGGTTCAGGCGGCCAAGATGCAACTGCTGCTCGCGCGGCGAATCGGCAGTCATGTGCTGCCCGATCACGTCACGTTTGTTGCGGCGACCAACCGGCGCAGCGACAACGCTGGCGTCACGGGCATCCTCGACCCGGTTATCTCGCGATTCGCGACGGTCGTGCAGCTGATCTCAACGATCCAGGACTGGTCGGCATGGGCGGTACGTCACAACGTGCCGGCCGAGCTGATTGCGTTCCTGCGTTTCCGCCCGGACCTGCTCTCCGTGCAGAAGACCACGCGTGATATCGAAAACTCGCCGAGCCCGCGCAGCTGGGGCTTTCTGGGCAAGACGATGAAGGTGGTGCCGAAGTCGCTTGAACTGATCTCATACGCGGGGTCGGTCGGAGAGTCTGCGGCGACCGAGCTGCTCGCGTTCCTGGGTATCTATCGCGAGTTGCCGTCGCCCGATGCGATCCTGCTGTCGCCGGACACGGCGATGATTCCCGAGACGCCGGCGGCGCTCTTCGCGGTGAGCACGGCGCTGGCGGCACACGCAACCGAAGGCAACTTCGACCGCGTGCTGACGTACAACGACCGGCTGATCGACGCGGGTCACCGCGAATTCGGCGCGTTACTCGCCCGGGATGCCATCCGGCGCACGCCGGAACTGCAGAACACGCACGCATTTATCCGTGCGCAGGGCGGTCCGCTCGGCGAAATCATCCGGGGCTGATCGTCCCGTCTTTCCTGCTTCATCCGTTGTCCTTTCTCGCCACGGCCCGCTTGCGCGCGCTGTGGCTTTTTTCTTTCCGCTTCATCCATTCATTTAATTCTTCTGGAGTCTTTCCATGAACCTCACCGATATCAAATCGAAAGTCATGCTCTCGTCCGTCACGATTTCCGCGTGGCAGGCCCGTTGTTTCGACGAAAAGGCCACCGAGGAAGTCGAGAAATCCCATGAGGCGAAAGGCATTGGTCGCTTTAACAAGCGCCTGATGCCCGAGCATGCGCCGAGCTACAAGGAAGTGGTGTCGATCGGCAATCGCATCCGCGCGTACTACTACGACCATTCGCTGAAGTACGACCAGCTGGGCGTGCGTCTGCTGCCGACGATGGTCTACATGGACTTCGCCGACCACATGCGCAAGCTGAAAGACGAGTTTGATCTGGCCGTGTCGGTCTTCCTGACGGATTATCTGGACCTGAAGGAAAAGGCCCGCGCCGAGCTGAATGGTCTCTTCAACGAGGCGGACTATCCGAGCCTCGCGCAGATGTCGGGAAAGTTCGGTATCAAGATGGCCGTGCTGCCGTTTCCCGACCCCAGCCAGTTTGGAATCGAACTGCCGGACGATGTCCTGTCCGGTTTGCGCTCCGAGATCGACCAGCATGTCCTGGCCTCGATCTCGACGGCGAACAACGATCTGGTGGGCCGTCTGTACGAGGCCACGTCGAAGCTGGCTGACCGGCTGTATGCGGTCGGCAATGTGCGCCTCGATGTGACCAACCAGGTGCGCGAACTCTGTGAGTTGCTGCCGAAGCTGAATTTCAGCAACGATCCGAAACTCACGCACATCCTCGACCAGGCCAAGAAGCACCTTGCGGTTCATACCGGTGCGGATCTGAAGGAGTCGCGTGTGCTGCGCTCGCAGGTCGCTGCCAAGGCCCAGGAAATCGAGGGGCTGATGGCGGCGTTCATGGGCGGCACGCCGGAGCCGATGATCGACCCGGCGCCGGTGTTGCAGGAACAGACACCGCTTCTGCGACTCGTCGCCTGAGGTGGCCATGGATCCGCGTATCTCGAAGCAGCGCACCGCGCTTGTGCTGGACCAGCCGTTTTTCGGCGCGCTGGCCCTGCGCCTGAAGGTCATCGAGGATCCGTCCTGCACGACGTTCTGGACGGACTCGGTGTCGATCGGCTACAACCCGACGTATCTTGCAAGCCTGAACGATCTGGAAACGCGCGGAGTGCTGGCCCATGAGGTCCTGCACGTGGCCAATGGCCACTGCTGGCGTCAGGGCGATCGCGATTCCGACCTGTGGAATGACGCGTGCGATCACGCGATCAATCCGATCATCGTCGATGCCGGCATGCTGTTGCCAAAAGGCGTGCTGATGGATGCACGCTTTCGTGGCATGTCGGCCGAGGAGATCTACGGCATCCTCGCGCAGGAGAAGCGGCAGAAGCAGAAGCAGCAGGGGGAAGGGCAGAAGGATGGTGGCAAACCGGGAGGGCAGTCTGGCCAGCAGGCAGGCGATCCGCCCGGGGGCAGCAGCCCGCCGCAATCCGCGAACGGCGCGAACACACCGTCCGAGGGCTCTGACCCCGCTGCGTCTGCCGATACCGCTCCCTCCTGTGGCGAGGTCCGTCAGTACGCGGCCGACGACCGGGCGAAGCAGGAAGCCGAATGGAAGGTTGCCGTGCATCAGGCCGCGAAAGCGGCCCAGATGCGCGGCGGCATGCCAGGTGCCCTGCAGGGGATGATCGCGCAGGCGGTCGAACCGGCTGTCGACTGGCGTGCGATCCTGCATCGCTTTGCGCAGGAATCGTCGCCAACCGACTACAGCTTCGCGATGCCGAACCGTCGCTATCTGCACATGCGTCTGTATCTGCCGTCGCTGCACGAGCCGGCTGTAGGCGATGGCGTGTTCGTGCGCGATGCCAGCGGCTCGGTGTGGGACGAAACGCAGGCGCAGTTCGCGGCGGAAATCCTTGCCGTGAACGACGCGGTGCGCCCGCGCCGGCTGATCGTGATGGACTGCGACACGCGCGTGACCCAGGTGCAGACCTTCGAACGTGGCGAAGCGGTCGAACTGCTGCCGGTGCTGGGTGGTGGCGGCACCTCGTTCGTTGATCCGTTCAGACGACTCGCGCACGAAGGCATTCATCCTGCCTTCCTGGTTTATCTCACCGATATGGATGGTGCCTTTCCAGGCGAGGAGCCTGCTTACCCCGTGCTGTGGGCGTCCACGACGCCGCTCAAACGGGCAAGGCAGGCACCGTTCGGCGAAATGGTGGAAGTGATCTGTTAGCGGGCATTTTGTGTGCCCATCCCCTGAACCAAGCCCGGCTATTGCAGCCGGGTTTTTTTTGCCCAGGCGAATCAGTCGAAGAGGTCGGCCTGCACGTATTGCGTGCTGGAGCGCTTGAGCTTCGGTTCCGGTTCCGGCTCGGAGTTCTGCCCGATGCGGAAGAAGTCTGGATCGACGCCGGCATTCCTGGCCGCGCGAAGCCAGTCCGGCATGTCGCCCAGACCGTTCCAGTCGTTGCCTTTCGCGTCGCGGTATTTCGGCTGGTTATCGAGGTCGTGCTGGATGGACGCGGCGAGCGCATCGGGCGTGATGCCAAACTCATCCATGCGTCGACGGATCCAGATAATGAGCCGCTCGCGTGCCTCGCCGTCGGCGATTTTTCCCTTCATTGCCATGCTTGCTGGTTTGAGTGTGCGGGAAGTATAGCGGTGCACAGAAAAAAGCCCGCGCAGTGGCGGGCTGAATCCATATCAGGAGGAGACATGGAGGAGACGCAGATCAGTATAAACCCTTATCAGCGGAACGCAAGGAGGTTGTTGCACCTTCTCCACTACGCCCGCTTGCGGATCACACGATCGAACGACTCACCCGAGACGAACCTGTCGAGCCGGTCGCTCGCGTCGGCAACCGCCCACAATGGCGCGCGCTGCAACTGGTAGTCGTAGGTCGAAGCAATCACGGCAAAGCGCGCCGCGGCCGCGTCGTCCAGCTGCCATTCGCCCGAGGCCCTGCCGCGATCGAACGCACCCGAAATGTCCGCTTCGGCCTGCTGCATCTGCTCGAAGGTGGCTTCACCGTAGCCGGCCTCAGCCAGAAAGCCCGTCAGGATCATCGTCTGCGTGAGCGTCTGTGCGGCATGGACGTTACCGCATCCGCGACTCAGCGCGTCGAGCGCGACATGCACGCGCAGTGCAAGGTCGTCGGCGCTTGCCCGGGGCATCGACAGCAGCAGTGTGCGGTTCTTGCGCGCGCGGGCGGCCTGGGGACTCTGCCGGAACGAAATGGTCTTTGCCATGGGGGTCTGGTGGTTATATGTCGGGGTCTGGTTGTGCGTGCACTCAATATCGGCGTCTTCGACGATTAATCAAGAGGCACAACGGGGCGAAAGCTATACGATTTTCTGGAGCTTTCCGGGTTAAGCCCCTCAACCGGCTGAACTGGATGATCTCCGGCTGCGCTCTGGTGATGTTCGACTGAAGAGGCGGTGTGGGTGGTGATGTTCGGCTGCAGGGGCACATGTGGGATTCGGCGAAAGCTGGCCGATTTGGCGGCTCTTTCGGTCCGACGGCACCGTCTGCAGCTTGAACAATAGCAGCATGACCGATGCTGCCGAAAACCCCCTGCTCAAGGTGCGCCCGCTTGAAGAAAGCGCGGTGCGAATGTTCTTCGAGTCGCTCAAGGCGATCCGCGAGCCGCTCAAAGCGCCCGACGTGTCCGAAATCATGATCAATGATTTCAACAACGTGTGGGTCGAACAGCGTGGCCGGATGCGCCGGCTGGATATTTCGCTGAACCAGGCCACGCTCCAGGGCGCCATCCACGCGCTCGCCGCGTCGGTGGAAAAGTCGGCGCACGCCGGCACCGCCCAGGGAATTATCAACGCGGGTCACAACAACCTGCGGATCGCGGCGGTCATGCGGCCGACGTCCATCGACGGGGACGCACTCTCGATCCGCAAGCACCGCGACAAGAACCTGACGCTAAACGACTACGTCAGCATGGGCGCCTTCTCCCTCGAGAACGCCCGCAAGGAAGTGGAGCACAACTTTTTCCCGGCTGGTGCGCAGGATGCCGCGCTTCGCGACGCACTGGCCGCGATGGTGCGCGCACGCCGCAACGTGCTGGTCGCCGGCGGCACGTCCTCGGGAAAGACGACGTTCCTGAATGCGTTGAACGGGGAAATTCCTGAGGACGAACGGGTGATCACCATCGAGGACACGATGGAACTGAAGGTCACCGCGCCCAACCGCGTCCGGCTGCTTTCCAATGCCGACGCAGAAGTCACGACGCAACTGCTCGTGGCGCTCTGTCTTCGCTTCCGGCCCGATCGGATCATCGTCGGGGAAGTGCGCGGCGGGGAAGCCTACCACTTCATTCAGGCACTGAGCACCGGCCACGACGGCGGCATGGGATCGATACACGCCAACGATGCGCGCGGCGGTCTGAGCCGTCTGGAGAGTCTGGCGATGCTCGGCATTCCGGCCGGTAGCCGCTGGGAACTCGCTGACATGCGCAAGGCCGTCGCCGACTGTTTCCACTACGTCGTGCACATGAAACGCACCGGCGAGCTGCGCCATATCTCGGAGATCGTCGAGATCAAGGGATTCAGGGACGGGGACTACATCCTCAAACGTGTTTTTTAACTCAATGGAGCAGTGATGACGAAGCACCTTCAAACGAGCCTCGCCCGACTGCGGGACGGCGGCCGCAATCTGGCAGTCCGGCTCTTCAGCCGCAAGGAAATCCGCACGACGCTGATCGCGGCAGGCCTGGCCGGGTTCACACCGATGGCATCGGCCGTCGATATGACGGACCTCGGTCCCGCAGCAGACGTGATCTGTCTGATTTCGTCGTATGTGAGCGGTCCGTGGCTGTACTGCATCGGCATCGTGCTGATCATCATCGGTGCCGTGGCGATCGCGAATTCGGAAAGCAGCATCGGCAAGATGATTTCCTCGGTACTGGTCGGTCTGGGTCTCGCGGCGTGCGCGATCCCGATCGTCAAGGATCACCTCAAGATCAATTACACGTGTGCGTAAGCCCACGCGTGTGAGCCGGTCGCTGTCGCTGCCCCGCCAGATGGGTGGCGCTGACCGGGGACTGGCCATTGCGAACGGAACGCTGACCGCGCTGCTTTGCTACAGCAGCATGACGCCGACCTTTCTCGTCGTTGGCATCGCTGTTCACTGGCTCCTGCGGTGGAAGACGTCGCGCGACCCCTGGTGGAAAGAGGTGCTCGTCGTCTACAACCGATACCCGGATATTCACGAGCCTGACGTATCGGCCAGGTTCGCCGCCCGGTTCAAGCGGCCATATGGATTTGATCAGGACCTGCCATGCTGAAAAAGAAGTTGACGCTCAAGCGTCGACCGGTTCAGGAAATCGCGCCGTGGGCGACCATGGTGACGCCCGAGCTCGTCCTCGACAAGGATGGGTCGCTTCTAAGCGTCTATACGTTTGAAGGGGTCGATGCAGACAGTCCAAACGCGGCAGATATCTCCGCTGCGCGGGACAACCTCGACCACGCCTGCAAGAACTTCGATCACCGGGTGACGGCGTGGTGGCGACTGTCGCATCGCCGCGTGCGAGGCCAGATCGACGGCGAGTTCGCCTCGAGTGTCGACGCACGCGTCGACGCGATCAACCGGTCCACCGTCAGCAGCGGGAAATTTTTCCGCAACGCGCATTCCCTCGCGCTTGCGTATACGCCGGAAACCGGCATCAACAAGGTTTTTGAGAAGATCGGCTATCACATGACGGTCGGCGGCAAGCCGGTGCCGCTCGCAATACTCGAGACGATCAAGGATCTCGTCCTCGCGCGAAGCGCATTCGCGTTTGACATCGCAAGGCTCACTTCGGATATCAAGCGCTTCGAGTCGGTACTCGACGGATTCAAGGGCGGCGTTTCGCGCCTGAAAATGAAACGCCTGCAGTTGCAGAACGCCCTCGGCTTTCTCCATCAGACCGCGAACCCGTCGGTGCCGCCGCGCCGTGTGCGCTACCCGGTCACGATGCTCGACACGCATCTCACCGAGACGGTTGTGACCTACGGCGCCGAGCACCTGATGTTCGAGTCCGCATACGGCACGCGCTACGCGAAGATCATCGGCGTCAAGGAATGGATGGGGTTTCAGGAGGCCGCGCTTGACGTGCTCGCCCAGGTCGATGCCGAGCTCGATATCTGCGTGATGTTCAGGTTCCTCGATACGAACAAGGCGCAGGCCTACATCGAGAAAATCCGCAAGTTCTACAAGGTCGCCGCGTTCAACCCGATGGCGATCCTGAAAGCCTATTTTGCCAAGGAAGAGCAGAAGAACGACGAGGGCCGCGAGCGGCTCGCCGACGAGGCAGCGAAGGCGCTGGGCAAACTGGTCGCGGACGGCCAGCAGTATGGTTTTGCGAACATCTCGGTGATCGTCTATGGCGACACCGTTGAAGAATGTGACGATGCGACCCGCGAAGTGGTCGGCAAGATCGGTAACGCCGGGTTTGGCGTCATCCTTGAAAAGGACAATCTGGCGGCATCGTGGGCCACGACGCTGCCGGGGCGCTGGGACCAGCAGAAGCGACTGCAGTTTGTCGAGACGCCCGCCGTCTCCGATATCGCGCCGCTGCGTGGCGTATCCGAGGGACCGGTGGTGAATGACTGGCTGACGCAGCAGTCGGGTGAGAGGACCGGGCCGCTGACGATGCTGCCGACGCGCCACAAGACGCTCCAGCGCGTGAGCCTGCATCACCCGGGTGGGAAGTCGCACACGCTCGTCATCGGCCCGATCGGCGCGGGCAAGTCGGTGTTTCTCAACTTCCTGGTCTCGCAGGCGGGCAGGCACAAGGCGCGGCGCATCCGGTTCGACAAGGACCGCTCAACGCGCATCCCGACCGTGCTTGCGAACGGAAAATTCATTGATGCGACGGGGCGCTTCGAGGCGGCTACCTCGGTCAATCCGCTTTCACTGCTCCACGACAAGAGGCACTACCCCTATGTCGCCGAGTGGGTTCAGATGGCAATCGAGGATGACGATTTCCGCTGCACGCCGCAGCAGCAACGGGTCATCTTCGAGCGGGTGAGCACGCTTGGCGAGGGCTACGGCCCCGAGTTCTGGACGCTGTCCTTCCTGAACACGCTGCTGCCTGTCGAGCTGCGCGAGCGCCTGGCCGTCTGGACCCAGGGCGAGAAGAACGGCCGCTTCTTCGATCACCTCGAGGACGCGTTCTCGCTGTCGGACGACATCTCGATCGAGATGGGCGATCTGTTCCAGAACTTCCCGGTCGCAGCGGCTCTCTTCATGGACTATGCGTTCTACCGGATCTCGCAATGGCTCGACGGCAAGCGCTACACCATCATCGAGGTCGAGGAATGCGGCTTCTTCTTCCAGTATGAGCGCTTTTACCAGCGCCTTGAAGTCTGGGCCGTGACGATCCGGAAACTGAACGCAACCCTGCTGCTGGCGACGCAATCGCTCGCTCAGATAGCCCGGATCAAGAACTTCGAGATTCTCAAGGAAAACATTCCGAACATCTTCTACCTGCCGAACAGGGACGCGCGCAACAACCCTCACCTGTATTGCGATGTGTTCGGCCTGACGAAGGATCAGGTCGACATGATCGCGGACGCGGTACCCAACCGCGACTACCTGTGGGTGACACCCGATCAAACCCGGATGCTGCAGACCAGCTTCCCGAAAGAGACGCTCGCGGTGCTGCGCTCGGACGGGCGCGCGCAGGCCATTCTTGACAGGCACTACACCTCTGGCTCGCCCAACTGGCGCGAAGCCTATTTGCAGGAAATGCTGACTCTCGACTGACGAGGAAACAATATGAAAAAGATTCTGACACGCGTGGCGCTGATAGCCGGACTGACCCTCGGTGTTTCACAGACGGCGTTTGCGCAATGGGTGGTATTCGACCCGACCAACTTTGCGCAGAACGTCATCACGGCGGCAAAGGCGGTGAAAGGTGAGATTTACCAGGACACGAACATCGCGTACCAGTACCAGATGATGGCCAACCAGCTGCTGCAGGCCAAGGATCTGAGCCCGGCGGCGATGCAGGCGCAATACAGCCAGATCACCGGCGAGATCAGCAAGGTCAACTCCCTGACCAGCACGCTCACGAACCTTTACGGAAACCTCCAGCAGGGCAGCGCGTGGCTCACGCATGTGCAGACGCTGATGGCCCGTTCGGGCAAATCGCGCGAACAATGGTTTGCCGACATGGGCACGCTCTACAACCAGAACGATCAGGCAGTCAAGAACATGTTCCAGATGGGCAACGATGTCATGACGCACACCCAGGAACTGGCTCAACGCCGTCAGGAACTGCAGTCGCAACTGGCCCTCTCACCGACCCAGCAGGCGACTGCCGAGCTGACCACACATTACCTCGATATCGTGACCAGCCAGAATGCGGACCTTCTTCAGATGAACGCGGCAAAGGCGCAGCAGGCGGCCCAGCAGCAGTCGCTCGCGAACGCCCAGGAGCAGGCCAAGACTGCGGCCATGCAAAGCTTCACTGCGCAGCAGGCTTCCGAGCGCGCTGCACTGAACAGCAGCCTGGGTAGCGGAGCGTCACAATGAGCCTGCGAGGTCTGATCCGCTCGATTGCCGCTGCTCTCTGGCTGGTGCTCGCCGTGGCGGTAGTCATTCCTTCCGGGGCGTGGGCACAGGATGTCGCGTTGACACCAGATGGGATGCCCGTGGGAACGCCGGCGGGGCAGATTCCGCCGACCACGCCTTCGAGCAACTCCGGCGCCACCTATCAGCCGGGGGAAATAACTTCCGGGAACAGCCAGGCGGCGGCAAAGATCAATTCCCTATTCAGTTCGGTCATCACGGCTGCGGCAACGACAAGTCAACTCGTCAAGGCGGAGGCGGACAAGCTTGCGGGAGGACTCGCCGTCATCACCATCGTTCTCGCAGCGGCACGGTTCGCAGCGACGAAGGACCCCGTGAATGCGTGGGTTGTCGTGTTCGAGGAGTTGGGGACGCTCGGGATCTTTGCGTCGATCTATCTTGCCTACGTCACCTTTGCGCCGGGCTTCTACAACTGGTTTGGCACGCTCGCCACGGACATCAGTGGAAGCGACATGTCGGGCACCACAACGTCACTGTTTACCGCGTCCGGTCAGCTTTACGATGCTTTTGCGAAGTCGTTTGACGGGGCAAGCTGGTATGAGTATCCGAAACTTCTGATGGCGGTCGGGCCGCTCCTGATCGCGTGGGTGGTGCTTGGCATTACGGCCATCGTGTTCACGTTCTTTGTCAACATTGGCCAGTTGCAGGCGGCCGTCGGAATTGTCATGGGACAGATCGCGTTGGCACTTGGGTTTTCGTCTTTCACGCGTGGGTACTTCAAGTCGTGGCTCGACTATATGGTGAGCGCGGGCATGTACACGGTTGTCGCCGCGATCCTGATGAAGCTGGTGTCAGCCTCGCTCACGGCAGCGATTGACCAGGGCCGCACGATCGGCCTGTCTACGCCGCAAGGCGCGACGTACGTGATGGATCTGTCGATCTTCATATTTCTCGTTTCGTTCGAGATTCCGAAAATGGCCGGCATGTTTGGCGGCGGTGCGAATGCATCGGGTTCGTTGGTCGGCAAGGTGGCACGGGTCGCGACCGGGGGGCTTGTGTGACCGTATCGCTGAACCATCAACCTCTGGGCGCGGCAGCGCTCCTCGGCGAGCATCAGCGACGCGTCGACCTGATCGGGCAGTGTGCCAACGAGGCGAGCAAAGACGAGTTCCAGCGCAAATGGATGTCGGTGCTCTCTCGTTGCGCAGAGTGGTTCTCTTCGATGCCGCTGAGCCCCGATCTTCATCGGGAGCCGGGTGGGGCGTTCCGGTGCACGATCGAAACGGCGTTCTATGCGATGCGCCTCGCCGGTGGCCAGAAGTTCGGCACCAACCTGCCGTCCGAGAAGCGCCGCCGCATCGAGCCGCAGTACAACTACGCGGTCTTTCTTGCGGCCGTGTGCTCGAGGCTCGACGAGCCGTACCGGCATTTCGTCATTGAGCGTGAGACAGACCGCGCTGCGTGGAATCCGTCCATACACGGTGCAGCTGGCCCGTGGCTCGGTAGCGAACCCTACCGGGTCGCACGGCGCGAGACAGAACTTCCTGTCGAGCGCATGCGCACGGGCATGCTCGCGCAGATCCTGGTGGGCAGTGAGCTGTTAGCGGGCCTTGATGCGGAGGTGCTCGCGGAGATGTTCGGCGCGATCAATCCAAACATGAATCCGCTCGGGGCGGAATCGCTCATCCACAAGGTCATTCGTCAGGCCATCGCGACGGCCGCCGAATTCGACCGCAAGGCGCAACGGGCGGTGTTCGAGCCGGTCCAGTTCGAGGTGCCTTCCGCTATCCACGTGGCCGCCGAACTGCAGCCGTCGGTCGCCCCGGCTCCGGTATCGCCGGCATCACCGTCCCAACCTCCGGCGGCCGCACAACCGGAACCGGTAGCGGCCACCCAGCCCGCTGCCGCGCCCGCACAGCCCCAGTCGGTCGAGGTCATTAGTCCGGCACCGTCGGCGCCCGCAGCGCCTCGCTCGCTGCTTGCCGCGATCGGCTATGAGGAAGAACACGATGCGGTAGAGGAAAGAGCCGTCCCGGTTTCCGCCAGGCCAACGTCTGCCGATCAGATGGGATTGCCGTTTGTGGCGGTCGAACCGCCCGCGGTGCAGGCAGTCAATCCTGCGGACATGCGGGTTGCAGAGCGGTCACAGGCCGCCCCGGTTGCCGATGCATCCTTCGACGAGGTCCTCAAGGGTGCGCCGAACATGATCCGCGACCTGTTCCGCGCCCTGCGCGAAGACGTCGCATCGGGTCGCGCCAAGGTGCAGTGGTCCGACACGGGACTGGCGATCCAGAAGCGTCTGATCGGCAGCTACGGCGTGGCAAGCGACACGCTCGTTGAACATCTGCGCAGGCGCAGCCTGCTGCTCGCCAACGGGCCAACCGAAATTACCCTCGCGCCGCGCGCCGGCCAGCTCATTGTGGATCGTCCTGCATGATCAGCTACATCAACCATTTCCGCCCGATCTACGAGTTACGCGCGGCTGTCTTCTGGCTGGCTGCCTTGGTCCTTTTGCCGCTTTCGGGGATGCCGTATGGCTGGGCCTTCGGGCTCTTCGCGTTGCTGGTTCTCGTGCTGCGTTCACTTCAGGTATGGAAGGCGCTGAAGTTTCGCATGGCCATCTCGACCAAGTGGCTCACTACGCTCCAGGTTCCGAAGCTGCTCGCAATCCAGAAGCGCATGCGCGATGAAGCGAACTCGATGTACCTCGGCGTCGGCTACGAATGGACCCAGAAGCACTGCCAGATCGCACACGACATCCTGCGCATGCCGACCACCGATATTCCCGGCCTGCCGCGCTGGCTGCCGAAGACGAAGCCCGGACGGAAGATCGAAGCCGTGATTGAAAATCTCTTCGCGCCCCAAGACAGCATCCGGGACCGCATGCCGCAGGGATCGTCGTGGATACACGGTATGGAGCCGAAAAAGGCGCTGGTGCCGTTTCACTACAAGGCGATGGGCGGCCACACGCTCGTAGGTGGCACGACCGGCGCCGGCAAAACCCGTACATACGAGGTGATCTCCACGCAGGTCATTCATCTGGGTGACGTGCTCATTATCGTGGATCCGAAGAACGACGCCGAGTGGAAGCTGCGGGTCGAGAAAGAGTGCGCGCGGGCGGGCCGCAAGTTCCTGTATTTCAATCAGGCCAAGCCGTCCGAGTCGGTCCGTCTGAATCCGATCGAGAACTGGTCGCAGCCGTCCGAAATCCCGAGCCGCATTGCGCAACTGATGGAGGAGGGGCCGTTTCGCGACTTCGCGTTCCTGTTCATCGACCGTGCGGTGAAGGGCGAGCTCTATATCGGCGACAAGCCCACGCTACGCTCGATCCTGAAATACGCGCAGTCGGGCATTACAACCCTGCTGGAAAAAGGTCTCATCCGGTTTTTCCGGGAAGCGGGACTGGACGACTGGGAAACCCTCGTCGCGGCCGACACGGTCAAGATGGCCAACAAGCCGGGCGTGTCCAAAGTGGACGGGATGATCGCGCTCTACAACGCGCGGTTCGCCGCGATGGACAAGGGGCATGAGTCGATCGACGGACTGATTGCGACGCACGTTCACGACCGCGAGCACTACATGCGGATCATCGCCTCGGCGCTGCCGCTGCTGCAGATGCTGGCCACCGGCGAGACGGGTCTGCTGCTTGCTCCGAAAGCCGACGATTTCGAGGATGAGCGCGAGATCTGGGACATCGACAAGGTCATCAAGCAGAAAGCCGTTCTGTACATGGGCCTGGACTCGCTGTCGAACAATATCGTGCAGAAGGCGATCGCGTCGATGGTCCTCGCTGACGTCGCGGCCGTCTGCGGCTCGATATACAACTTCTACGCCTCTCCGCCCGACGTGGTGCTGATCATTGACGAGGTTGCCGAGGCGATCAATGAGCAGGTGATCCAGATCCTCAACAAGGGTCGCGGTGCGGGCTTCAAGGCCTTCGTCGCATTCCAGGCGCGAGCGGACCTCGAAGCGCGACTGGGAAATGCCGCAAAAATGCTGCAGGTTTTGGGCAACCTGAACAACCAGATCATCTTACGCTTGGAAGACAGCGACACTGCGCAGTGGTTCTCCGACAAGGTCGGCGAAACCGCGATCCGCAACCTTGTGATGACAGGCAGCACCAGCACAGGCAGCGAGGCACATGTCGGTGAATTTACAGGATCCGTTTCTCGTTCACTTCAACTGGAGAAGGTCCCCTTGATTCCAACCCGCCTGATACACGGCCTGCCGAACCTGCAGTACTTCATGCGCATCTCCGGTGCCGCCGTGTATCAGGGCCGTATTCCAATCCTTCAAGGGTGAAAACCTACGCATGTCTGCCGTATTCAAAAAAATCATCCGCGACCACAAACTCTCCGCCCGCCTGATTCCGGTCTTCACGCTGGCGCCTGAGCTTGAGCTCGCCTGCACGCGTGTGGCCGATTTCATCGGGGAGAAGTTCATGGGCGAGACCGAGCCGCTCGTCAAGGAAATGCTGGCGGGAGGCCTCGCGGGCTTCAAGCGCACGCGCAAGACCGGCGATCCTCACGTGGCGTTCATGCAGGGGATGTTCGAGCCGGCCCATCTGCTGTACGCGCGCCGGTACGTGGCGAGAGACGGCGAACGCTATCACGTGTGGTCACCCATGTTCGAACCGATTCCGGTGTTTGAAGCGCGGCACAGCGGCCTCGCGACCGGGATGGCCGACGAGCGCTGCCCGGAAAGCATCACGCGGCGCTCGGCGGCGTTTCAGCTGGCGGCACGGGCGCTCACCGGCGAAAACTTCCGTCTCTACTTCGAGGACTACGATGTCGCTCACGCTTTATCTGATAGCGAAGTTGTCGAGGGTTGAGGTGGACGTGGCTCATCGGGCGATGACGACTGCCGGGGCGCAGGACGAGATGGACGCCCCGGTGCCGGCTGAATTCGCGCGAGGTCCGAACGCGATGGCGTACGCGCTTGCGCTGTTCATCAGCCGCAAGCCCGTGCATTTTTATGTTGGACTGGCCGGGCTGACCGCGTTTCCGGCCTATCTCCTGATCCGGCTGGGCGGGTACCTGGCTCAACTGTCCTGGAGCGGCCATGGCGGGTAGTCGTTTCGTCTCGCACGTGAAATGGTGGTTTTTCATCGTGCCGATCATTGCGGTGTTTGTGATGCCCACGCTACCGGATCGCTCGCTCTTCGAAATCCCGGATGCCGAAACGCAGTCGGTGGTCGCGACCATCGGAGACGCCAGGGCGGATGAGGCCGTCGAGACGACAAACGCTACATTCAGGCGGCTCTTTGTGCAGACGGGGCTGATGCGCAAGACGATCGATGCGACGGGGCATGACGACATCAGCGATGGTGGCGTGTCGGACTTCGCGCACACGTGGGTACATAACTTCTGGCTGCTGATCTACCGGCTCTTCTACCGGGCAACCGTCATGAAACTGTGGCTGCTCGGTACGTTGGTCTTTTGCACGGCGATGTTTGCAGACGGCACGATGCGACGCAAAATCAGGGCGTCAGCCGCCGGTTTCGCCAGCCCACTGTCGTTTCACCTCGCCGGTCACGGCATCCTGCTTGTGTTTGGCGTTGCTTGCGCGGTGCTTGTTGCGCCGGTACCCATCCTCGCGCCGTACTGGATAGCGGTCGCCGCATGCCTGGGCGTCCTGCTCTGGAAAGCATCCTCGTCGTATCAATGAGTGCAGGATTTCCCGGAAAGCTGCACGAAAAGCGCCATCATTCAGGGTTAAGCCCCTCAACCGGTTGAAACGAACTCAACCGTAAGGGGCTCAACCCTCTCGCATCGCTTTGAGGGTTCAGGAGGCCGCCAACGGCCAGAAGCGGAACTAGCCGCAGCGAAATTCGACGCAACAAAGCCACCATTCAAGGCGGAGCAAGCAGAGGCCTCGATTAGTGCGCGCGTTGGAGACCATTAATCAGTGCTTGACACGCAAGGGATTGCTTGCCTATAGTTCATGCAACAGATCACTTGCATGTAGTTGTCCATGGCTGAGCACCCCGATGACACCGACTTGCTGTTCAAAGCCCTCGCCGATCCCAGCCGGCGCAAGCTGCTGGACTTGCTGCACGCACACGACGGCCGCACCCTCAACGACTTGTGCGAGCACTTGGACATGACGCGGCAGGGCGTGACGCAGCACCTGGACCTGCTCGAGGCGGCGAACCTGGTCGCTACCGTGCGGCGCGGCCGCGAAAAGCTGCACTTCCTCAATCCAGTACCGCTGCAGAAGATCTACGAGCGCTGGATTGCCAAGTTCGAAAAGCCGCGCCTCAAGGCGCTCTCAGATCTGAAACAACGCTTGGAGAAGGACAATGACTAGATCGACCTTTGTCTACGTGACCTACATCCGCACCACGCAGGAGAAGCTGTGGTCAGCACTGACCGACGAGGAGTTCATGAAGCAGTATTGGTTTGGCATGCACTGCGAAAGCCAGTGGACGGCGGGATCCTCGTGGAGGTTGGTGTCCGGCGACGGTCAGATCTTCGACTCCGGCGAGATCGTCGAGGCCGAGCCGCCACGGCGCTTAGTCCGAACTTTGAGCATGCGGCGCGCGCAGGTCCTTGAATTGCCGCGGTTACGCGTGTCGGGGGGAGTCGGTTACTGGGTACAGACAGGGCTGATGTTCAGCAGGCGGAAGGCCTTTTCCTGAACGGGTGTGGGCCGCGTGATCATCACGATCTTTGCGTCCGGGTTCAGAGATGTGTGGCAGACGTTGTAGGCGAGCGTGGCCAGATCATCGAGCAGCGTGCGGAAGCTATGGACGGGCAAGCCGTCCTCGCCAAGCCGCGTGGCATCCTTTGCTTTTGCCTGGTCCGAACGTCGTGCCTTGGCCACGGGCGAGGGCCGGGTTGCGCGTGCGAGCTCGATGTATTCATCGTCAAACAGCATCGGCTTCAAGGTCTCGCGCATGTGCCATTCGACGTAGTAGGCGAGCATGCACAGGAAGACGTGCGCCCGTACACGCTCGGCGTTCCAGTGGAATATGGGGCGCACGTTCAGATCGACTGTCTTGAGCGACCGGAAGGCACGCTCCACGACCGCCAGGCCCTTGTACGCCGAGACAGCCGCTTCGGCCGGCAGGTCCTGTTCGGGCACGCTGGTGCGCACCACATACAGGCCGTCGAGCGCCGCTTCCTGCCGGATCTGACCGGCCTTGCGCGTCCAGGTGAAGCCCTCGTCGGTGAAGCTCAGCTCGAAGTGCTTGGCCATCTTGTAGTGGTCGATGACGCGGCCCACGCGCAGGGCAATGGCATCGGCGCCCTTGAGGCGGTTGCGGGCACGCGTGGTCGCCTCGGCGATCTTCGTCAGCTCGGCTTCAGTGGCCTGCAGCAAGTCCTCGCGTTTGCGGGTCCGCTGCTCGGCCAGCAGCGGATTGCGGCACACGATGAGCCGCTCACCGGGGAACGCCTCACTGGTCAGCTCCAGCAGGTTGCGCTCGTCAAACAGCGAGGGCTGGAAAGGCCCCTTCTCCTGGGCAAGCGCGCTCACCTGCGGCGCGCGCAGGCTGCTCACCCAGTCCAGCCCCGCCGGGCGCAATACCGTGTCGATGCGCGCCTGCGTGAGCATGCCCCGGTCGCCCACCCAGGCGATCTTGCCGATGCCATAGCGGTCCCGCAGTTTCTCCACCTGCGAGGCCACGGTAGCCGGATCGGCGGTGTTGCCGGCAAACACCTCGACGGCCACCGGACAGCCTTCAGGAGTGCAAACCAGCCCGAACACGATCTGCGGATCGTCGCGCTTGCCATCGCGGCTGTAGCCGCGCGCGGCAAGCTCGCAGCAGTCTCCGGTCACCCACGTGGACGTGAGGTCATAGAGCACCAGCATGCTGCCGGCCAGATGCTTGCGCGCCAGCCGCTTCTCGATGTCTTCCTGGGCCTCGCCCAGCCAGTCGAGCGCGGTATAGACCTGTCCGAGGTCAACCTCGCCCAGCTTCAGCAGCCGCGACAGCGAGTGGGTCGCGGTCTCGTCGCGCAACATGCGATGGGTGGCCAGCTTCGAAGCGGGAGACACCACCCGCGCCACCAGCAGCGCCATGAGCATCGCGCGCAGCGCGGCCGGTGCAGCCGCAAACCACTGCTCGGCGCCGCAGGCACGCGCCGCGCCCAGCACCGCGGCCACATGTCCGTGCGGCAGGCTGCGCTCGATCACGAAGGCCTCTTCAGCCGAGGGCACTGCGACGCCACCGCGCAGCAGCACCTTCAGTCCTTCGATGACCTCGGCGGGCAGCGATGAGAGGTTGGCCAGGGTGCGCTTCTTCACCTTGTTGCCGTCGCGGAAGGACTCGCGCAACAGGATGGCGGGCGGTGAGTTGCGGTTGGGGACGTGTTCGATATACATGAACACTGATTAAAGCAAATAATCACCGAAAGTCAATATAAAAATACTAACTTACATGGCTACATGATAGTCCCAGAAAATAGCCGAAACCCTGCACTGATGCGGATTCCGGCTATTTGAGAAGTCAAAGCTCGGCTTAGTGATCCGCTGGCAGCACCAGAACAAGCCCGAGCTCAAGGCCGAAGGCGAGTCGCAATGCACGATGGAACTGGAACCCAGTGGAACGGCGGTCAAGCTTTCCATCACCCATACCATCGAGCGCGAACCCTCGAAATTCATCGAGGCGGTGTCCGGCGGGTGGCCGAAGATCATCTCCAACCTCAAGTCCCTGCTGGAGACCGGCTCGATCGTTCTGCAGGAGCCCTACCCCGTCGAGAGTGCCCACTCTGGAGGTGACCGCTGAATATATCGCTGGCCGCTGTCTCGAAACATCTCAAGCTACTCGAAAACTCGGGCGTAGCTCATCGAATGGTCGATCAATTCGCGGGCGAACGCACTGACCTCGGTCGCGCGCATAACAGAGAAGAGGCCCTTCGGGGCCTCCCTTTGTGTCGAGCTCCGTAGTTGTCAGGTTGCACCCCCCCGCCCTGGTGCCTCGCAATCCAGCCTTCGCCGAAGCGGTCGGTGACGAACGGCAGTGAAGGGTCGACGACGGCCACTTACATGAGCGGAAGCCAAAGCGAGGTATAGAGTCACCGGGCGATATCACTCACTCAGCGCATTTCCCGGAAAGCTACACGAAAAACCGCATCATTCCAGCTTAAGCCCCTCAACCGGTTGAGGGGCTGCCGACGGACTGGCACTTCGTTTCGTGCCGCCCGCCCATTCGCGTGCCCAGGACAGACCCACGGCGCGCGCCTCCTCCCCGGTCCAGGACAGGCATGTCTGCACCTGCATCAGCGTCGTGCCCCAGGTAACGGTCCCGTTTGCCCCATAAGCGCCGTCTTCGGGCAGGGCGTGTCCCCCGGCTCGCAGCCCTTGCAGGTGCCTTGCCGCATTGTGTCCTCAGCGGTTGTCGCCCGGTCGCTGACCGATCGTAGCACCACGAAAGCGTGCCTAAATGACCCACGTTTTGCGGGCGTCGGCACGTGGTTCCCTCGTAACAATAGGCTCATGCCGCGCATGTGCGGTCACTTACCACAGGGATACCCAGATGAGCACGATCAACGAAGAGACGAACGTTGTCGATGACGCGGCGGCGAACACGACAGCAGGTGCCGGTGCAGGCGTGAATGCGGCAACGGTAACGGGTGCTGCGGCTCACCCTACGGCAGAACCGGGTGCCAATGCCGGCCCGCTGGTTACTGACGGCGCGGACGACGGCGAGATCGAGAGCGAACTCCAGCAGATGGAGGATGCCGCGACGACCCTTCAGAAGGAGGGGATGATCAGCGAGTCGGAGGCGGCCGAGAAGCGCGAACAGGTCGCGCGCACGCGCAAGGCCTTTCGGGATCTGCCGCCGGCTGAGCGCGCAGCGATCGTCCAGCGCCGTCGCGAGATCGGTCGTGAGTTGATGAATCGCCAGCTCTCGGGCGCTGCGGTCGTGAAGGCCACGGTGCGTCTGAATCACACCCGCCTGAAGCCGCTGTTTGAGCAGTGGTGGCCGTATCTGAACCGCATGAGCATCAACATGCAGCGCTTTGGCCGGTCCACGTTCGGTGCTGAAGACCAGGGTGCGGTCATCACCTGGTTCGAGAAGCAGGTGGTCGAGCTCGAAGCCTACGTGAACGAGCAGCTTGACGTCGCGAGCGGCTTTCGCGGCAGGACCGAGACCGAGATGAAGGCGCGAGGCGAAATTGTGTTTGCGCCAACGGTGACCAAGCCGTCACTGGATATCGAGGTCGAGGCCTACTCGCGTTTCTCGATGCGACTGCTCTCGCTCATGCTCAAGTTCGACCAGGTCATGGACAACTTCGATTTCCTCGTCTGGAACGGCATCCGCGACCAGTCGGACGTTGACGAGGAAACGTCGCGATTCCTGCGCAAGTTCCACCCGGTTGGCGTGCGCGGATACATGACGCACCTGCGACTGATGACCACCGTGCGCGGTCGCTAGGCTGGCAGTCCGCGCCATGCTCGAGGAGCTGAACCCCCAGCAACGTGAGGTGGCGCAGTTGCGCCGCCATTGCGTAGCAATTGCCTGCCCCGGTGCAGGCAAGACCAAGACCATCGCGACCAAGGCGGCGTTGCTGCTCGCGGATCCCGCTGCGACAGTCGGCGCCGTCACATTCAGCAAGGACGCCGCGGTGGAACTGCGCGACCGCATACTGACGCTTGCCGGCACGCAGGTAAAGCGCAGGCTCACTGCCGGAACCTTCCACTCGCTGGCTTTTCGCCAGCTTGGCCAGCCTGGGCAGGCCCGACGCGATATCGCTTCCGATGGGGACCGGCTCGGGCTGCTCTCGCGGGTCATCGCGGATCTGGGCCTGAACTGGAAGCCGGAAGACGTCATCCCGGTGATCGAACGCATCAAGACGAATTTCGGACGGGTAGACGCCGGATCGCCCGATGCCCGCTTATACGACGCCTACCAGCAAGCCCTCTCGCGCAACGGCAAGATCGACTTTCAGGACATGCTGCGCCTCGCGGTTGCAGGCATGGAAAGCGGCGAGATCCAGCCCTACCGGTTCACCGATCTGCTCGTTGACGAGTTTCAGGATACGGATCCGCTTCAGTACCGCTGGGTGGAGCTGCACGCGAAAGCGGGTGCGCAGGTGACGGTGGTCGGCGACGATGACCAGAGCATTTACGGCTTTCGTGCTGCACTGGGCTTTCGCGGCATGGAGAGCTTTGCTGGTTCATTCGCGGCGCAGAAGGTGGTACTCGGAAGCAACTATCGCTGCCGCAGCGAGATTCTTGCCGCGGCCGACCGGGTCATCCGCAACAATGCCGACCGGATCCCGAAGTTGCTGAAGGCTGAGCGTGGGCAGGGCGGTTCCGTCTCCAGTCTTCGCTTCGATGATGAATACGCTGATGCAGCGGCCGCCGTCGAAGCCCTGCAGCCGTTGCTCCACGCGGGCCGCTCGTGTGCGATCCTCGCCCGGACGAACCGGATCCTCGATCCGATCGAATCCGTGTGCCGGTCGCACGGTGTGAAGTATTACCGTGCATCGGGCAGTTCGGTGCTCAACCGGCCGCAGGGTGCATTGATGTGCAACCTGCTGGAGATCGTGGAGGGCCGCAAGCTGAACGGTCTGGATGCAGTTCTCGGCTATATGGGCATGAGTTCGACCGACCTGAGCGCGCTACATCACGATATGGGAGCGACACTGGTCCAGCGCCAGAAGAAGGATCTGGTCGCGCTCGGGCTGACCGAGGACACGGCGAGTGCCTACCGGGCATTCATGAAGCGTCTTGCCGAGTGGCAGTCGCTGTGCGAGCGCAAGTTCTATTCTCTCGCGCTCGAAGGGGTGCTGGAATGGATGCTCCTCTGGGCGAACGGCGATCAGGCCATCCGCGCGATCCAGGCCACGTATGACGTGATTTCACGCCTGAACGGCCTCTTCTCCGAGCGTATCGAGTTCCTGAAGCGGGATAACAACAAGCCCGGTGAGGGCGCACTGGTGCTCACGACCATGCACAGCTCGAAAGGCCTCGAATGGGATCACGTATGGATCACGCGCGCCGAAGAGGGTGTCGTCCCTGACGAGAAAAGCCCGGAATCCGAAGAGCGGCGGCTCTTCTATGTCGCGATGACCCGTGCGCGTGACAGTCTCGTCATTGCAACGATCAGGAAAAATCCCGTCTCGCGCTTCGTCATCGAATCCGAAGTGCGTTGAATGTCTGTGGAGCCACGATGCTAGACCTGCTTTTCCGGAAAATGGGCTACGTGCCTGCTGCGAGCGCTTCGCTTGTCGATGACAGTCCCGCCCCAGCGGCGCCATCGCCGCCGCCACACAGGCGTGACGAAGCCTCGTTCGACTTCAGCGTCGCGCGCCACGACGACCTTTGCTTTTATTACGACGATGGCGACGATACCTACAGTTACGCCGTGGGGCGTCCAGACTGGGCGCCGCTAGCGATTGCCGGCCTGAAGCTCCCTCAGACCGATAAATGCGATCGAATGGTGCTGGAAAGTGTGGCATCACGACTATGGATAGCCCAGGGCGCTTGCGTGCTCGAGTCATGGCGCGAAGCGAATGCCGGCGTCTTTGATACGCTACGCAAGAGCGTCGACGGGTTTGGTCTGCCTGATACGTCCACGATTCACGCCTCAGATCCCGAGCGAAAGAACGTGACGCTCCTGGGTACCGCGGAGATGGCATCTTTGTTTGACGTGTGCTGGCAACGTGCACGAATTGAGTCCCCGGTATTCTTTCTCGCGAACTCCCGGGCGTACATTACCCTGGCAACGCATCACGCGATGCGCGGCGCGAGCGACTCAGCCGAGCACGCGCTGGAGCGCGCCCTCGACTGGTTGGCTGTCTGGTTTGAATCCAGGGGGATGGGCATCGATCGCGCACGACGGCTCGTCAATATCCCAGGTTACGAACCCCTGTTTCACCGGACGTCACAAGGCATCTAGGCTCAAAGACTCATGCGACGATCCAAAGAACAAGGCCGCCCGAGGGCGGCCTTTGCGTTCAGTAGGACGATCCGCATCCTGGCGCGCGATCGATCGTCGTGTGCACCGTTTTACTGGGTGTCGCCCTTCAACTTGAGCCGCAATTGGTAGTGGGGATCCCCCAGCGGCACCTCTACGGTAGCGCCATCGGCAATCGTCGCGGCGACGTTGCTGACGTCCAGGCCAGCTGTCTTTACAACCTGCGAGCGGCAATCAGCCGGACCCACTTCGTCGATTCCGGTCGATACGGTATCGGTTGCCGAGATCGAGAGCCTGATCTTCTCCCCTTCCTGTCCGACGGGCTTCACTACAATCGAGCGGCCGACGAACTGGCTGTTGCTCCTGAGCCGGAGCGTAGTTCCGTCTTTGCTGCACGTTCCATAGCCAATTTCGGTGCCGTCGGAGATCACGAATGGTGTCTCGTTCCCAAACTGATCCTTCAGGATCGTGGTGCCGGTGACCATGGTATTGCCGTCCTTCAACCAGACGACCTCAAGGGTGTGGTGTTGAGGGTGGGGCCAGCCACGGCATTGCTGACGCCGACGATCGCCGTCGCTGCGACTACTGCCAGGTGAATTGCGTGCTTCAATTTAACCTCCGTCAATGTCTTGTGGATACCGCTATTGCTCCCGGGCCGCGCGCGTGCGCTGAATCACCGGCTTGGCGAGCGAATTGCTAAACCTTGCGTGCTGCGTTTCTGATCTTCAGTTGCCGAAGGATCCCGGGGATCTGCCCGTGTCGAGCCGTCCGCTTTCACGTCGCCCCGATCTGCGATCGCCGAATAGTCGCGCCTGGTTGTGTCGCCACAACTCGGCACCTCCAATGCCAAGCGCGTTGGATTCCGGATCGATGTCGAGCAGCCGCGCGAGCGCCACAATCTGCGACTGCATCGGATACTTGTCGGTTAGCCCGGCGATCGCGCGCATGAACGCCTGCGGATGATTTTCGAGGTCTTGCGGGCTGAGCGTCGCGGCATAGTCCGTGAGCACCGATGAGGCAGCGTCCATCGCGACGTAGGCTTCCCCGATCGCTGCGATGACTGCCGACGTGAGTCCATTGACGTCGAGTTTGGTGCCGTCGGTCAGTGTGGCCACACCGTTGTCGAAGACGATGACGCCGTCACGCGGACAAACGGCGGACAGCATCTCTACACCGCGTCGCGGCGCCATGTGAGCGCGAGCGCGCGAGCTTTCAATCAGGCGATAGAGCTGTCGCCTTGTTGCTTCGAGGAGTCGGTGGGCCTCACGCGTGGGCGGATTCAGCCACGGATCGGCGTCATTGACGGCAATCCGGCGCCGAACGACGGCGGCTGCGGGAATGATGCAGACGATAACCCCAGTCGCCGCACCGCAAATGAAAGAGGAAAGAGACATTGCGCTCGCCTTTCGTCGACTAGCTGGCGGAAGCCTGTCGCGGCAACTGCTGGACGTTGTCTGCGGCGTTCTCAACCGTCAGTTCGCGAGCCGACCTCGAGATCTTTCCGTCGAGCGCAGCTCGTGGCCCGAGCCGGATCGTCCCACCGTAGAAGACGTTACCCTTGACCCGGCCGTTGATCTCCAGCGAGCTGCGGGCATGGACGTCACCGTCTACCGATCCGTCGATCCGCACATGTTCGCCTTCGACGCCACCCTTCACGAGTCCCCCGGGTCCGACATGCAACAGGCCCGTATTGGCGATCAGGCAGCCGCTGACGATTCCGAACGTGCTCAGGCCATGATCGAGAATGACGTCGCCGTGAATCGTCGCTCCGGCGGCCAGCAACGTTACGTTGAGTTGTTTTGCTTTCACGAATGCCTCTCTCAGAAAAGTTGGACGTCACCGGACTTGCCAGCGGTGGCCGGCCTGTTGCCCGCAGAAGCGGCCGGCGCGGGTGTCTGTGCCGGTGTGCCGGGCGTGCTGGCCGCGTCTCCCGCCTCGTGCGAGTGATGCGCAGTGATACGGCGGATTTGCCGCAACGCCGGTTTGGCGGGTGTTGCTGGCGCTATCGCGACCGTTGCCGGCTGACTCGGCGTCGGGGTCGCCATGGCGGTCGTCTGTACTGCGCTGCGGTCTGTGTCGGGCTGGTTTACGGGCTGGGCCTGCTGAGTGCCTGGCGCGACGGCCGATGCGCTGGCCTGAGCGTTTGCCTGAGCGCTCGCGATCACGGGCGCGGGACTGACGGGCTGGCTTGCTGTCGTCGGACGCACCATACGGATCGGCGAGGCGGCCGCGCCCGCTTCACCGGACGCAGACGAAGTGATATTTGTGACCTGCTGCGGCCCGGACGGCGTGCGCGGCGCGATGAGCGCATGGGCGTCGACGTTGGAAAGCGCTGATTGCATCTCGGGGTTGCGGCCGCCGAAATCGGATGCAGTTAGCGGTCGTGGCGGAGCGGCGTTGATCGGGCTATCCGAATCGGAGCCCGCCTGCGCAACCGTTGCCTGAGGCAAGGATGACGCGGAAGTTGCGAGCGTCGTGGGAGCGCTCAGACTCGTATGGATCACTTTCCATAACTTCGCGGCGCTGATGCCGCCTCCAGCCGCAAGCGCCGCGACAGCAACAATAATCGCTGCGGGCTTACCGGCGCGCTGAAGCGCGGCTGCCACACGACGGAGAGAGTCCGCGGCGCTGGTGTTTGCATCGGGCGCCGGGAGCGCAGGCATCGCCTTGACGTGCCCGGCGATATCAATAACGACGGGCTGCGATGCGTACTGCGCGTGCAGCGCCTGAATCTGCCGTATATCCATGGGGTTCCTCTTGAGGGGTGACAGCTCGAGCGTATCCAGCCGGATGCGAAGTCAAGTCCGCCCGGTGCGTGTGGGTTGGAATGCGGGTAGCTACTGGTCGCGGCGGGTGCCGTCGAAGTCGTATGCGTCGTTGTCCGGGATACAGATCTGGCCGATCTGCCGGATCCGTTTTGCAGCGTTTAAAAGAATGGTTTCGCGCTCCTCGCCTTTTAGCTTCTCTGCAAGGACGGCTTCCAGCGTGCCGACAAAGAGCCGGTCGTACTGGGTCAGACAACGAACGAGCAGGCCTGCAAGGGGCCGGGTGACCTTCAGTTCGATGACTTCGTGCGGTAGCGCGATCGAGCGGGCGTTATGTTTTTCCACCCATGCAGTTGCCTTGCGCAACCACTCGCTTGCGTCGCGAAGCCCCGTCTCGATCGCGCGCATCTTGCCGCCGCGGGCGACCGCGATCTTTGACGCACAGAAGTTATAGTCGCTACGGATAAAATCCCGTGCGAACTGCGAGCTATAGCGTAGAACAGTGACGGCGTCCGAGTCCGGAATGATGCGCTCGATGCGCGAATCGCTCGTCAGCCGCGCGATCGGCTTCAGTCCGCTGCCGCCAGCGCTTTGCGGTGGCGTACCGGTGGCGGAGGTATCGGTTGCGGCGATGGTCAGTGCCGGGCGCGGGTCGCCAGGCGGCGCATCCCGGTCGGGATCCGGCGGGAGTTCAAGAACGGCAGCCATGTGATTGTCGGGTGTGGTCTCTCTCACCGATCATTGTGCGCGCGTCAAGTCTGATGAATTCAGGCAAAAGCTGCGCTGATTTCGTTATCTTTCCGGGTATTGCGCTGCCGTTTTTACGCAATACTGACTCTACTTCCTGCGTCACTGACGCATCGACCTCGACTTCGTAGCCCGAAGTCCATCTTCTGTACAAGCCGTGCCCATGGGCATGCTCCGACCAGACGGCAACTGGTGTGGAATCTTCTGTTGATGAGCGTCCAGCCCACGTCTCCCCATCTTTCAGTCATGAAACTCGTCGCCGGCCGCAATCATTTGCGCCGCGACATCGTTCGAACCCGGATATCGGGTGTTCTCTCTCCAGAGCCCATCTGGGTAGAACGATCGAAGTAGACTGATCCGTGATCCTGCGGCGGAATGAATTTTCCGAAAATGGGTTGTTGCGCAGCGTGACCATGCTGCGCGGGGGCGACTTACGTCCCCGCATATGAGCCTCGCGGCTCCCTGAGCGCCACGTCCCCAGAAGGGATGTGGCGCTCGGGTCATTTCCCACGAATCCAGAAAGCGCGTTCCTCCACCCGGGGAACGCGCTTTTTTTTCGTCGTTTGTCCTGTACCGGAGGTTTCCCAATGCTTCCAGACCGTCTCGATGCGCGTATTGCCGAAACGATCAGCAACACGATTGCGCAGGAGCGTGCATCTGCAGATACCGCATCGCCAGCCTGGCGGGAGCGGTGTGAAGTAGCGCAGATCGCGACGTTCAGCGATACCGAGCGCCGCATTTTTCTTTCACACATTGCTGAGCGCCGCGGAGACGCGACGGCCATGGACCTGGAGCAGGCGGCCAGGAACATGCGCACCACGGCAATCTTTTTTCTTGCGAGGAAAACATCATGAATGCTGTGGTCAGCATGCTGGGCGGCCCACCGCGAAGTGTGGTCGAAGAGCGGGCCATGCGGCCGCCAACAATCGGCCGGATACGTCCTGGTATCAAGGCACTCACGTCAGCGGCACGAGCCAACGAGCAGGCCGCGTCAATGTACGCGACGATGGTCGCCGCCGGCGACTCGTTCGAGACGATCGCGAAGGCGATTGAATCGAAGTGCAAGGTGAAGAACCCGCTGGCGCCGAAGAACGTGGATTACTTCACGTGCCGTCGGTCCGATTTCAATAACCCCGATGTCGCCGACGAGATTCTCAGGCTGTATGGAGAGGATCGCGGCAGTGGCGTGAAGCTTTATCGCTTCCCGGTGCTCTTTGCATTCAATGACTGGATGCAGAACGTCCCCAACCAGATGGCGGCATGGGGCACAGCCGGGCGCAAGTTCTTCTCAGAATATGGAAAGGACGGCACACGATTTTGCAAGACCTATGCAAAGGTCGAACGCGATCCGCGGGCACAGCGCGCCACACGACACTTCGGGGGCAGGGTGGTCATCTTCCGTCAGGACGATTCCATTCCCGATGGCGTGTGCGATCCCGAGCGCTGCCCGCAGTATCAGGCGAGACAGTGCAACCTGTCGGCCAGCTTCTTCTTCGCGGTACCGGATATCAAGGGGCTTGGTCTGATCGAGCTGCCGACAAACTCCATCTACGTACTTCAGAAGGCGTATTCGGCGATGCAGACCGTGCTGCTTGCACGCGGCAAGCTGACCGGCACGCGATTCTGGATCTCGAAGCGGGAGTTCGATATCACGCGTATCAACGAAGGGGGCGAAGCAGTACGTCAAAAGCAGATGCTGACGGTCCTCGATGCGGATATCGATATCGGTGCGTTGCTTGATGGTGCGGACGATTCGTTGCCCGCGCTCGAAGCGGCCAACGAGGCGGTCGCGTTGATTGAGGCTGGCGGAAATGTTCTCCCGTTGCATACCTCAGCTGCGAATGCTGAAGCCATCGCGGAGTTCGATCCATCGACGTCCTCGATCTCACCCGATTCGCAGCCGGTGACAACAGGGGCGTCCGGAGCGGCAACGCCAGGACCGTTGATGCAGCAGGTGATGGCCGACACGCAGGAGGAGTCGCTTGAAGACAAGCGGCACCGGATGTCGGATCTGTTGCAGCGACTGGGTCTGAGTGTCGAAGCGCGCCAGCAGGACTTCCGCGTTTTTGGCCACGTTACCTACGGACGGGGCTGGGCGGAGCGCGCGCAGGACGTAGACCGGATGAACGCCCGGCTCACGCAGGCGTTGACGGATCCGGCCGCCCTTGATCGCGAGATCAAGGGCGCAACGCAGTCCGTGCTTTTCGAGTAGTTCTCTCTTCCACTCTTTGCCGGCCCCTCGGGGCTGGCAGTTCTTCCCCTTTCATCGAGAACATTTCAGCAAGCGGGCTTGCTCAAGTGCTTTCGACAGCGTCATTTGACGCATCGAACCAACCCGCTTCGGCGGCCATCTACTTTCTTTTCGATACAGGACTCGTCCGATGCGCAGGATCGGGAACTACACCGCGTTTTTCGGCGCGGACGATGTTTTCAGTAACTGGCATCGGTGCCCGTTCGTTCATCACGATGTCGCATTCACGAGCGTCGAGCAGTTCATGATGTTCGCGAAAGCGAGGCTCTTCAACGACCTGCCGTCGGCACAGCGGATTCTCGCGGCACCGGATCCGATGACGCAGAAGATGCTCGGCCGGAAGGTTGCGGGCTTTGATCTCACCGAATGGGAAAAACGCCGGGAATCGATCGTGTTCGTTGGCTGTCGCGAGAAGTTCGCACAGAACCCCGCACTGCGATCCATGCTGCTGGCCACTGCGCCGACTGAACTCGTCGAAGCCAGTCCCTATGACCGCATTTGGGGCGTGGGGCTTGGCGAGCGCGACGCGCGCATTGCCGACCCGCGGCAATGGCGAGGTCTCAACCTGCTCGGCATCACGCTTACGCGGGTGCGGGACGCGCTTTCGCAACACTGACCTTTCTACCTGTCCCTACGCCGCCGTGCGGCGTTCAACCATTGAGGCTGCCTTCGGGTGGCCTCTTTGCATTTCTGGAGGCGAATTTGAAAATCGCACATTTTTCTGACCTGCATTACTCGCCCGATAACCTGGTCGAATCTGACCGGTGTTTCGGTTTCGCGGTGGGCGATGCCATCGACCAGAAGGCTCAGGTCGGCGTCATTTCCGGTGACTCGACAGATCACAGGCTCGACGCTCACGCGCCGTCGCTGAATGCTCTGGCGACACAGATTCACCGGCTGGCTACCGCCATGCCGGTCCTGATGCTGCAGGGCACGTTCTCCCACGAGCCGCCCGGCACGCTCGACAACTTCGCCCTGATGGGCGGAGCCCACGAGGTATTCATTGCCGATCGTGTCTGCCAGGTCGCCCTGGTCGAGGGGCGCTTCACGGCGTCCAGCGGTCCGGTGTTCTCTCCCGAAGAGCTGGGCGAGATCATCGCGCTTCAGCCTGAGGTCGTGTTCACCTGCCTTCCGACGGTCAACAAGGGCCAGCTTGCGGCAAGCGTTGGCGCGCTGGCTGCGGGTACGGAACTGGGCGAAGTGCTTGCCGCATATCTGGCGGCGGCAGGCCGCGTGAACAGGGAACTGAGGGCTTCGGGCATCGCGACTGCTGGCGTCTCTCACGGGACGGTGAACGGTTGTGTCACCGAGCATGGCGTGACGATGGCGGGGTTCGATCACGAATTCTCGATCGGAGTGCTCTTCGAAGCGGAATGCAGCGCCTTCCTGCTTGGTCATATCCACAAGCACCAGTTCTGGGAGCGCGCGGGAAGGCGCGTGGCGTACCCGGGGTCGATCGGCCGGTTTCACTATGGCGAAGAAGGCGACAAGGGCTACCTCCTGTGGGGTGTCTTTCCAGATGAGTCGGATTCGCTGCTGATTCCAACACCATCCCGGAAGACCTTGTGCATCGAGTTCGACGGACCGCCAGACATGGCGCGTCTGGCCGAAGTCGCAGCGCAGACAGCCGACACGTTCGTGCGCATTCGCTGGCACATCGATGAAGAGCACCGGCAGCTCGTTGACCGCGACGCGATCGCGGCGATGTTCGCCGGGGCCGGCGGTCTGAAGATGGAGCCGCGCGTGTTGCCGGTAGTTCGCAGCCGTGCCCAGGGCATCAGCCTGGAAACGACTGTCGACGGCAAGGTGCTTCGCTGGTGCGAACTGGCGAACGTCGAGCCAGCGCCAGTCGTGGAGCGTCTGCAGCTGCTCGAAACAGGTGATGCCGAGGCAATCGCGGCAGCCATACTCGAGCGGATCGATCTCGAGCCTGCACCGCGCACGCTGCGTGTCGCTCTCGAGTCGATGGCTACCGCCGAACTGGTTGCCGCGCCTGTCATCGAACTGCCGCAGGCAAGGGCGGAACCACAACCGTCTTCGCTGTCGTGGCTTACCGATGATCTTTTTGCGGCTTGATGCCGCCTTTTCGCGGGAGTGGCCTGTATGGCGCTCCCGTGCGGACACAGTCGTGTTCCGATAGCCCGAACCAATGATCGGGCTATCGAAACAAGGTTCACCCGCGTCTTTTGACGCATCGATGGCAGTTCACTGCATCCATTTTCTTTTGACCCCGGCGGGGAGTGATCCCTTCCGGAACGCACTCCGCCTCATTTTCGTGGAGTGTGATCATGTTTGGCCTTTATCCCGCCGGCTCCAGCTGGGTCCGGCATTACAACGCCACCGCAATGGCCCGCGTGCTTCAGCAGGATCTCGTGAAACACGCCGGATTCACCGCGGGCGTCTTTCATCAACCCTTTGGCGCCGACCGTGGTGCCGTGCTCGCTCAACGCGACAGCTGTCTCGTGCTGGCGGATTCGATCGAGTCCGAAAAGCCCGAACTCGTTGTCGTACTAGACGTCGAGATGCAAAACCTCCTGTGGTCGTTCAACACGGGCTATGCCAGTCAGTGGTCCGGGCGCGAGCTTCGGGCATTGACCGGCTGTGACGGCTGGGATGCACTGCTTACCCAGACGGCGGCAAGCTTCCAGAAGGTCTGCGAAGACGTCCAGAAGGCCGTCGACGGGACGCTGGTGAAGCCTGTGGAGGCGCCGAAGCTGGATCCTGTGATTGCCGCGCCGTTGCCCAACGACGACGACATGCCGTGGATGTCGGCTGACGACTACTTCGGCGGACCCGTTCTGGAGGTGCCGACATGCGCCCTCTGAAACTGACGCTCGAAGGCTTTACTGGCGTTCGGGATGGGATGAAGCGCGAGAGCGTGACACTCGATCTCGAGTCGCTGCCGGCTGGTCTCATTGCGCTCACCGGCCCGAACGGGGCGGGGAAATCCACGATCATCGATAACCTGCATCCGTACCGGATCATGCCGTCTCGTGCGACGAAGCTGTCGGTCGACGCCTTTTCCTACTGGGACCACCTCTGTGGCACCCACGCGGTGAAGGAATTCGAATGGGAGCACGGTGGCACCCGCTACCGCTCTTCGTTCGCGTTCCGCAAACCTGGCAAGGTGGGCAAGGCCGAGTACTTCCTGGCTTCGCTCGCCGTTGATGGTTCATGGCAGCCAGTCCGCCTGCCAGACGGCACGGCGTCGGATGGGAAGGGCGAGACTTACGATCACTGCGTCGAATCGATCTGCGGCTCGCTGGAATCGTTTTTCACCAGCGTATTTTCCGCGCAGAACCGTCGTCCGCTCGCCTCTTACGGTGCGAGCGAGATCAAGGGCCTGCTCGCGGAACTGCTGAAAATCGATCACCTGCGCGCGCTGTCGGCGAAAGCCGGCGATGTCGCGAAGGTGCTCGGGCGGGCATTGGACGCGGTGCAACAGGAGATTGTTGCGCTGTCGGGCAGGCGTGAGCGGCTGGCGCAAACGGAACGCGCGCTGGCTGCCGATGGTGAAGCACTGAACGTGGCCAGGAAAGATCGGGACGCGGCTCATGCCACTGCGGCTACCCTGACCCAGCAACGTGCCACGCTGGTTGCGAAGCAGGGCGAGAGCGCCGCAGTCGAGGCACGGCTGCGAGAGCTGGCGGGTCGCCGCAATGAACTGTCCGGTTCGTTGAAGGCGATTGCAACTGAAGCCACGGCCATGTCGCAGCGATCAGGCCAGCGTCGCACGGTGATCCAGAAGTCAATCGGCGTTCACGAGGCAACCTTGCGTGACCGCGATGCGATTCTGGGTGCAGCAGCGATGAGGGACGAAGCCCAGTTGCGGATCGGCCGGGAGGAATCCCGGATTGAACCGCTACAACAGGCGATCGCCGACCTCGAAGCGAAGCAGCTGTCACTGACCTCGGTAACGACCAGCCTGCAAGGGCTTCAGTCCGAGGGCATGTCAAAGGCCTCGTTGCTCAAGACCCTGCAGCAGCAGGCATCGGTTGTCAGCGAGGTTCCCTGCGCTGGCCACGAGATGCACGCTACCTGTCCGCTTCTCGCCCAGGCACGTGAGGCCTCCGCGAGGGTAGCGGAACAGACAATCTCGCTGGAGAAGCTTCGCGAGAACTTTCGCAAGCAACGCGAGCAGTCTGACCTGTTGACACCGCAGGTTGCGCAACTCGCCGCAAAGCGGACCGAACTGCGCAGTGTCAACGAAGCGCTGGCAACCGCGCGTCGCGATTTCCAGAAAGCGACCGAGCTTGCGGCACGCAAGCCGTTGCTGGATGCCGCGACAAGCGAACTGGTGACCGCCCGTCAGGAACTCGCGGCCCTCGATGCTGAGGACGCTGAATGCCGGACCCGCCGGGAGACGGAGACGAGGCGCCTTACAGGCCTGCTTCGCGAGGTGGAGTCGGAGATGGCACGTCTTTCGGCCGTTGACGTCACCGCAGCGATCGGCGAGCTTGACCGGCAACTCGCGGCCAACCGTGAGTCGCTGGCGGCGCTCGATGGACGGATCGAAGCATTGATCCGCTCGCAGGCGACGCGCGAAGCTGAGCGCGAGGCGATCACAAGGGAACTGTCCGGATTCGACGCGACACAGTCGCGTGCCAACCGGATATCCGACGAGATCGCACGCTGGAAGCTGCTGACGAAGGGACTGGGCAATGAAGGTGTGATCGCCCTGACCATCGACGATGCAGGCCCCGCGCTCACGCAGACGGTCAATGACCTGTTGCTCGCGTGCTATGGCATGCGCTTCACGGTCGAGATCCGGACCCAGCGTGAGCTGGCCAGTGGCGACCTGCGCGAGGGATTCGAAATCCTCGTGCAAGACGCCGACAACGACAGCACCAAGGCGGTCGCGGTGATGTCGGGTGGCCAGAAGGTCTGGATCAACGAGTGTCTGACGCGGGGTATCGCGTTGTACCACGCGCGCAACGCAGGCCAACCGTATCAGACGCTGTTCAGCGACGAGTCCGATGGCCCGCTCGATCCTGAGCGCAAGCTGCAGTTCATGCGGATGAAACGTGAAGTCCTGAATCAGGGTGGCTATGAGCGGGAGTTCTTCATCTCGCAAACGCCGGACCTGATTCTGGAAGCCGATGCAGTGATTGACGTCCAGGCTCTCGCGGCCTGAGCGCCGAAGCCATTTTATTTTTCGTATCTCAACCCTGTGGGGAGCCCATCCCTTCAGGGGTTGCTCCCCGCCGTTTTCCTTGAGGAGCATTTTCATGTCGAACCTTTTGATGTTGCTGATTGTTGCGGGTAGCTCGTCTCTTTGCGCGTGTGCCGCCCAACCGCAGGCACGCAGCGTTGACGTCAAGCCGCCGATCGTTGTCCATCAGCCAAAACGTGAATCAGGTGACTTCACGGTCTGCAAGGACGGGAGTGTGCTGGTCTTCCCTGCATCACACCCGTTGCGCTGTTCCTGACTATTCATTTTTCTCGTCATCGCCCCGCTTCCGATAGAAGCGGGGCTTTGGCCGTATACCTCTATCTCCGGAGAATTCCATGAAGAAGCAGATCATCCTTGCGACCATCACGGCGGCGCTCGTCTCGGCAGGCTGCCTGCTGCTTGCGCAACCCGCAGGCGCTGCAGAGTCGGCCATTGAAGTGGCGTTTTCGCCCGACGGCGGTGCCGAACGGCTGGTGCTGCGCACCATCGACGGTGGGCAACGCTCGATACGGGTGATGGCGTACGACTTCACGTCCCCCACTGTCGTGCGGGCGCTGATCGCCGCAAAAAAGCGCGGTGTCGTCGATATTGCTGCGATAGTCCACGGTCACTGCCACATCGGAGGACCGCGGCGGTCGTGCACACGCTGCGCTTGGCGCATTGACCTACGCGGGCATTCCTGTGCGCACGGTCAGTGCGTTTCCGATACAGCACGACAACCGTAAACCGGAAGGGTGTTACATCGCTGTAAGTGGGCCACTTTCGGGAGTCGTCAATGTTGCCGATACGGCCGCATTTGGACAGCGAGGAGGCTAGGCGTGAAGAAGAAATCGTTCGTGGCACTGGCACTGCTATTGGCCACATTCGCGTGCTTCGCAGCCGACCTTCCGGACCCGGGATTGACTCCGGGGGCTATCAACCCTGATGTCACGCAGGCAAACATCGGCAGTACCGTCTGTGTGAACGGATGGACCAGAACGGTCCGGCCGCCAGCGTTCTATACGAACCGGCTCAAGAAATACCAGATCCGCCAGTACGGCTACGCGGACACCGACCCGCGCGATTACGAGGAAGACCACCTTATTCCCCTGAGTGTCGGCGGTAGTTCAACTGATCCAGGGAACTTGTGGCCGGAGCCCCGCAAGTCTGAGTGGAACGCTGAGCGCAAGGACGAACTCGAGTTCGCCCTGTACATGGCGGTATGCCATGGTGAAGTCAGTCTTGACGAAGCCCGCCACGCGTTTGCGGAAAACTGGATCGACGCATACAGACGCTATGGGTCGCTGTTGCAGCGTTATCGCCATGGATCGGCGGATTGAGGAGATGACCGTGCCGTGTGAACTTGCCTCCGAACCTGTGCTTGATGTTCGTCACCGCGATACTCGTGACGGTGCTATTTATGGCGGGCGTCTATATCGACGCTTGTCACATATGTCACGGGAGCAAGACCTGATGAGAATGTTTTATACCAGCGATGACTTTACCTACAAGGGCCATGCATGTCCGGGAATTCCATTCCTCTGCGAAAACGACATGGAATTTGTGATGGAAGTCAACGACTATCTTCTTTGGACAGCCTTGGAAAATGCGAGTACCGCTAGCCCGGCAACTTGGAAAAGTCACGCTGAATCGCTTGACGATTACTTCTCATGGCTGCGGGCCAATCTGCTGTCGTGGGATTCAAAGCCGAACAAAGGCCGGCAAGGGGAAGAGATCTCTACGCCGGCCATCTACCGGAACTGGTCGCTTGGTCTCGTGGACCCGGGAACAGGCAGGCAGCAGGTCCAATCGAGCACCGTTCGCAAGCGACTGACGCACATCATGGCGTTCTATCGGTGGGCGGCACGTCGCGGCAGGATCGACTTCGTTCCATGGGAAAGCAGAGACTTCGCATTCGTTCCGGAGGTGCATCCGGACATGTACCGCCATGCCAGAGCCGGACGTATCGTCGAGAGGGACAACCTTCGACCCACGGCGAGGAAGAAGCTCGTGCCGCTGCTTACCATTAACCAGTGCCGTGAGCTGCTGAAAGCGTGTACGACAGAAACGCTTCGGTTGATGACGAAACTGATGCTGCAGACCGGCCTGCGAAATGCGGAGTGCAGGACGTTTCCCAAGAAGTATGTCTTTGATCCGTCACCCGTGTCACGCAATCGACGCATTCCGGTCAATCTCGATCCGGCAGACATGGAACTCAAACACGGCAAGGCCCGTCGTGTCTATGTCTCGTGGCACATGATGAAAGACCTGTTCGACTACCTGAACTTCGGCGAGGGAGCATTCCGCTCACGTTCTCACCGCGAGGCCATTGGAACACCTGCGACCGTTGCGTTTCTTAACCAGGGAGGGGGCCGGTGGAATGAAAAAGGGTTGAATAACGCGTACCGGAAACTATGGGCGCCCTCTGGATCGTCACCGCCGGTGCTCGGCTTCAGGGCGACTCCGCACATGCTAAGGCATACGTTCGCGACGTGTGAGCTATTCGCCGAAAGCAAACGGGTCAACCTCGGCCATGCACTGGCATGGGTACGGGATCGTCTTGGACATAGCTCAATCAGTACCACGACTCGTTATGTTCACTGCCTCGATCTGTTCGGAGAGACAGATCTGAACGAGTATCAGCTCGAGATCGATGGCCTTCTTGCAGGAGATGCGTCATGAAGCGCCGTAAGAACTACGAAATGCCGACGACGCGGGGAGACGAACTTGACGGCCTCTTGATGGTAAGGACCATTTGCCCCGTAAGCGCGGGGGCGAAGAGCTTTGATTTCGATCGTTGGCGCTTCGTGGGCGGCTCGATCGTCGATACCGATGTTGGCGCGCCATCGAATGTTGACGCTGGGAGATCGGAGATTGTCTTTGCGATGCGTGACGCTGTATCGCGTCTTGCAAAGACATTGTCTCCCGGAAGTATCCTTACAATATGTAGCAGCGGTATTCCACAGTGGTTCGCATTTCTCGACGATCTGGCTACGAAAGGGCAGAGGGTGTCGAAGATGACGGACATCACGAAGGATTTGCTCGATGCTTATGTGATCTGGCTGCTGCGAAAGCCCGCGGACACCGAAACAGGCTTTCTGTCGTATGCGACCGCCCGAGCGATCTATACGCATACGAAGTCCATCCTGCTTGAATGCGTCTGCGTTGGCATTCTGAGCCGCGATTGCCTTCCGGTGAACCCATTTCCAGGAAGCAATCGATCTGGCAAAGGGCACCAGCCGTATTCCAAGGACGAGATGGGTCGGCTTATGGCCGCACTTGTCGCTGATCTTGCAGCTATTCGCGAAGGGCATTTCGACGGGGGAGAGAACGATACGCTCCTCGTCTATTTCCTGCTCATCGCGGCGAGAACAGGACGCAACCCTGCACCGCTTCTTGAATTGAGGCGTGACGCCTTGCAGCCACATCCCCTGAAGCCAGATAGTCATGCCTTGCTGACAACGTACAAACGTCGGGGAAACAACATTGCCGTGCAGTCGTTCCGGCAGGGTCGAAACATCGAAGACTTTGTGACTGTGCGGACGGATGTGGCGACCTTGTTTCGTGAGGTCATGGCGTTGACCGAACAGCATGTGGCACATGTACCGTTGTCTGAACGGTCATTGCTCTGGTTATGTCGGCGGATGCCGAATGGCGGCTGGGGGGACAAGGTCGCTCCGATCGACGCGTCCATGTTGAATGAAGCGACTCGCCGGTTTGTTGACCGCCACCGCCTTCTGTCTGATGAGGTCAATCCGCAAACCGGCGAACAATCTCTGATGCGGGTGACGGTCATGCGGTTGAGAAAGACCTTTGCAACGCGGATATGGCGGCTAACGGGTGGGGATTTAATCAGAGCCTCCAACGCGCTGGGGAATCTTCCGAGGATGACGGACTCGCATTATCTCGCGGTCACACCGGAGATGGAGCGTAATCACAAATTCGTCGGGCTTTGCCTCGAAACGCAGTTGCGGGGCACCCAGGAAGACCCCGAGGTCCTGTCGAAGATGGCGGACGAGATGCGTGTGTCAGTCGATGAAGTTCGCCTCGTCCTGTCCGGGAGACATAACACGGGTGTCGGGCGCTGCAGTTCGCCGTTTTACGGAAAATTCGCGCCCCAAACGAGGGAGCGCGCATGCACGGCATTCCTTCACTGTTTCCGGTGTCCCAATCAGGTGGTGATGGAAAGCGATCTGTACCGCCTGTTCAGCTTTTACTGGCTACTGATCAAGGAGCGCAACCTGCTTGGGCGTAATCGCTGGCACAAAGTTTACGGCTGGGTGATACGCGAAATCGATCAGGTGATCTCCGCCCGCTTCCGCGCGGACGTCGTGCGAGCGGCAAGAACCGCGGCGCGACGGGATCCTCATCCCATGTGGCGTGAAAGGTCGATTCTCGGGGGAGCGGCAAATGACTAACGCAGCAAGCCATCTGGTTGATATCCATGCGACCGCAGTTTCTGCCATCCCGGATCTTATCGTCACCCAGCGAGGCGAATTCGTGGTTTCCCGCTTCAGGGATGTTTCATGGGACCTGTCGCCGTACATCCATACACGCAACACGCGGGGGGCAGCTATTCGGTTCGATGTCGAGTTTGATGACGGCTCGACGCTGATTGACGCCCGTCACGCTCGTCTCCTGGAATCAGCAAAGCGGTTTCTGTACGAGCGCTGGCGTGTCAAGGGGCCCCGCTCTGGGAGACACATTTCCGCGAAAACGCTATTCAATAACTGGAGCCAACTACGACTGCTGCTGAAATGGATGGTACGCAACGGTATTGCGTCGTTTGCCGAGATGTCGCCGGAGCGCTGTCTTGCCTATGCGAAGGAGTCGAAGGAGGCACTCAAAGACAGTTCTCTCAACATCAGCCTGCAGATCCTGACCACGTATTACGATCTTCGCGATCACCTGAACGATCGGTTGCCGGGCTACCCGTGGGGAGATTCGTCGTCGTCTCTCATCGTCAAGGGTAGTAAGCCGCCGCGGAAGAGGATCATCGGTGATGCGACGACCGAGATTGTTCCGGTACGGGTGCTACAAATCATAGTTCAGAAAGCGCTCGAATACGTCGAGCAGCATGCTCACGCGTTGCTGCGCGCTCGGGACGAAATCCTCGACATTCGTGAGCAAGAGTACGCGAAGCTGGTTGAAGCGCATCAAGCACGTTACCCCGATGGCTTTGCGAGTATCTACAAGAACGAGGACGAATACCTCGCTGTCCGTGTTGGGCATCTGTCGGCTCCGCAATCAGCGCAAGTTGCAGCCCGGTATGGCTATGACTCCGCACGTCAACTGAAAGAGCAACTTCTCTATCTGCGTTCGGCCTGTTACATCGTGTTCGCCGCATTCTCCGGTATGAGAGATTCGGAACTTGCGTCGCTGGAGATAGGCTGCTTCTCCAGGAGAGAAGGGTTCGACGGAGAAGTCTTCTGCTGGCTGAAAGGAACGACCTACAAGCTCGAGCGCGACCCTCGTCCGGCGGAATGGATGGTTCCAGAGGTTGTCGGGAAGGCTGTCGCCGTAGCAACCCGTCTCGGCGCGCCGTATAGGGCAGTGGCCAATGCGATGAACGAGGCGTTCCAGGCTGTCGCCGGTAACCCGTCGCTAATTAACTCCGCTCGCGGTGAGATGGCTAGGAAGCTGCATGAGCGCGAGCGACATCGAGACACCCTTCTGATAGCAGCCAAGGAAAAGGGGAGGATCCGGTCGTTCGGGGGAGCTGTTGCGGCTGCCGCGCTACGAGCGTTTGCACGTATGTCTGGCGCAGTTGTGACGCAGGAGGATATGGAGGGAGTCCGAGATCGGGATGCGGTCGAGGTGGGGAAGCCTTGGCCGCTGACGCCGCACCAGTTCAGGCGAACCTTCGCTGTATTTGTCGCCCGAAATCTCATGGGGGATGTGCGGTATCTCCGGGAGCATTTCAAGCATTGGTCCATCGATATGACGCTCTATTACTCGCGGCAGGAAGCCGGCATCGATTCGACAGTGATCGAGCAGATTATGTTCGAGCGAGACGAACTGCAGGCAGCGATTCTGGAAAAGTGGATCAATTCAGAACGGCCGCTCTCAGGAGGCGGGGGTCAACGGATTGTTGCGTTCCGTGATCGCCGGGAAGTAAAGACCGTATCGAACATGGAGGACTTCTGCCGCAAACTCGGCGACGACGTGTTCGTGCGCGGTACCGGCCATTCATGGTGCCTTGCGAGCGGATCCGGCTGCGGCGGGCATGGTCTCTACGACGCGATCCGTTGCACGTCCTGTGGCGAAGGCGTGATTGACGAGAGCCACATCCAGATATGGCGGGGCATTCGAGATCAGCAGATCGAGGTGCTGAACCAAAGCGACATCGGAATAGCGTCGCGTCAGCGGTGCATTGACCATCTCGAAGCTGCGGAACGCGTCCTGGTCGATCTCGGCGAATCAATCAAGCCGCATGTAGTGCCGCACAGTGCCCCGCCTTCGGAGTTCCATTCATGAAGAAACGCGAAACAGCGACGGCACTGGAGATGGCGATCAAGCGAATCCGGCATGGAGTTCCGAAGGTCGTGCCGCCTGGCCAGCGACTCAGTATTGCAGCGGTGGCCCGCGAGGCCGGTGTCAACAACGCAACCATCCACAACAGGCACCCGGATATTGCGGAAAAGATCCGGCAATTCATCGGTGAATCTGACGAAACGAGGCTCGACAACGTTCGGGATCGACTCAAGGAGTGTCAGACGAAGCTTGCGATGCTGCGCAACGAACACGCGCTATTGAAGATCGATTTGCAGCGTTCCCAATCGATCAATCTTCGGCTGCTCAAGGAGAACGAGCTACTGCGGACGAACTCAACCAACCAGACTAACGTATTCACATTGCGGAAATGAAGACCTTGCACACCACCATCCATACTTCCTTGTGCGCAACTTACGCGAAGTCACAACTTCAGCGGCGCGCCGGCGGAACCGTCTGCTCCGCTACGCTTCGCAGCCGATTCCGCCGGCGCAAGACCGGGGCCGCTGTGGGAACCACTCCCCACGGCAGTAACACTGTGAGGGTTACGGTTCACAGCAAGTACATAGTTTGCGACGGTTCAACCGTTGAAACGGGCTCATATAACTTCAGCCAGGCAGCAGCACGGGTTAATTCAGAAAACGTGTTGGTGCTGTCGAACCATCCAGAAATCGCGCAAGCGTATCTTCAAAACTGGTCCGATGTCAGCGCATCAGGCGAGGCGTATCGCGCCCCCTGACGGGTAGCTGGTCCTCCTGTCACTTTCTATACCCCGCGGGTAAGCGACCCCCGCCGGGGTCGCTCCGCATTCACTTGTGGAGTTCCCATGTTTGAAGCGGCAATTC